>NZ_CALEFV010000075.1 GCF_937877005.1 uncultured Fibrobacter sp. | reverse complement strand
CAGAGTCAGGCGGAAGTGCTCCGTTGTAATATACCCGAAGCTCTTCTTTTAATCGCTTGAAGTCTCCTGAGAAGAATTTGCTTATGGCATTCTTTTCCGCATACTTCATGAACTCGGAATACAGGCGTGCAGGGTTTCTGTTGAAGATTGCAGCATCGAAAATTCCAAGGCTAGGATCCGCGAGGAGTTCGACAGCGTAAGGGCCAAGGTCGCCGAGCAGGATGCCGCGCTAAAGGAAGAAACCCGTCGCGAAAGCCGCCGCAAGCAACTGGAAGATTTACTGCCGGAACTGCGCGGGGCGCTCGACAAGCTCCGCAATGGCAACGCGACCTGCGCGAACGACATTTCGGCACTGACAGGCGAAATTGAAACTCTGAAGAAGAAGGCCGACGATATTGCCGCGAAACTCCCGCACAAGAACAAGGCCGAGGCAAACAGGGTCATTACCGAGAAGCAGGCAGCACTCGCCAAGCTGCAGGCCGACTACAAGAGGGCCACAGACGCGTATACCGAATGCAAGGAGAAATTGTCGAGCCTGGAAGGTCAGGTGACGACGCTGCGCGAACAGCTGAAAGACGAGCCGATGCAAGACCTCGAGACGCTGAATCAGAACCGGCAGAAGGTTCACGCCGAGCAGCAGGCATTGACGCAGGCGTGGAAAACCGTTTCGGCAAGGCTAGAACAGAATAAGAAGTCTATCGAGAAAATCCGCCAGATTGCCACAGAACTGGGCGGCCTGTTCAGGAAGTACAAGATGGTGGACAACCTGTCGAACGTGGCCAACGGCGGGCTTTCCGGAGAACGCAAGGTGATGCTCGAGACCCATGTGCAGACGGCCTACTTCGACCGTATCGTGCGCCGCGCGAACATCCGCTTCAGCATCCTTTCGAACGGGCAGTACGAACTGGTGCGCCGCAGCATGGAGCAGAGCGATAACAAGAGTCAGAGCGGGCTTGACCTGAACGTACTCGACCATGCGAGTGGCAAGCAGCGCGAGGCACGCACGCTAAGCGGCGGCGAAAGCTTCCTGGCGTCGCTATCGCTTGCGCTGGGCCTCGCCGACGAGGTACAGAGTTCTGCCGGAGGAATCCAGCTCGACACCCTGTTCGTGGACGAAGGTTTCGGCTCGCTCGACGACGAGACGCTGAGACTTGCGACCAACACGCTGCTGAACCTCGCGGGCGACCGTCGCCTGGTAGGAATAATCAGCCACGTGAACTCCCTCGAGCAAAAGATAGAGAAGAAGATTCACGTGAAAAAAGATGAAAACAAGATCAGCCGCGTGACAATCGAGGTATAGCCCCGCAAGGTCCGCGTAGTTTCGCCGACTAATCCTTGAGGCAGCGGACGGAGACGGCCAGGACACCGTCGTAGCCTTCCTCGCCGCCAACTTCCAGACTAGGCAGCATAAAGTGCTCGCCCGCCGTGCTGGTGGTGTCACCATCAAAGTCTAGCGTGCGTCGCGACGTCGTCCAGAAGGATGTCATCTGCCCCTGGCTGAAACTGGGCACAGACCCGTCTTCTGCAGGAACGTAGGCGTAACCGGCAGGGAGTGCTGCGAAGCTGAAGTCATCTGCACCATTGATGCGCTTGCCATGTTCGTCGGTCCATGCGCCAATCGCCATGAGACGCCTTGCGGCATCCTTCTTGCCACCGGCACCTTCGACCAGCGACCTGAATTCCTCGATACTAGGCAGGTGCCAGCCATCGGGACATGCCGTCTGGGCGGATTCCCAGGTGTACATGCGTCCGTAAGTGGCGCAGTTCTCGGGATTGCCCTCGTAGCAGAAACTCGGCGATGCGTCGTACTTCAGGTTCTCGGCCATCCAGGTCTGGTTACCAATCCTGACGGTCTTGTACATCCTGCCGTCGCGCGAATCCGCCAGCGTTCCACCCTTGACGCAACGAACGAAGTGGTAGTCCTCGGTGCACTGCATCGCCTCGCAATAGTCGGTACCGCCAAAACGGTAATGTCTAAGCGACTTCATTTCGATGTTGCCATTCTCGTCAGGCCAGAGGGGCACTTCCTTCGAGTCCATGGTCCAGTAAGAAGATATCGCATACAGCTCGCCGCCCTCCTCGGAACACTCGCCGTCATAATAGCGACGGGTCAGCGTGGAAAAGTTCAGCCCGTAGGCATCCGTCGGAAAAAAGAAATCCTCGATGTCGGTCTTGTACGAGCGTCCGCCGGTTCCCTCGGACTCGTGAATGGAATAGAAGAATCGCCTGGGCGTCATGGAGAAGTAGTCGTCCATCGTCGCGTTCGCCGACAGTTCCGACCTGAGGTTCATATACTCGGAACGCGTCGGGAGGCGCCATCCGCCAGGACACACGCCCTGCTCGATATCCGATTCCGGATACTCGAAGCCGGCATCGGGCGGAAGCACCAGCTTTTTTGCGGCAGGATTCGCGAACGGGCGGCTATCCGGAGTCCTGTAGCGCAGATCCTGCGACATCCAGGTCTGTCCGCCAATTCTCAAGGTGCCGTAAGTCTGTCCGTCGCGCGGGTCCTTCATCTGTCCCGTCTTGAACTTGCGCGGCGCCTTGACGAATCCCCAGAACTTGACCATGGCCATGCTCACGTCATTCGTCTTCTTGCCAGGATAGATGTCCTGTATCTCGATGATGATCTTGTGCACGTTCTCGAGCGGCTTTTCGAAAGCGACGATGTCGGCGCGGGAATGCTTGTATCCGCCCCACTTGGGCTTGGCGAGCGTGACCGTCTTGATCAGGTTGTTCTTCGTGTTGTCGTAAATCTTGATTGTCTTCGCAAGGGCATTGTTCACGTACGAGGCGGAATCGCGCATGTAGCCGTTATATATCGTGATCATGTCGAGCCGCTGCGCACCGATCGTAAACTCGAGCGTAATGGGCTTTTCCTTGTAGGTAGCCGCCCATACCTGGTAGAACGGGTGCACCTTCTTCTTCATGACCAGGTTCTCGGGCCTGTAAGTGTTCTTGCCCTGATCCAGCAGATTGGCCGACGCCTTGACATCGCTGATGGGAATGGACTCGATTGCAAACGAGAGCGACATTCCTGCAAGGAGGGCTATAAGAAACGACTTCATAGAAATGTTACGGAGACGCTACTCGACCCTTTCCAGGATAATCAGGGCGCGTTCCTGGGTGGAGTTCGGAATGGTGTAGAAATGCTGACCCGCGAACTTGTAGCCGAAATCCTCGGGGTGGAAGGTCTTGAGTTCGTCGGCAACGGCGGGGCCCTTCATGAAGAACACGCGGCCACCCACCTTGAGGGAGTTCGCGATACGCGGAAGCGTCTTTTCCATGAGCTCGAAAGCGCGGCTGATGACACCGTCCACAGGAATAGTCATGCTCCGGCTCGTGACCTTGTGACCGAACACGTCGATCCCCTGCAGGCCCATCTTCTCGATGACCATATTCAGGAAGTTGATGCGGTTCGGGCGCGGTTCGCAGAGCGTGAGGCGGATTCCCGGATTCACGAGCTTGAGAGGAATTCCAGGAAAGCCGGCACCGCTACCGACATCGATCATGCGGGCGGGCCACTTGGGAACGTAGGCGTTGATGAGCGTACAGTCGGCGTAGTGACGCTCCACCATGGTCTCGAACGCGTTGAGGCGCGTGAGGTCCTGGTCGTCATTGTTTGCGCGCAGCAGCTGGTGGAATTCCCATATCTGTTCCAGGGTCTTCGGCTGAAGTTCCACGCCATAGTAATGCAACAGCTTGTCGAGCCCCGCGAGCGAGGGCGTGACGCGCTTGCCGCCGAACAGCGGAAACTCGGTACGGGGCGCCTTGAGGTGCGGCACGAAGTCGCGACCGACGGCGTTCGCCGCGCGAGCGGGCGTCCTGGAAAAGGATTTCTTGGACCAGCTAGAACTTGCCATGTAAACAAAAGTAGCAAAGTGGCGGAATTTTTAGGGGCAACGGTTCACGATTGAGGTGTCCGGGCGTGTCTACTCTAGAGGCTCATGACTACGAGAATTCCATGCATCCGGACAATGCTGCCTGCAGTCCTGACCGGCCTGGGAGTGGCCGCAGCAGAGCCCGCACTGAACGAGGCAAAAGTATTCGAGTGGTGGGACGACGGAATCATAGACGGGGACGAGGCGCGCGAAATCCTGGACCAGCTGGAAACCGGCAATACGCAGGAAGCGTGCCTGCTTGCCACGGTGTACGCACTGGAAAGCTGCGAAGAAGAAAGCGCACCGGCGACGGCAGCAAGGGAACCCGGAATCGCGCCCAGGCTCATGCCACACGGATATGCGGAATGGCAGGGACGGACAGACTCGCTGGGGCACCTGGAAAGCCACCGCACGGAACTCCGCGTGAACTTCTACCGCTACCATCTGCGGCTGGGCACGCAGTCGCTGCTGACCTACCGCAGCGAGGAAGCGACGGCTCACTTCGGGGAAATCTCGACGAAGGAACTGTACAGTCCGGTACCGCTCGACACCCTGTGGGGAACGGCGCTATTCTACACGGCGAGTTTCCCGGCAGGCCGGTTCCGGCTGGGGGCGCTGCTAGACACGGCAGCGACGACTCGGGCAAGCGCTGCGTTCATCCCGGCGCGCGGGACCGAGATCGAGGCGGTATACTGGCACACCGTCGAAGCTGCAGAGGAGCATTCGATCGCTCTGCAGGGTAAAAGCCAGTGGATGAACCTTGCGGCATGGTGGAAAGGCACAAACCCGCTACTAAAAATCCAGCTGCGCTACCATGAAAAGACAGAAATTGCTAAATTCTCGTGGAAAGCAGACGCCTACTGGCATGGCGATTCCCTGCCGCGACAGGCTAACCTGAGCGCAACCGTCGAAAAGACTCGCTTCTGGGGAAGCCAGACCGTCACTACGACTTTCCGCGACAGCTGGAAAAGCAGAGCAAGCGCGAACGCGCGCATCATGATGCCGCTCGAAGGCGATTCTACCAAGGCCCGTTTCAAGGTCACAGCGGAAACGGGACCTGCCGCCCTGCGGGGCGGCGGAAGTGCGACCTGCCTCGAAGCCGCTTCCGGCAGGTCGCGCTGTCGACAAAATGACCTGGCCCTGAAACTCCGCTCGGTGCTGTTGGGTATGGCAGACGGCGGAGGGGGCGCAGAAGGAGGCATCGACGGCGTTTGGAGTATTACCGCCGCCATGCAGATGCGTCACACACGGGGCCAGGGTTTTGGCGACCCCCGAACCGAAGCGGGAATCACCTACAGAGCAGATACGCAGAACCATGTCGGTGCAGCGGTAGTTTTCCCGAAGGGAAAGCCCGACCGCGAGCTCAGGATCCGCAGCGAGGCCGATGTCGGAACGCCGCTACTGCGCCTCTCGCTCGCGGTCACGTTTCGGCGCACCGCCGAAACCCCGCTGCATCCGCTGCACGGGCACCTGAAGATGAGGATGAACTTCTAGATAAGCCGTCCATTTTGATCATAAAGATCTCACCTTTATATTTAACGCATGTTTTGCGTAAAATATACGGCGGCTACAGGATGGTTACTCGGGTAAACAAGTTTTTAATATTCCCCAAGTCTATTACAATCCGGAATATATATCTTTATGATACCCAAACACTCCCTGACGGTCCTAGGTCTACCTCCTTTACCTGGGACCGTCGTTTTTTTATCTTTGAAACATGACCATAGCCGCCATTATCGGGGCAATCGCCTTTTTGCCTTCTATCGCGCTAAATATTGCGCTCGCCTGCGGAGCGCCTCTCGGCAACTACGCCATGAACGCCCGGTACAAGGTGATTCCGCCCGAGGTCCGCAAGGCTTTCATCGTGCCGACCACGATGCAGTTCGTCGCCCTTTTCGTGCTACTTTCGGCAGGACATGTTTTGCCCGAGATTATCCCCTTCATCGTAACGCGCGTCCTCGCATTCTTCTTTGCATTGTACCTGACTTTTTATACCGCGACGGTTCTCTTTAGCACCGCCTACAAGGAACGTACCGTGATGGGAACGTTCGCCGTCGTGACCGCAATCTGTTTCTGGGTAACCGCCTTCGGGACGCTCAACTGGGAGTAAGCCATGGAACAGCAACAGTCCAACGCTCCCAAGCACAACTACCAGCGCGACTTGGATTACATTATCCGCAGGCTGGAACGCACCGGCGAAGTGCCGACGCTTTTGCTGCATGCCTGCTGTGCGCCCTGTAGCAGCTACACCATCGAATACCTGTCGCAGTACTTCAAGATTACGCTCTTCTACTACAATCCGAATATCGCGCCTGACGAGGAATACCGTCACCGCGTCGCAGAAATCAAGCGGTTCGTCGCTGAATTTAGGACAAAGTATCCAGTCACGTTGATCGAGGGCGAATACGACCCGAAAATGTTCTACGATACCGTTCGCGGGCTCGAAAACGAACCCGAAGGAGGCGCACGCTGCCGCAAGTGTTTCGAGCTGCGGCTCGCCGAATCGGCAAGGCTCGCGAAAGAACTGAACTGCGAATACTTCACGACCACGCTCACGATTAGCCCGATGAAAAATGCGCAGGTGCTGAACGAGGTAGTGCAGGAGCAGTGCGATATCTACGGAATCAAGCGCCTACCCAGCGACTTCAAGAAGAAGGGCGGGTACAAGCGTTCTATTCAGCTTTCGGCGGAGTACAATCTGTATAGGCAGAATTACTGCGGATGTGTGTATTCCAAGAGGGACGCGGAGAAGCGCGATTTCGAGGCTCGCGAGGCTACCCCATCTTCTGGCGAAGGCTTTCTAGACGGTTGAGCGCGTCGTAGAGGGTTTCATCCTTCTTGGCGAAATGGAAGCGGATCAGGTGATTCACCGGTTCGCGGAAAAAGCTGGAACCCGGCACTGCGGCAACACCCACTTTTTGCGCGAGGTCGATACAGAACTGGTCATCGGACTTGTAGCCGAATTCGCTGATATCCATCATCACGAAGTACGTGCCCTGCGGCTCGGTGAATTTGAAACCCAGATTGCGCAGGCCGCCGGTGAAGATTTCCTTCATGTGCGTGTAATGCGCTTGCAGTTCTGCGTAGTAATCGTCGCCAAAGTTAAGCGCAGTGAGTGCGGTTTCTTGCAGCGGCGAAGCGGCCCCCACCACTGTGAAATCGTGAATTTTCTTGATGCAGTTCATGATGGGCTCAGCAGCGAGCACATAGCCCAGGCGCCAGCCCGTAATGGAATAGCTCTTGGAAAGGCTAGAACATTCGATGGTGCGCTCGCGCATGCCCGGAAGCGTCGCAATATAAGTATGACGGTGCGGTGCAAACACGATATGTTCGTAGACTTCGTCGGTGATTACATACAAATCATATTTAATGGCGAGGTCGGCGATAATCTGCAGCTCTTTGCGGATAAAGACTTTTCCGCTCGGGTTCGACGGATTGCAAAGTACGAGCGCCTTCACGCCCGGCTGCTTCATGGCATCTTCGAGGACGTTTGCGTCAAAGGTGAAATCGTGCGGATCGAGCGGCACATAAATCGGAGTCGCGCCACTCAGAATCGTATCGGCAGTGTAGTTTTCGTAGAACGGCGAGAAGATGACCACCTTGTCGCCCGGATTGCAGACGGACATCATCGTGATCATCATGGCTTCGGTACTGCCGCAGGTGATGACCATTTCGGTTTGCGGGTCGTAACGCAGTCCGCTGAAATGTTCCTGTTTCTTGGAAAGCGCTTCGCGGAAATTCTGCGCACCAATCGTAATCGCGTACTGATGCGGGCCCGTGTGGGCGACTTCGGCCAGGCGGTCTTGCAAGGCCTTGGGCGGATCAAAATCCGGGAAACCCTGCGACAGATTGATGGCGCCACACGCATAAGCGATGCGCGTCATATGGCGAATGACCGATTCCGTAAAATGTTCCGTACGATTGCTTAAAGGCTTCATATCAAGAAATTTAGAAAAAGACGATTAAAACGCAACAAAATGGGCTCTAGATCCTTCGATTTCGAACCTTACGGTTCTCCACTCAGGATGACACATTCGTGTCACTTCCTACTGTCGACTGCCTACTATTTACTATCTTTCACTCTATGTACGATCCGCGCTTTTTACCCATCTGCAAAGAAGACCTGGAGGAACTCGGCTGGGATTACGTAGATGTGATCATCATCAGCGCGGACGCCTACGTGGACCACCCGTGTTTTGGGCATGCCGTGGTGGGTCGCCTTTTCGAGCACGAAGGCTTACGCGTGGCAATACTCCCGCAGCCGAACTGGCGCGATGACTTGCGCGACTTCAAGAAGCTTGGCAAGCCGCGAATGTTCTTCGCGATTAGTAGCGGCATGGATTCCATGGTGAACCACTACACCGCGGCAAAGCGCCTCCGCAGCGACGACGCCTTTACTCCCGGCAACAAGGCAGGATTTCGTCCCGATTACGCGACTTACACGTACGCGAAGATTTTAAAGAAACTCTACCCCGATGTTCCGCTGCTGATTGGCGGACTTGAATCGAGCCTGCGCCGCGTGACGCATTACGACTACTGGAGCGACAGACTCAAGCCGAGCATTCTTTTCGATACGCAAGCCGACATTCTCGTGTACGGCATGGGCGAAAAGCCGCTCAAGGAAATCGTGCGCCTTTTGAAGAAGGGCGTACCGTTTTCGAGCCTGCATTCCGTGCCGCAGACGGCCTACCTCGCGCCCAAGGGACAAATTCCTACGACCAAGCAGTGGGAAGACTTGCGCCTCGCAAGCTACGAAGATTGCCTTGAGAGCAAGCGCAATCAAATCGAGAACTGCCGCAAGGTGGATATTGAATGCAACAAATGGTTCCAGCGCCGCATTCTGCAAGATGTCGCAGAACAGACCGTGGTGATTAACCCCGCGTACCCGCCGCTCGAATACGGCGAACTCGACGAGAGCTTTGAATACCCTTACGCCCGCGAACCGCACCCGCGTTACAAGAAACGCGGCAACGTGCCTGCGTTCGACATGATCAAGTTTAGCATCAACACGCACCGCGGCTGTTTTGGCGGTTGCAGTTTTTGCGCCATCAACGCACACCAGGGCAAGTTTATTGCAAGCCGTAGCCGCGAAAGCATTCTGCGCGAAGTCGATTTGATTACGAAGATGGACGGATTCGCCGGCACCATCACCGATTTGGGCGGCCCGAGCGCCAACATGTACAACATGCGCGGCCGCGACCCGAGCCGTTGTCAAAAGTGCGCCCGCCCCAGTTGCCTGACTCCGAAAGTCTGCGACAACATGGACACGCACCACCACGAACTTCTGGAACTCTACCGAGAAGTGCGCAACCACCCTAAGGTGAAGCACCTGTTCATTGGAAGCGGCGTGCGCTACGACATGCTGCTGCAAGAAACCGACGACAAGGAACTGATTCGCGACCACGAGGAATACGCCCGCGAACTGATTGATTATCATGTGAGCGGGCGCCTGAAGGTGGCCCCGGAACATACCAGCGATGCCGTGCTTAAGCTGATGCGCAAGCCGAGCTTTACGCTGTTCCACAAGTTCAAGGAATTCTTTGACGACGAATGCAAGCGCATCGGAAAACGCCAGCAGATTATTCCCTACTTTATCAGTAGCCACCCCGGATGCACCGAGGCCGACATGGCGGAACTTGCACTCGAGACAAAGCAGCTCGGATTCCAGCTGGAACAGGTGCAGGACTTTACGCCGACACCGATGACGATTGCGACCGAGATGTTCTACAGCGAAATGACGCCGGACGGAAAGCCGCTTTACGTAGCGAAAACGCCGGAACAGAAGCGTAGCCAGCGCCAGTTCTTCTTCTGGTACATTCCCGAAAACCGCCCGCAGATTCGCGCGACGCTGGAACGCCTGAAACTTGGCAAGATCGGTCGACTGCTCCTTAGCCGCAGTGCGAAGGCCGAAGGCAAGGAATTCTTCCCGAGCAAGGAACGCGAAGAAAACGCCGAATACCGCGAGCGCGAACAGCAAAAGCGCGAGCAGCGCGCCGTCACCATCGTGCCGCAGAAATCCGGCGACAAGGGCCGCTGGGAAAACTCCGCCCGCAAGGAACGCCGCGCCGCACAGTTTGGCAACAACGACGGAAACAAAGGCGGCGAACCGCGCAACGACAGGCGCGACGGCCATCGCGATAACAACGGAGAACCGCGCAAGAGTTTCCATAGCGACCGCAAGTTCAACAACCGCAGCGGCAACAAGGGTCGCGACTTCAACAAAAAAGGCGGCAACAGCCGCCCGGAAAATAGACGCGATAGCTCCCCCGTACAGTTCAGCTCCTCGCGCAGGGGCCGATCCTAGCTCTTCTTGGAATCTTCTTCCGGTTTCGGTTTCGTGTCCTCGAGCAGGTGGTCGGCCCATTCGTCCCAAAAACGGCAGCGTTCGCCATCCAGCTTCATCTTGGCAAACTTCACCGGTTCAGTTTCCGCGGCTAGCGTCACCACAGATTCCTTGTAGGCCTGCGGAAGCCCCGCCACGTGGGCCATTCTCTGCTTGAGTTCGGCAACGGTCGCGTCCAGGATGTCCACCTCGAAACGGCGTTCCACGTAGCGGCGGGTGATAAAGCCGAGTGCCATGAAATAATCGCCCTGGTTACCCTCGGCAAGGTAGTTCCGCTGACGCAGTTCCTTGAGCGCAAGCACAGCCTCTTCGTAGGGCGGGAGCCTCGGGGCTTCGCCTTTCTTCGCGAATTTCTTGTGCAGGAACCAGCCGAGGAACACGAGCAGCAGTACTCCCACCACGATGAGCGCAATGTAGAGCCACTGCGGAAGGCGCGGGTCGTCCAGCGGATCCTCGGCTTCGAGAATATCCGTCTCCTCGCCGGTGGTGCGTGCCGAGACCTTCACTGCCACGGGGTCCGTATTCACCTTGACGGTATCGCTACCCACGACGGCGTTCACTTGCTGCGGGGCAATCAGAAAATCTCCGCTCACGAAGGTATTGAGCGTGGCGAGCCACACAAACTTGGCGCTCCCCTTCGGCATGCCCTCGGTGACCTTTTCGTTCTTCATTTCCTTGACCTCGAAGCTGCCAAGGTTGCCCACGAAACTGGGCAGGTCCACGATAGCATTTTCGGGAGCGGTCACCTGAATTTCGTAATTGAACATGTCGCCCACGAACACCTGGGCGTTATCCACGTTCGCCTTGACGCTCACATCAAAAGCGAAGCAGCAGACTGCAAGAACAAAAAATACAGCTAAAGCTTTTCGGAACATGTAAAACCTCTGTGCCCAAGAATATACAAATTTTACCCGCGCAAAAACTCCCTCTACGGACGACACCGTTTTTTATCTATATTGAGGGAACTTTATGTGCAGACGAATACAAAGCGTACGGAGGGTATTTTGGGCGGCCATTTTCTGTGCCGCTACAGCATTCGCCGCACCAGAAGAGCCGCAATCCACCCTGAGTCAGGACCACGTTTTCTCGATCATAGCGCTCGTGCTGCCGCACAATTCCCTGCACAATTCCAAGACGCTGCACAACTGGCCCTTCTTTGCCTTCGCAGCTCCCGCCTGGTCCTCGAAAATCGGCATGAAAAGCGACCTAGGGAAAATGCTCACGTTCAAGGCTGCAGGCACTTACGATCTGAGCTTCTCGGGACTTGGGCTAAAGTTCGACGCGAACATAGAACTTATCCACCTTCTGGAACTTGGCGTCGAACCCTTCACGGGAACAGCGCTCAATTACGGCGAAACGGCGACACTCATGGGCGTCTACGACCCCGAAAAGAAGGACTACGACCAGGACATCATCTTTACGGACTATGCCTACGGCCTGCGCTACCATGCGGCACTCACCCTGCCGCTACTCGCCTTGCTACCCAAGACAGACTGGACCAAGATTATCCTGAAAGGAACCGCCGAGCTCACCTACTCCGCCTACACCGGCGCCGACGACGGCGAAATCTGGACGGCAGGAAACTCGATTCAGGTAAACGGCCTAAAGTACCGCTACGGCGGAACGCTCATCTACATGCTGCCCTTCAGGCGCGTTCCCATGGCCATGGTGGCAGCAAACGTTAGCGCCTTCAAGCACGCCTACGACTTCGACCCCGTCTACAAGGACTACAATCCCGGTTTCAAGACCATCAGCGTAACTCCGATGCTCTCGATCAAAGTGAGCGAAAACTGGAACGGCATGCTGATGGCGATCATATCGCGCGACCGCGTGTTCGAAAACAGCCGCTACCCCACTACCGAGGAACCCCTGCAGAAGCAGGTTGACAGCGAATGGGACCTCCGCACGATCATGTGCATTTTCTCCCGCAAATTCTAGCATATTTGGCTACCGTCATGACTATCGTATTGTTGCTGTACCTGGCCGCGCTCATGGCAATCGCAATTCGCAGTGCGCGGCGCGTAAAGGGAATCGCCGACTTTTTCGTAGCGAGGAAGGGAGCTTCGGCGCTCATGGTGGCAGGAAGCCTTGTCGCTACGATTCTGGGTGGGTCGGCCGTGATCGGCGCTGTCGATTCCGGCGCGCGACTCGGCGGGGCCGCCAGCTGGTTCATGCTTACGGGTGCGCTCGGCCTGCTTTCGCTGATCCCGTTTGCAGGGCGCGCCTATAGACACGGCAAGTACGCGCTCCCGGACCTCGTAGAAAAGCTATACGGCAAGGGCCCGCGGCTGGTAGCATCTTTAGTGATACCTGTCGCGTGGACCGGCATCGTCGCGGCACAGATTATCGCGGCGGCAAAGCTCCTGATGACCTTCACGCCGCTCAGCTACACGACGGCGGCGGTCACCGCGGCGGTCGTGTTCACAGGCTACACGCTCGCAGGTGGACAACTCTCGATCCTGCGCACTGACTTCA
This sequence comes from uncultured Fibrobacter sp., assembly GCF_937877005.1. Lineage (GTDB taxonomy): Bacteria > Fibrobacterota > Fibrobacteria > Fibrobacterales > Fibrobacteraceae > Fibrobacter. The sequence continues at coordinate 16,599 of NZ_CALEFV010000075.1, read as the reverse complement.
TGCAGGCAGGTCTCATCATCGCAGGACTGCTGCTGATTTCGGGTTTCGCCCTCTTCGGCAACAGTGTGAACGTTCCCGCGACAATCCAGTCTGCACCGACATTCCCATTTAACACGAACTTCACGCCCTTCGACCTGTTCCTGCTGATTCTCACTTACGGCACCACCTACACGGCAGGCCCCGACATGTTCAGCCGCGTGTTCTGCGCCAAGGACGAGACAACCGCGAAAAAGGCCATCGGCATGGCAGCAGCGACGCTGATTCCCGTCGCATTCGTCATCGGATTTCTGGCAGTGTACGGCACCGGCCTCGAAAACGTGCAGGGAGCGCACATCACCGCAATTGCAAGGCAGGTCCTGCCGCAGCCGCTGATTCCGCTAATCGCACTTGCCCTCCTGAGCGTGGTACTGAGCAGCGCCGACACCACCTTGCTCAGCAGTTCCGTGATTCTTTGCGGACTTTTCGGCAAGGCCGGCACGCAGCTTTCCAGGGCGCGCCTCGTGATTCTGCTGAACGGCATCGTGGCACTCCTGCTCGCGCTCGTATTCACCGACATCATCGGCACGCTCCTGCTCGCGCTCGCCGTCTACGCAGGCGCCTTCACCATCCCAATCCTCTGGGGACTTTCCGGTATGCGTTCCAGGCCGACCGCCGTCGCCGTCGGAATCGTCCTGGGCGGCCTCCTTTCGCTTGCCGGCAAGCTCTGTCCGCCGCTCCCCGCACTCGGTGCGCATACCGGTGATATCCTAACCATTGCGGCGTTCATCGTAAACGGGGCATGCCTATTCCTAGGACGCACAAAATAAAGCGCTTCAGTCGGCGCTAATTACTTTATTCAAAATCTTCTGGCTGCGGATGGCGACTGTCGGGTGTTCGCGGTACACCACCGCAAAAAGCCTGGTGTAGGGAATTTCCGCTTCGGCAAGGTTACGCATCGCGGCCTTCGCCACCTTTTTCCCGAGCTTGTCAAAGGCGTAACGGTCCGCTTCGTATTCCTGGTGCCAGCAATATAGGTGAAAGACGATGCGGAAAGGAACTGCGGCAAGGTGCAGCCACAGCACCGCCTTGTACAGCGGCATTCCATAGCTTGCCAAAAGAAAGGCGAAAAGCCACACGGCAAGCATCAGCAGGACAACCTTCGAGAGGTTGCGCAATACACCGTGGCGGAACGCGGCATGGCCCTCTTCGTGCATCTTCACGAACTGCCCCTCGAGCGGTTCCTTGCGATTCTCGGGAAGCGGCACGATGTCGTTGACCAGGGGAATCAGGCGAAGAACTGCGAAAAGGCCGCCACGCAGCTGTGTTGCGCGGCGCTCGCGGATTTCTAGATACAGGCGAGCCACGAATTCCAGGAACAGGAGCCCCCAGAGCAGATAGTCAGAAAGGATCATTCGAGCCTAGTTCCCTTAACGATGGAACTTAGGCGACGCATCTTCTCCTCGACGCGCAACTTTTCCCATTCGGTAAAGCCCTTGTCGATCGGGTGTGCATCATCGTAGTCGTCAAAAATTTCGCGACCGCGCTCGTTGTCCTTGTCGAGGCCGTGCGTCACGCGCTCGAGCCAGTCCTTTTCAAGCTGGCGGTATCGTTTGACGAGTTCCTCGAATGTTTCCGGCAGCGGAACGATACGCAACACTTCCTTGTTGCTCTCGTTCGTCACCATGCGGCGCAATTCCTTGACGGGCTGCATCTGCAGGGCCGGATCGTTCACAACCAGCGTGATAATGGATTCAAGGACAAAACGCTCCATGTATTCTAGGTAGGTATGCAGGGCCTGCTGGCGCACTCGTTCGCGCATGAAGTTCTCACCGAGTCCATCGATGTCCGCCTTCGTGTACACGTCGCGAATCTTCTGGACTTGCAGGCGCTGGTACGCCTCGAACACATTGTGCAACACTTCTGCGCTAAAAATGCTATAGAAGGCCGGCTGCACGAACCCCTTGCCGCGCAGGGAATACTTGTACTGGTTGCGGTCCAGCGCATAGGCGTTGCAGGCATAATTCCAGCCGGGTACGATCTCGTTTAGCCTCGGGGCCACTCCCATGAGCTGCGGGTCGCCGGGCTTGATCAACGAGAACGGGAAACGAACCCGCTGCGGAAGCGTGGTCACCCCAGTCGCAATCAAGGTAAACGGAGCTTCGCGGTAATTCGCGGGGAACTTGATGTTCACGCCGAGTCCAAAGAACATTCCCTGTCCGGGCATGACTTCCTGGTCGGGCATACGGCCAGTGTGGTTGCTGCCCACGTTGGCGCCATAACCCAGATTGCCACAACCGTCGGGCCAGAGAGCTGCGATCAGGAGCGAATGGTGATGCATCTGGGTCATGGGACCCATGTAGGAACTATTCACCTCGCCTTCCTCGATATGGCAGCAGGGCGCAATGATCGACGACTTCACGATTGCCTTGCAGGCAACCTTCGTGCGACTCATCAGGACAGATCCCTGGACTTCGGCGCCCGTGTGAATAGTGACACCCATCTGCACGTTCGAATTCTCGAGAATCACGGAATCGTAGACGTGGCTAGGCATTTCGAGCGACGAGAGTACAACCGAATTACGAATCTTCTCGGCACCCTCGATACGAGCATGCGCACCGATCCAGCTGTTGCGAATAATGTTCGTGTTGCAAATGACGGCACCCTTACCGACAATACCGAAAGGAAGCGCCGTATCCTCGCGATAAGCCGCGAGCTGGTCGGCAAAGGCCTTGGCCACTTCGGCATCAGCCTTGTGGAAAAGCTGAACATCTACCAGGTCGGTGGAAATTTCCGGGAACACGAGCACGCTGCGCCCACCCATCTCGTTACCCACATGCATGGCGTTACCCACCATGTAGCTAATCTTGCCGCTACTCACGATAGTGCCCACGTTCTGCAGTACGGAACTACTGCGCACCAGGATATTGCTGAGCATGGCCACCTTGTGCACCAGCGCATTTTCGACAATGCAGTTGTGCACCAGGCTGTCGTAGATACCCGTCGGGAAAGAAACATCACCCGGCAAGAGGAGCGTGCCGAAGAAACGCGGCAAAAAGACTTCGCCCATGAACGACGAACGGAAGATACGGTTCGCATCGAAATCGTTCTCGACCATGACCTTGCTCCAGGATTCGGAGCGATTACCGTTCTTTTCGAGCGTCTGTATTTCGGCTTCGGTAAGAGGCCGATACTTAGCCGTCGCCGCCTTGATCGCCTTGAAATTCTCGACGGAGGAAGCCAAAACACTGTTCTTGAGCACTTTTTTCAATTTCAACAATCGCTGCATACCCTAAAAATAGACTAAATTCTAGGCGATGATGAAAGAGTTTCTCTATAATTTGATACGAAAACACAAATACGAGATTTCTATTTACACTGCCGAAATCTTCGAACGGCGGTGTCAGGAAGAAATTATCCGCAGCGATGAGGATAACAGCTCCTTCGTCTACCTGGAATTTGACTTCGAATCGCTCCATAAGCTCATTCCCGACGAAAACAACTACAACCTTTTCTGGGACATAACCCTCGCCGCACTCAACAAGGGCCGCCGCATAAGCGACATCGTCGGGTTCCTCGAGAACGATACCGGAATCGGCATGCTCCTGCTTGACTCCAAGCTCGAAGGATGGAACCGCGTCAAGGGGCGCATCCTGCAGATGGCAAACGTCCAGAGTTTCCCGGACATGGACAAAATCATCTCCGGCACAGTCAAGCCTATTCTCTACCCAACCTGCATCCAGAACATGACGCAGGCCTCCATAAGCGTTTAGATTCATGAAACTTCTCGTCATCGGTTCCGTCTATCCGCGTTTTCACGAAGACGCAGAAGTTCCCTGGTTGCGCACCTCGGTCGCCCACCTTAAAAAGGCGGGGCTCGAAGTACAGGTGCTCGCCCCCGCCTACAAGGGACTGAAAAGTCACGAAATCGACGGCGTGAAGGTGAACCGTTTCCGCTACGCCCCCGCAAACTGGGAATTCCTCACGCACGAAGAAGGCGCCCCATCCAAAATGGCGAACAAGCCGTGGCTACAGCTCCTCGCGATTCCCTACATCATCAGCGGATTCTTCAAGTGTATCCGGATCTGCCGTAAGTTCAAGCCCGACGTGATCCATGCGCACTGGCCATTTCCGCACGCCTACATCGCGCTCGGGGCAGCAAAGCTTTTCCGGATCCCGCTAGTCCTGAACTTTCACGGCGCCGAGCTCCTGCTTATCCGCAAAAAGAAATGGGTCAGGCCGCTCCTGAAATTCGCCATCGGCCAGGCAAATGCCGTGTTTGCGAATTCGAGCTTCACCGCGGGCAAGATCAAGGCTATCCGCAACGTGGACGTAGAATGGAGCCCTTACGGAACAACGCTCGAAGTCGGCAAGAAGAACGCCGAGCCACACGATGTCAACGGCAAGTTCAAGATACTTTTCGTCGGACGCCATATCGAGCGCAAAGGAATCTGCTACCTGATCGAAGCAGCTAAGTATCTGCCGCGCGACCAGTTCGAAATCCGTATCGTCGGCGTCGGCGACCTTACCGAAGAATTAAAGAAGCAGGCAGATGCACTGTGTCATCCTGAGCACAGTGAAACGGAGTCGAAGGATCTACCCGCCGAAGTCATCTTTACCGGAAAGCTTTCGCCCGAAGCGCTTGCAAGCGAATACAGAACCGCTAACGTGTTCACGCTCCCCGCCATCGTCGACAGCAAGGGCGATACCGAAGGGCTCGGCGTCGTGCTCATCGAAGCGATGGAGCTTGGGCTTCCCGTCGTCGCAAGCAACGTGGGCGGCATCCCCGACGTGGTCATCGACGGTATATCGGGAATTCTCGTTCCCGAAAAGAATCCCGAAGCCCTAGCCGACGCCTACAAGCGTCTCGCCGCCGATCCCGAACTCGTAAGGAAGATTCTCGCCGGTGCGGAAAAGCGCATCGACGAATGCTTCACCTGGGACGGCATCATCGCAAGGCAAATCGAAGTCTACAAGAAAGTCATTTCCTAAATCTACAGCTGACTCTGGTTAAAGATCCAGCTTGGCATTTCGGCCGTGTCAGGCCACTTGACATCGGGGAATACCGTTCCATCCATATTCGCAGCAGTCCAGGTCATCTGCTTCTCGCTACTCACGCCATAGCCAGCATCAAAGTCGCTCGCAATCGTCCTGCCGTCCGTCGACACGTTCATCTCGCCTTCCTGAGAAGAGGTTGTCAATAGCGAGCCGTTCGGGAACTTGATTACAAACGTTGCCCCAAGTCCAGAAGGTAGCGCCGGATTCGCTTCTCCGCTCGGAAGAACCGCGGCGGACGAATCGTTCGGCGTGCAGCCCATGAGACAACCGAAGAAGGGCTCGCTCGACTGCGCCCAAACAATCTTCAAGGTCGTGAAGCCCATCATGGAGGCAACGCATTCCATGGCGATATTCATCGTAAAGCTGCTGGTACTCGTCGCCTCGGTCACCATATCTTCATCCCTGTGTATCACCCTGTACTCGAAACGTCCCATATATCTCGAAGCGTACGGCGTAGTCACATAGCTGCCCGTTTCCGTGAGGCATTGATTCGAAAGTTTTGAAGGCGGCGAAATTTCCATTGAGCCGGAATCTTCCTCCTTCTGGGACGCTTCAAAATTATCAAGATCCAGGTAGTAGATCGCATCGGATCTTTCGAGCCAGTAGAACTTGCCCTTCACCGCCACGAGAGAGCCCAGGTGCGATGCCGTTCCGGACATCGCCTTGCTGCTGTGATTCGTAAGTTTCGTCTGCGTACCGCTATCCAGGGCGTAGCGGTAATAGTAGCCATCCGAAGCCTGGTAGAACAGGTTGTCTCCATGCGAAGCTAGCCTGTAGTTGTTCGCAGGGAAAGACACCGACGCTGGGACAACTTTCTTTTCTTTCAAACCTTTCGAAGCACAGTTTATCGAAAGACCGCTAACACAGACGTAATAAGCCGTAGCCTGCAAATCAGCCGGCGAGCTAAGACCATCCATAAAGGTAGTCAGTTTCGGTCGTTCTCCCATCTGCCAATCAACATTGTTCAGGTCCGCACTGACAACGACGCCGTTTGGACTGTCCCAGGCGACCGACGCATAGAGCACGCCGTCAGAGACAATGAGATCCTTGAACGCCTTGTAGGAATCATCCTGGTCGTAAACTCTATCTACAATTTTGACAGGAGATGCAGAAAGGTCGACCTTACCCTTATCAAGAGGAATGCCCATGATGGAATTGCCGTCCTTGTAGTAGATGCCGGAAGCATTCACGGCAATTGCCGACTTGCCTAGTCCCGAAATATAGCGAACAAGAGTATCGCCCTTGATTTGTAGCTCTCCCTCGCCGCTTTGCGACAGCACATTCATCGCAATCAGGTTTCCACCCACGATATAGACGACGAGCCCGTTTTCGAAGGCGGCAATCGCAGTCAGCGTATCCGTCGTCGCAGCACTGATCCAGTTCCTCGTCCCGTCATGGACGTTGTACCAGCCAATCGTTATCTGCTCGTCATCGGAGCCCGTATAGACAATATATTTGTCTCCCATCGGAAGTGCCAGCTCCAGATCGCTACCGGAAACAACCTCCTCCGTACCGGACGGAGCGTTCGATGCACTGGCCGAATCGTCGGAACAGGCAACAATCCCCGACAAAACCAAAAATAAGGGTATGATACCGAACAATTTACGCATTGCAACCTCCCCAGGTTCCTTCCACATGAATATATATTAAAAAACTGGTAAAGGTTAGTGATTGCGCTCAATTTCTTACTGGAACGAAATTACCCACATGTCTGCATCGGACCCCACGCGCACGGGCGGGCCCCAGCAATCCACGCCGGCGCTCACGAGCCAGCGCACGCCATCGAGAACCCCTTCGCCGTAAGCGAGCCGCCAGACGAAATTGATGACGACGGTCCCCGGGAAAAACTGGCCATTATGCGTATGACCGGAAAGGGCATAGTCGGGCAGACGCCCGGAATGTTCCGCCTCGATCCCCTTCGGCTGGTGATCCAGAAGAATCCACGGAAGCGCCGAATCTTTCGGGGCCAGGGTTGCTAGCGGCAAGCGTTCCACATCGCGGCCACGCGCCACCATGAAGTCCGTGCGTCCCGTAAAGCAGGCCCTTTCGAGACAGGCCGTCGAATCATCTAGCACCACGAAGCCCACCTTGCGCATCCATTCGTCAGGATTAGAACCGTTACGCTCCTGCATGGATTCGTGGTTTCCGTTAATCCCAACGGCAGCAATCTTGGCTTTCGAGGTGAGCTGCCTGAACAAGGTATCGTAGCCCCATTCGTCCAGCTGCATCGAGGATACGTCGGCAAGGTCGCCACCAAAAAGCAGATAGTCGGGCGCAATGGAATCCAGGTCGGCAATCATGTGTTCCAGTTTTTTGCGATCAAAAAGCGGATCCACATGAATGTCGCTGAAGAAGACCGCCGTAAAGGCTTCGGTGCGGGGCCGCGCATCTTGCCCGGAACCAGCGACCGTTTCCGTGACAGAACGCACCGGTAAACTGACCGTCGTATTGATGAGTCTATACTCGGCGTTGTGCGGCACACCAAAGGCTATGAGGCCCACCGTCAGCGAAAGTGTCACCGCGAGAAGAACGCGACACACGCGTGTCACTGTCTGCGGCAAGAGCGCACGACGCGTCACGATGCGTCGCATCAGCCGGAACAGGCCCCAGGGAATGTACAGCAACAGCGCCTGGCAAAGCCACACCGAAGTGAACGCCACGGCGGCACTACCGACAAGAGTATCACGGAACATCATGCCGAGGAAAATGGCCAGCAGAACTGCAAGCCCAATCAGTTTCCCCCTTTTGCCCGGTATGACAGGACTCAGGTTCAGATAAATCAGCGTGAGCCCCGCAACTAAGATAATCAAGAAAATAGGCATTAGACTAAATATAAAATTTCTAAGGTGTCAGCAGCAGTTTATTATTTTCCTGGAGGCCGTCGTTGTCGAAGCGGACGGTGGGATTCTTGCCGGTCTTGTAAGCTTCATCGCTTTCGTAGAGGGAAAGGGCTACTGAAACGCCAGGCTGCGTTGCGAGATTTGCCGCACCTGCCGGAACATCGCCGCCGAACGAGAACTGCTGCGAAGCGCCATCCTTGAACGTACCCTTGGGAATGCGGATGGTTTTGCCCAACTGCGCGATGGCCGCGCCTGTGCTGTCCACGAATTCTGCCACCAGATACACATCGAAGAAACAGGGCGCCACGCCGGTGTTCTTGACGGTAATGTTCAATGTGCTCGTCGTATCCTTGGCACTTACGACGGTCAAAAGTTCCGCCTGCGTTACCGTGAAATTGTACCCGATGACCTTGCTCATGGAATCGGCCAGCGCCTTGTTGTCCTTGTAGAAATAGTAACCACAGTCGTTGTCCTGGTCCAACACGTAGTAGGTCAAGTGCGCTGTGGTAATCGCATCCACCCAGCGTTCCGCAGTCCACTTCTGGCTGCCTCCGGGAATCAGGTCGTCGTAGGTCAGCATCGTCCTGTAACCGGCGATGTTCTCGGCAATGGTCGGGAGGTTCGCGTTGTATGCCCGCAGCAAGGTATCGGGCCTACCGGGAATGCCAATGAACCCATCGTCGCGCTTGGTAATGCCGAGGTCCAGCGCATGCGTATAGACATCGCCAAAACCGTTGGAGGGCAGCACCAGCTGAGTCTTCTTGAACACGGACGCATAATAGTCCAGCATGTCCTTCAGCACCGAGTCGGCAGGCATCACGCTCCCCAACATGTGCGAGGTATGCCATTCGCCCCATTCGCCAAAAGTGCGAACATCAATGTATTCGATACGCGGGTCGCCGTCGTATTTTTCGGCCAGGGCCTTCGCGAACTCCTTCGCCGCCCAAATGTAGATGGAATCGTCCCAGACGGGAGCGTACGCATGGTATTCCGTCCCCCGCAAGTCAATCTGGATTTTCTTCGCGCCCATCTCATAGACAAAGGGCGGAGTCCAGTCGTATTCTTCTTGGGGCGGGAAGTCGCTCTTGATAAACGAAGGCGTGTACGGCAGCACGCGCAGGGCGTAAGTCATATTGTGCTCGGCAAGTGCGTTCAGCAGTTTTTCCAGTTCCGTCCAGTCGTAAACGCCCTTTGCGGGGTTCAGCTTGTTCCACTGCTGGTAACCGGAGCCGTACGAAACCAGGTCCCACGCCCTGTTGTTCAGGGAACCGTAAGGGCCATATTCAAATTCCGGGACAAAAGTCCACGCGCCACCCGTCGGCACCGTGAAGCCCTTGTGCGGGTTAGAAAGCGGCCCGTCGAAAGGCTTGAGCGCGTAGGTGATTTTGGAGGTGTCTGCAACAGGAACCGCGGAAGAGTCTGCGCTACTGGATCCTATCGCTCCGCTCCAGGATGACGATGAGAGTAAAGAGCTACTAGACGCGACTTCTGCCGAAGAACTCGGCGTCACTGCAGACGAAAATGGCGCGGCATCCGAAGAACTTGATTCTTCTACCGCACTGCTTTCGCCGCCTTCTGGACCGGAACTGCTTCCATCATCGCCACAGGCAGACAACATAATGGCTACGGCAGCCAGAAAGGCCTTGAGGTCATTGCACTTCATAAAATCTCCAGGTGTTTTTCTTAATATATGTTTTAATCGGACAGATGGTGTTTTTTATGAGATTTTACACAAAAATGTTGAATTTAACTTATTTACGCTATGAAAATGCGTATAGAGTGCTTTTGCGAAAGTTTTACTTCTTCTTGATGCGGAAGACTAACTGTCCCTTGGAATTCTTACTTTCCTCAAAATACTCCGTGGCGCGGATAAGGGCAGGCCACTTGGCGTAGCCAAAGTTCTTGGGGCTCAGCGAAATCTGGCGGTTGATCTGCTGTGAAATCTTGGATGCAATTGCCCAGCCCGCTTCATCGGCCTCTTCGCTGATTGCCTTGCGGATGGCGTTCATGATTTTCGCGTTGCCGCGCAGCTTGTTGCGGTCGAGTGGTTCGATGTTGTTCGTCGCCTCGTCCGATTCGGTCGGCTTCTTGAACTTGTCGATGTAGATGAAGGAATTGCACGAATCGATGAACGGCTGCGGCGTCTTTTCTTCGCCGAACCCGATGACCTGTTTTGACTTGGCCCTAAGTTTCATGGCAAGCGGAGTGAAATCCGAATCGCTACTCACGATGGCGAAAATGTCGATGCTCTCCGTGAACAAGAGTTCCATCACGTCGATAGTCATCGCGAGGTCGGTCGCATTCTTCCCCTTCGTGTAGGGGAACTGCTGTATCGGCTGAATCGCAAACGGATGCAAGACCTCTTCCCAGGGGTTGCTACCTTTCCAGTTGCCATACGCCCTGCGGATGCTCGTCTCCCCGAACTTGGAGAGTTCTTCCATGATGCCGTAGATGGCGTCTGCCTTGGCGTTGTCGCAGTCGATAATCAGGGCTATTTTCTTTTCCGTGTCCATAGTAGGGAATATATGATTTTTTTCACTTAGGGGCTAGGAAAACAGAGCTTTTACAGAAAATGTAAAGCAATGAACAAAACGCTTTTTTTCGCTAAAAAACGCAATTTGAAGGATTGAAGAATTTTTGCGAACTTTCTCCCCTCGAAATCCTGAAAGAAATAATCTTTATTTGATATTGGGAAAACATATATATTTAACAATATTACTATAGGAGCAAAATAAATGTCAGTAAACAACTATGAAAAATTTCTTGAGGATCCACTGAAGTTGGATGAACGCCTTCCTACAATAGAGGAAGTTTTGCTGGCAATGGATGTATTCTTAGTAAGAATAATTGACTTGAATGGCGAAGATGATAATGAAAAAGATAGTTTCATAAATGTTCGGACTCGTTTAACCGAGGTTAAGAAGGGGAATAAGAATATTGAAAAAAGGGATATTTTATTATGGTTTAAATATTTTGGTTTAGATAAAATTCAAACAAATATCTTTATTGAAAAATATGTAAAGTACCTTAAAGCTCCTATGGCGAGAGCGTCTGACAAAAATTTTTATATTCAAACTTTGATGCGCTCTTTTTTTATGGATGCATTTGGCTTGAACCAAAATTATTATTCTAGTGAATGGATGAACGCAAAACCATCTAACAATAAGCCGTTTACGGCGTTATTGAAAGGACTTGATTTTGATGAAAAATCAATCAAAATAGAGAACGAAAACCAAGCAAGAATACTAAATAATTATAGAAATTGGCTAAATGGAGCAACGCCAGAAATAGATAGTCTTTCTGCTTTTTTGAATCTACTGGAAAAGGGGCCTGTATCGGGACCATTGTTGCAAAAAGAAAAAATACTCGCCTTATGGTTTTGGCAGAAATGCAACGAGATTTATCCAACCTCCTTAAATGCTGAAATGGCGATGAAAAATAATGTAGTTGAATCTAAGGAGGAAAAAGAGCTTTATGATTTATATGCTAAAATAAAAGGACCGAAATTCCCATATTCCCTGCAAGATAACGAGGAACATCTAAAAAGGGTAAAGGAGACTTTTTCTCCATATTCTTATCCATTCATAGTGTTATTAGAAATCAAGCACCTTATATGCAAAGGTGATTATAGCACAGCAATATCATATATAACAAAGATTATCCCTTTTTATTTTTATGTAGGAGATTGTAAAGATTGGGACTGGTATATTTTAGTATTGTCTGTTATCGCCCACGAATACAATGATGATAAAAACGGACTTGACAAAAAAGCAAAAAAAGCAAGAAAGATTTCATTAATAAGCCTCTTAAAGCGTATATATAACTATGGAATTCTGTATGATATAGAGCGGTTAAATTTTCCTCTTGACAATAAAGAAAAAGAAAATATTTATATTAATAATTATAATCGACGCTTTAATGAAAGACTTGATTTTCTCCATCCTTATCAAAAGGTTGACAAGTCAACTACATCTATACCTAAGCCCAATTTAAATAAGCCTAATAAAGATGTGAACTTTGGCAACGCGAAGCATTGTCCTCCAATAGTTCTTTTTACGCAATTAAATGAACCCGATCATGTAAGGGACTTGCTAAAAAAAGGTGCACAAATAGCCAATGTGTCAAACACAAATGATTCTGCATTGTATTGGTGCTTGGTCAATATGGATTTATCGCAACACATGAGCTACGCCAAAACCTATCTTGTTCCTGATGAAAGTCCTTTATATAATGATTCAAATATAAAAGAATATATATATAAAGAAAAACAAGAGTATCTTAATGCTTTTGCAATTGCATTTATATCAAAAAATCAGTTTGATGAACCTGTTTTTCTTCCTCAAAATGGCATTGCGAAAGCATACGAAGTTTTTAAACGGAATTTTGCCAAACAGATAGAATCGGCAGAGCAAATATTCAAGAGCTTATTACCCCATTATAGGAATCCATCTCGTACTAATCCGCATGCCATTTTCTCAACAACGGTTCTTTCAAATGATAGCATTCTAAATCAAGCTGTTTGCACTTGCAAAATGGATGTGATTTCTGCAGTTGTTGACTTGCATAAACAATATTTAGGAGAGGGAACAATTAAGGAATGGATGAATAAAAATACAAGCTATCATCCTAGAACACCACTTTTCTGGGTAGTCAGACAATTTGAAAAAAAATACGATCGACCAGTTATCGAAAAAGACTTTCAAAATAATCCCTGGCTCCGTATATTTGATTTTGATCCAGCGGACTTGGCGGATTATTGGAGCATGCGTTCTCCCAATAATCCAATAAACTATAACGAAAACAAATTAATGGCTGCACAAGAATTAAGTGATCAAATAAATATGGTTTTTCAGAATATGCAAAATGTGTTAGAGTATAAATATTTAGACGATAATGTTTCTGAAGAAGAATTTTTAGGCATCTTAGATTATTTACTAGATAACCAAGCCCGTCCCATAACAGAATGCGATTGTACTAAAATAAGGCGCCCCAAAGATTATAATGCCGGCTGCTTGGCCGCCGAAATAGGCTGGCTAAACGGTGTAAAAAAAATGACGGAAAACATAATTAAGAACGAATCCATTGATATAGTAAAAAGAGAACTTAGCAAATGGCGTGATAATGCACGAAAGTTTGATAGGGAATGGTCTATGGGTGGGTTTTCTGGAAAATCGGATCATGAAATAAGAGCGCAACGGTGTCGTGAAGTAGCAGAATATCTCCAATCGTTAATCTAAATCAGTATATGATATTTTTCAAGAAAAATGCCGAAATTTATCGAAATTTGACATTTTTAGTTCTCTGAAATTTTTGCAAACTTTCTCCCGTAGGAATCAGACGACTATTATACGATATTTAAAGCGTATCCCGAGTGGGGTACGCTTTTAACATTTAACTACGGAGACCATCATGGCAAACAAGAACATGACCCAGACTGATCTGAACCATCATGCGGATCAGATGAACCCGAATAATTACCAGTACCAGTTGCGTATGAACAATCACGCAGACCAATGTAACCCCAATAACAAGCTTTACCAGGGGAGGAAGAAGTAACTTGTCGATTCATCTAGGCTACAGGGCATTCCTCACTTCTGTGGCCTGGTGAATTTTCGTTCAACCGAAGTACACCAAGTCCATTCAAATGTAGCACTTTTTCGCTGCAATAGATTCCTTTCCTATTGATATTCAAAACAATAGGCATATGAGCCCATTTGACTGAATGGGCAGTGTACTTCTATTACCCCCAAAGGAACAACTATGAAGTCAACAACATGCTTTTCCCGAGCTACGGGAACCCCTCTTTCCGTTTACAATACAGAAGCGGAAGCCCAACAATCTGCAGACTACCAGCTCCGAAACGGCAGGAGCCTTTACGCCTACCGCTGCGAACGCTGTGGCCTATGGCACCTCGCCCCTACCGCATCGCGCATCAACGTCTTGCACAATGCCTGCAATTGCGCCGATAGCTGTGGGCGTCACAAGGACTTATACCTATCGTATGAGGACGCCCTAAAAGCCAAGACAAAGCGGGAATCGGAAGGCGCAGGCCCACTATATATCTATCCGTGCGAGACCCGCTCTGGTTACCATTTAACACACAAGTCGCGCTAGGGGGTAAACGATGTTTTCGATATTCAATTTCGGAAAGCGAAAAAAAGAGCAGGCCCTGCGGGAACGTGAGCAGGCCAAGCGGATTAAGCGCACGGAGCGAAACCTGACCAAGTCTGCGGCCATAAACACTCAGGCGATCGATGTGCTGAACCAATCCATTCTCAATAGCAACGGGATTAAGCAAGGTATTGACGTATTCAACAACCAGGTCGCCGACTTCCAGAAGACCGTTGACGAAAACCGCTCGCTACAAGTGGAACTGCAACAGCAGCAGAACCGCCTGGCGGGATGGGAAGATGACCTGAAGGATCGCAAGGAGGCCATCCGCAAGGAAGAAATATCAATACACATCAGGAGCGAAAATGTCCGCAAGGATGAACAACGCGTTGCCATCAAGGATGCCGATCTTGACGCCGAGCGCCAAAACATCAAAGACGAGCGCTCCGCCATGAAGGAAAGGGTCGCAAAGGCCGAGAAAGCAGAAAAGGAGTACAATCAGGAAAAGGAAACCTACGAAGAAAAGCAGAAAACAGCCGACGCGCTCAAAGATGAATACAAGGCTAAAATAGCGAATCTCGAAACCCGCGAAAAGGAATGTTCCGAAAAGGAATCTTCCATCGCGTCGCGATTGGCCGAAGTGGAGGAAAAGGAAAGAACGTTTGAATCTCGAGAACGCGAAATGCGAGAAGCGTTCGAAGCCGAGAAGGAGCGCTGGGAAAAGGACCACTCCGAGATAGAGAACAATCTTAACGAGAAAATCAAGGAATACGACCGAAAATTGGCCGATATGGAAGCCGTATCCGAAACCTTCGACAACATCAAGTATGATGACAGCGAAGACGGGAAAAAGGCGAAGATTGTAGTCAAGGAAACCATCCGCGTCAGCATCAAGGCTCTTGAGGAATCGATACAAAAATTCAAAGAACTTGACGAGAAATATGCAAGCGGAACATTCAAAGGGTTCTCTGTGCCTATTGACGAAATCAATCTTGCCTACGAAGAACTCAAAAGCCAATACGCCGCCATCAAGGAGCATGCCGAATCTTCAGGCCTCGATTTTTCCGTGTGGCTCGGGAAAATAGAGAACTGCGTTCTCGAAGCCGACAAGTACCTGAAATCGTTCTTTTTTGCGGAAAGCTACAGGAACATAGTCGAAGGCTTGAGTTATTGCAAGGGTTACGAAGACATCATCACCATCTTGAATAATTACGCAAGCACATCGGAAGCCCCAGGTGAAGAAGCCCCGGATACATCGGACGGATGGGTAGACCTGTACAAGGTCCTTTACGACGACGAGTATGATGAAGCCACAGACTACACGGAGTTTGACATCAAACAACTCAAGAGGCAGTACAAGAAGATGGCCAAGATGTTCCATCCGGACAAGGCGACCGAAGATAATCGCGAGGAATACACCGAACGGTTCAAGCAACTGAACGAGGCGTGGGATATACTATCCGACGCGGAAAAGAGAGCGACTTACGACAGTACCTACGTCGCATCAAGAGATTCACACAAAACACGGGAGAAATAACCATGGAAAAAGTAGAAACAAAACTCCACCTGCCGGCCCTAAAGAAGCCGAGCGGAAGCCTTGTCGTTAAGAAAGACGACAAGCCTATCAAGACATTCAACATTGCCTCCGTGCAAAAGCAGGGGGCTTTGGGAAACGTCCTCAAGGGAGACTCCATAAAGCAGAAAATGCAGAAGGAACAGCAGGCGCACAAGGGGCTTGACCTGGTGCTGATGGGTGATTTAACGGGATCTATGTCCGCCTATCACGCAATATTGAAACGTAAGTTTACCGAAATATGCACGACGCTTTTCCAACTCATCCCCAACCTGCGCATAGGCATCATCTTTTACCTGGATCACGGGAGCGGAGACCCCTACATCACGAAGGTCCAGCCGTTAACGGTCAATGTTGAGCAGTTGCAGTCGTTTATCTTGGGTACGCCCGATGGAAACGGCGGTGACACAGATGAAGCGGTCGAAGACGCTCTCCATGATGCACTCGAGATGAACTGGAGTGAAATCAATACGCATTCCATTGTGCTTTTTGGGGATGCCCGGCCACACGAAGTTAGCGAATGCCCTTACCAGCACGACTATTTCAAAATCACCGAGTCGCTTTTCAAGAAGCAGGTCACCATAAACACGGTATACTGCTCGGCAGGCTGCGATTACCGCAGCCAATCTACGCTCTACGAAGTAGAAATCGGCAATTTCAGTCGTCATGTCTCCCGGCTTGACCATCCTAAATTTTTCTCCTGGATTGCGAATGTCACGGGAGGTATAGCCATCGGTGTTGAGCAAATTGACGACATTGTCGACATCATCAAGGGCATGGCGGCAAAGGATGCGGGCAAGATTGACGAATTGGAAAAGGAAGAACTAAAGATTACCTTACGCCCCATTCCAGCATTGGTTCATATCAAGGAGCAAGCGAAGTTGATAGAAGAGAAAAAAAATTATTGGGCTTTGGCGACCTTTCTAAATAAATCGACAAAGTAAACCCCTCCCCGGCCTTAGCGCTCGGGGAGTTTTTTCTCGGACGAATGTCTAAATTCGCCTAACATCCCTGAAAAAGATGTATATTCCCTAAAAGCAA
>NZ_CALEFV010000074.1 GCF_937877005.1 uncultured Fibrobacter sp. | reverse complement strand
CTTTTCCTTGCCCTGCATCACAAAGTCTTTCAGATGGACCACCGGTGCTCTGCCGCTGTATTTCAGCACATATTCTGCGGGATCTTCACCGCCGACATTCACCCAGCAGGTATCCAGCTGGGTCTGCAGATATTCCGGAGCAACTGCCTTGTAAAGAATATCCAGTGCGTATTCGCCGTCCAGCTTTACAAATTCAAAGTCATGATTGTGATACAACAACTGCATTCCCTGCTTATTGCATTCCGCGCCGATCATTGCCATTTCTTCCAATGTTTTCTCATCATCGGACATATTTTCGATTTTTTCACCTATTGCGTCGAAATCAATATCCTCACCACTGCCGTTGCCGCCGCAGCCTGCAATAACTTGCGCTACATCGATGCGCATCCTGAACGCGTTCAAAATCTGCGCGATAATGTGAAATTTTTCTGCGAAGCCTTGCAGCATGAAGGCGTGAACGTGGAACAGTCTCCTTCGGCGATTGTTCCAATAGTCATCGGTGACGAAGCCCGCGCGCTTGAAATTTCGGCTGCACTCCAGAATGCGGGAATACTCATTCCTGCGATTCGTTATCCGACCGTCGCCAAGGGCCAAGCTCGCTTGCGCGCAAGCCTAATGGCAACGCACACGCACGAACAGCTTCAAACTGCCGCAACAACCATCGCTCAAATCATAAATGATTGCTTGTGAAGCGTCGCTATTCCTAACCACTAATCACTAACCACTGTTTACTTTTTATGTCCAAAGGTTATTTCATCACAGCCACCGGAACCGATGTCGGCAAAACATTCATTACCGCCCTTCTCGTTAAAAAATGGCGCGATTCCGGCATCGATGCAGGTTACTACAAGGCGGCCCTCAGCGGCGCAGAACTCCGCGACGGCAAATGGGTCGCAGGTGACGCCGATTACGTGAAACGCATCGCGAATCTTTCCGATACGCAAGAACAACTTGTGAGCTATGTCTATAAAGAAGCGGTCTCGCCGCATCTCGCGGCCCGCAAAGAAGGCAATCCTGTAGAACTTGCGAAAGTTAAAGATGATTTTGATGCGGCCTGCGCTCGTCATGAATTCATTTTCGCCGAAGGCAGCGGCGGAATCATTTGCCCCATCCGCTACGATGACCAGAAAATATTCCTCGTCGATATCATGAAAACGTTAGGCCTTCCGCTGCTTATTGTTACGACAGCGGCCCTCGGCTCCATTAACGCTTGCGTGCTCACGGTGGAATACGCTCGCAGTTGCGGGCTTTCCATCCGCGGGCTCATTGTGAACCGCTACGGCTCTAGCGGTAACCTGGAAATGGAAGACGACAACATCCGCATGATGCAAGACCTGACGGGGCTTGAAATCCTTGCAAAAGTAAAAAACGGCGACACCGATTTAGGTGTGCAACCGTTTTAAAAAATAAAGGAACAAATCAGTCGGCGCTACGATGCGTCTATGTCGGCGGCAATATGCAAATCGAAGTCGGGGTAGGCTTCGCTGATTTCCTTGTGGAGTATGTCCAGACCTTCTTGAGGCTTGATTTCGAAGTTCATGACCACGTCAAAACGAATAGCCTTTTCTTCAAGGTTCACGTAGAAGCCGTGGAACTGCAATGCCCACTCATGCGCCTTCACCAACTTCAAAACGTTGCTGCGGATTTTGGCGGCTTCGTCATTCTTGGTATTGTGCGAATAAACTCCCACGCCCGTGAGAATCACACCGGTTTCCTTGAGTACGCGTGCTTGCACCTTGCGGGTGAGTTCGTCAACTTCTTCGACGGTCATGGTATCGGGGAGTTCTAGGTGTACAGAACCGAGAAACTTGTCTGGGCCGTAGTTGTTCAGGATGACGTCATAGGCTCCGCGGACTTGCGGTTCTTCGGTGAGTAGCGCCTTGATTTTCTTGACCAGGTCGCCGTCGGCGCGTTTGCCCAGAATGTCGTCCAGAGTTTCGATGAGCATGCCGATGCCCGACTTGATGATGAATCCTGAAATCACGAGGCCCACGTAGGCTTCAAGTGAAATTCCCGTGAGGATGAAGACGATGGCTGATGCCAGCACCGAAAGGGAGAGAATGGCGTCGAACAGGGCGTCTGCACCCGATGCCACGAGCGCACCCGAATTCACGCGTTCGCCCTGGCGTTTCACGAATTTGCCGAGCACGAGTTTTACCACTACCGCCGAAGCGATAATGACCAGCGAAACCGTGGAGTAATCCGCTGCTTCGGGGTGGATGATTTTCTTGACGGATTCCACCGCCGAGGTGCCGCCGGCGTAGAGCACGATTGCCGCGACCACCATCGCGCTCAGGTATTCGATTCGCCCGTAACCGAGCGGATGTTTTTTGTCGGGCAACTTGTTCGAAAGCTTTGCGCCCACAATCGTAATGACCGAAGACAGTGCATCGGAAAGGTTGTTTACAGCATCGAGCGTTACGGCGATGGAGTTGGTTGCAAAGCCGACGAATGCCTTGAATGCCGACAGCACGATGTTTGCCGCGATGCCGATGATACTTGTACGGACAATGACCTTTTGGCGGTTTTCTGCTTCGTTCATAAAATCTGATCCTTTTTTAACGGAAATTAGAAATAAATGACCTTTGGGATTTTTGTGGACAGCGTTGTCAACGCAAAAAAGTTTACATAAGAACTAAACCGCTTCTTGAAAAGTATTTTCTGGAATAGAAAATCAAAAAGGAGTGGTTTTATGAATCATGCTCTATGGATCGGTGTGTCCGTTGGCGTTATTATGGCGTTGTCTGTCGTGACGGCGAATGCGTTTACCCTGACAGGCAAGGTGAGCGACGATGGCGGCAAGGCTGTCCAAGACGCAGATGTTTCGCTTGTTCAAAAAGGGCTCAAAGCGAAAACAGATACCTCGGGTGCATTTACGATTCATCAGGCCGAAGAACAGCTGGCTCTGACAGGCAGAAACTCGGTCGGATTTCTCTCCGTGAACAACGGCGTCCTATCGTTTTCGCAGGGGCAAATTTCTCCGGTACAGGTGCAGATTTTCGACGTGTTCGGGAACCGCCTGCTGAATGAAACTCTCTACGGCGCGGGTACGGTTGACATGAAGTCTTCCGTGAAAGCGCAGGGCAAGTACTTCGCGCGCGTCCGCGTAGGTAGCGCTTCGCAAACGTTCCAGTTTGTCGCCGATGGAAGTTTCAATACGGCATTCGGCGCGAAGTCTGGAGCAAAGGCGCTTCTCAAGGTGGGCGATTCGGACAATCTGCGCATTGTTGCCGACGGTTTCGATACCCTCAATGTAAAGCTCGACAATCTTGACACAAATCTTGCGCTTACGCTTAAGAAAACCGCTCCGCCGCAACCGCAGTACGAATACGGATGGGGCCTCAAGAACGACCCTGTTCCCACTCGTGGTTGTGGCAAGGACACTAAGCTTGATTACAAGTATCGTGGCGACAAACCCTACATTGACTTTAGGTGGAGCAAAGGCGTGCGTACCGTGCGCATCGACATGCCGAAAAGTTACGACAAGAACAAACCGTACAAACTCATTTTCGGAATGCAGTGCATGGGCGGTTCAGGAAGCGCCGTGCAGGACGAAGGCTATCACGGCCTCAAGTGGATTGACAAGAACGAAACCGCGATATTCGTTGCGCCCGAAGGCAATGGAAACCAGCTGCCCTGGGGGCAGGATGATTACCTCCTGTTTGACGAACTCCTCGCATATCTCGAAGGCAACTTCTGCATCGATTCGAGCCGCGTTTTTTCCACGGGATTCAGCTACGGCGCCATGTTCAGCAACGGCCTTTCGTGGAACCACCAGGACGTGCTCCGCGCAGTGGCCGTTTACGAAACCGCGGAACGCAACATCTGGCTCCCGCAGCGCAAGAAAATGGGAATCGGCTGGATGGGTGTGCTCGGCCTCGATGATGGCATGTGCACCCCTGAAATGGGCAGGAACGCGCGTGACATCATCTTGACGCTCAACTCCGAAGGCGGCAAGGCGAAGAACGAACGCGCCGAAGAAGCCCAACGCAACGCCCCGCACAAGTGCTACGACTACACGACCGTCGAGGAAAGATTCCCTGTTCGCTGGTGCACGCAGAGCGGCGGACACATCTGGGACCACAAGGACCCCGGCCAGCAGCAGTCCTGGGTGCCGCAAGCTACGTGGGAATTTTTCGAGAAGTTCTAAAGACTTCCTACTCGCTTACTTCTTCACGTGTCTATGATACTCTTGCAAGCTGCACACTTCGAATCTTCCGAAGTCGTGTTTGTCCATGAGGCCTTCGACAGTGGAGGTGAGGGCGGCGATGGTCGTCGTGATTGGAATGCCGGAGACGACGGCCTTGGAGCGCATCTGGATTTCATCGACCATGGCTTCGGCGCCGTTCTCGGTGGTGTTCACGATCCACTGCACTTCCTTGTCGTGGATGAGGTCCAGCAGGTTCGGGCGGCCACGGGAGATGCGGAACACGGCGCGGGTCTTGATGCCTTCGTTGTAAAGCATCGTCGAGGTGCCGCGGGTGGCGTAAATCTGGTAGCCCATGTCTACGAGGCGCTTGATGAGCGGAACGGCCTTCTGCTTGTCTTCGTCCTTGAGCGAGACGAAGATGTTGCCCTGGCTCGGGACTTTGTTGCCCGATGCCAGCTGGCTCTTGAGGTAGGCAAGGCCGCGGTCGCGATCGAGGCTCATGACTTCGCCGGTAGACTTCATTTCCGGAGAAAGCGTGATGTCCACGCCCGGGAACTTGACGAACGGGAACACGGCTTCCTTGACGCTCACGTAAGGCACGTGGACTTCTTCGGTAAAGCCGATTTGTTCGAGGGTTTCGCCCAGCATGCAGCGACTCGCGTAGCTTGCGAGCGGGACGCCGATGGACTTGGACACGAACGGCACGGTGCGCGATGCGCGCGGATTCACTTCGATCATGTAGAGTTCGCCATCCTTGACGGCGAGCTGCATGTTCATGAGGCCGCAAACGTGGAGTTCCTTCGCGAATTCCTTGGCGTAGGCGCGGACCTTGTCCTGAATTTCCTTGGAGAGCGTCATGGGCGGAATCACGCTCGCGGAGTCGCCGGAGTGGATGCCTGCGGGTTCCACGTGTTCCATGATGGCGCCCACCACGGTGTGCTTGCCGTCGCTGATGCAGTCCACGTCGAGTTCGGTAGCGTCTTCCAAGAAGCGGTCGATGAGGATGGGCTTGCCTTCGCCAATGGCGGCGGCTTCTTCCACGAACTTGCGCAGGTATTTTTCCTTGTAGACAATCACCATGCCGCGGCCGCCGAGAACGAAGCTCGGGCGCACCAAAACGGGGTAGCCGATTTTCTCGACGATGGCGAGGGCCTCTTCCACGTTGTGGGCGATGCCGCTTTCGGCCTGCTTGATGCCGACCTTGTCAACCAGCTGCTTGAAGAAGTCGCGGTCTTCGGCGAGGTCGATGTCTTCGGGGCTTGTGCCGACCACATTTGCACCGGCCTTCTTCAGGCGCATGGCGAGGTTCAGCGGAGTCTGGCCGCCGAATTGCACGATGACGCCCGCGCACTTTTCGCGTTCGTATATGCCCATCACGTCTTCGAGCGTGAGCGGTTCAAAGTAGAGTTTGTCGGATGTATCGTAGTCGGTGGAAACCGTTTCAGGGTTGGAGTTCACCATGATGACTTCGTAGCCTTCGCGACGCAGCGTAAAGGCGGCGTGGCAGCAGCAGTAGTCAAATTCGATACCCTGACCGATTCTGTTCGGGCCGCCACCCAGCACCATAATGCGCTTCTTGTGACCGTGACCCGGAATTTCGCGGACGGGCTCAGA
>NZ_CALEFV010000073.1 GCF_937877005.1 uncultured Fibrobacter sp. | reverse complement strand
TCGACCTGATGGGCTCCGAGCTCGGGAACATCCGCCTGAACGCCGGCGCGACGCTGACGGACCTCAAGGCCGGACTCAAGACCGCCGGCTACCAAGGCGGAGCCTATGTGATTAGGAATGCCGCCGGACAGACCCTGCGAATCAATTTGGGGAGGTAAGTCCGCGAGACGTTCTCGCGCATCTTAAACCGCGCGGAACTCCCCCGCATTTAAAAGCCCCGACCTCTCGTAACGATGGCCGGGGTTTTTAGCGTCAATGTTTAATGCAATTTTATGCAAATTGCAGAATGTTGAATAAAATTGCAGTATTTTTATTAAAAATTATTGCTTTTTGCAGTTAGTAAATGTATATTTGTAAGGTAACAAAGGAGCATTATATGGCACAGGCAACGATATCCGCACGCATCGACAGCAAGGACAAAGAAAGCTTTGACAAGTTCTGCAGCAATGTAGGGCTGTCCACTTCTGCCGCCATTTACATGTTCGTGAAAAACGTCATCAACGAGCGCCGCATCCCCTTTGAAGTCCGCGAGCCCTCCCCCCGCTACAACGCAAGCGACATCGAAGCCCTCAAGAAAGGCATCGAGCAACTTAACGCCGGGAAGGGGATTGTGAAGACAATGGAAGAACTGGAGGCGATGGAGAATGGCTAAAATCGCTTTTTCCGAAACTGCCTGGCAAGATTATCTTTATTGGCAACTCCAAGACAAAAAGACCCTGAAAAGAGTCAACCAATTGCTAAAAGACATTGAACGCAACAATTTTGAAGGCATCGGAAAACCCGAAGCATTGAAGGGCGATCTCAGCGGATTTTGGAGCCGCAGAATCGATGACGCAAATCGGCTAATTTATCGTATCAACGGCGAGTTCATCGATATCCTTTCGTGCAAAGGTCATTACGAAGACGTTTGACGATTAAGTCGGCTTATTGAAGGCTTCTAATGAATTCGGGGGCGAAGTCGACTCCATTTGACCATGTGATTGTGTGCGCTTGCAGCGTGAAATCTTTAAAGGTATTGATGTCTACTAGTTGCTGCACGATAGGTCGGTGGTCCGACTTGATGACGCATTCAAAATCAGCAACAAAACGGCATCCGTCATTGAATTCGACGGATATCTTGTAGTCGCCAATATATTTTGCGTCAGTCACGTGAAGCATATCTAGACCAGTGGATCGATTTTCTTGTATTTCTTCTTGACATCGGAAAGGACCATAGCGGCAGGGCGTGTGCGGCCGTTCAGCATATCGCTGTAGCCTTTCTCGAGTTCCGCATCGAAGCGTTCTTTTGACCATGTGGCGGCATTTTCAATCTTGTTCATATCATTCAACATACATATTTGCCCGCACAAATGCAAGATTTTTTTCATGATAAAACCAATCTCTTGACAATAGGATAATCTGAAAATAGATTTGAAACATGATAAAACAAACATCGACCTTTGATAGGATTATGGCGGACCCTAAGCAGAAAGGGGCTTTCGAAAAGGAATATGCAAACTTTCTTCAATCAGAAATGAAACTCCAGAAGGCTCTTGCCGAGGGTGAACGATCCGCCAAGCAGGGTGGCTGGCTTTCCGCTGCAGATGTGCGGAAAAAATTTTAGGCCCTTTTTGTGCAGACCTCCCCTACGGAGGATTTTTTGTTTATTAGACGCTAGGAATTCATCAATCCTTTGATGAATTTTTCGGCATCAGCTACTTGCGCTCCGTTTTTGAGTTCGGAGATGGCTTTGGATAGTTCGGCGTAAACATCGTCTAGGGGCGTGATGCGACCATTGCGCACGTCATCCAAGCCTTTTTGCATCTTTGCATTGAATACTTCTTCCGACTCTTCGAGTGCGAACATGCTTTTCAACTTGCTTTTCTGCTTATCGTAAGACATGAATACTCCATAGACAATTGTCTGCGGATAAATATAATTCAATTGCTATGTCAGATTATGACAAAAATGGACTTTTTCGGGGTGTTTGGGCACGGGGCGATTGTTTTGGGGTGGGGTTAAGCATCCATCATCAAACGAGGCTCTAACGACTCGATTTTATAGCTCTTACGGGTAGAATTCTTCTTGTTGTTCTTCTTTGACATAAATAACTCCCTTAGGGCTTTTGACGCCTACGGCGTCCGCGGCGGCGGCTCTCCTATGCGTGCGCAAGCGCCCGCGCAGTAGAGCTTTGCACGCTTTTTCCCAAAGCCCTGCTTTTTTAGTTTAAAATGGATGTCGACAATCGTTGATTAGTCTACACTATAATTCATCACGCAGCGGATGGGTAACTTGCTCGGTTTCTGTTCCAAATCACGAAACACAACTTCATATTCATCTAGAAGTGTTGTTTGCGCATACAAGGCATCATCTCCTGTTTCGGCAGGGAGCCAGTATTCACCATACACACCCATACTTTTATATTTACCCCTAAGGTACCCGCCTCCAAGCAATGCAGAAAATCCAACCTGATCCTTTCCCATAAAAAGTTTCGAAAGCATCTGAAAGGATCCAAAACCAGTCGCCGGAAGTCCTCTCCATTCAAACTCATTCAAGACATGCCATCCATCCGGACAAATACCCTGGTGTTGAATACGAGTAGACAAGCTATCAAAAACATCAGGACAGTCAGCAGATGACCCTAGAAAAAGAGTGTCACACGCCCGGTGGAACCCCATCGCCTCGCTCCAGGAATAAAGTCCGCCGAAACCGTTTTCGCAATACCAAGGATCATCGTTGTAGCAAAACTTTTCAACAACGCCGTCGGCGTTCGTTGCCGAGTCTACGGGAACCATCTCGCCATAATTTAAATTGCTCGCCATAATAACATACGTCGCTTTCACAGGTTTATCTTCATACGTAATGGTTCTGTAGACTTTTCCATCGCGAGGGTCCGTAAACTCGCCATACTTGACATTTTCATTATACTGTTTAGACATATCGTAGTAGCTGCTACTAGATTCAACCATGGAGCTAGAAGATTGTTGTAAAATCCAGAATCCGTTCGTACAAACGTATCTTTCTCGTTCCCGTTTTTCGTTTAGCATAACCATAGCACTCCCCTCTTCTTCCTGATTACATTGTTCAAGCTCTTCTTCAGAGGAACTCAAATAAGATCCACCATCTGAACTAGATGTATCAGAGCCGGAGTTCACCGAAGAGCTACTATTCTTGCCACTTACAGAACTAGAGGATTTCGAACCGCCCCCCGAAGACGTTCCTTTGTCCGTGACGGAACTCGAGGAGATTGCTTCGTCGCCACTAGAGGACGAAACTTCCGCTACCGGGTCCGGTCCAGCACCGCTGGAACTGTCGTCACAGGCGGCAATAGTCAATGCGGCCATCACGGCCAAACCCAGGAACAGACATCTTGCGTTCATTCTATTTTCCTTTATTTTTATTCTAATAACATATCGGCACAAAACCCGCCGGGTTCTGCGCATCATTCCGCGCGCAAATATAACTGACCATTTACGACATCTGCCAAAGAAAGTCGTTCCGGTTCCTTGTCCATATCGTTGGTATCAACAACAAGAAGTCCGTCAATCTTCGAGGAATTGCTATCAATTGTGTAGGCACCGACATTCAATGCATTGAGTTCATCATTCCACTCGTTTACTGAAGCATCCATCAAGAGTCTCGGTTCGAGAGACTCAATTTTGTAATTTTTACGGTTGTTTTTCTTGGACTTTTTGTTCTTCTTGTAGAGTTTAGACATATAACCCCTATAGCCTTTTTGCAAAAGGCGTTGTTAATTTATTTAAAATCCTGTTACAATTAGTAGTTTTTTACACAGCGAACGGAAAGAGCTCGTTTTGCTTTAACCTCTTCGTAAATGCGACTCATGCCTTGAGAATCTATCGCGACACGATGAGCCCTTTCAGCATCATCTGCTGATTGTTGCGGCGTCCAAAAAATAGCTTGCTTTTTTATATCCCTAAAAACTAACGAACCATTCGGATATCGCTCCCAACTTCCCGCCGGCAATATTGACAAACCAGAACTGTTGTTACCAAAGCCAGCCACTTTCGAGCCCAAATCGAATACACTACTATGCTGCAAATATGCCCATTCCCCTTCACTTGCTACATGCCACCCCTCGGGGCAAATACCCTGATGCTGGACATAATATTGTGGTTGAGTATAACCGCTGGGATAAACGAATTTTTGGGAGCAAGCCTCTGCACTCATAGAAACGCTGTCACACACTGTGGGAAAATTCATCGCATTGCTCCAAGTATAGAGGCCACCCCAGCCGTTTTCGCAGTACCACGGGTCGTCATCGTAACAGTACTTCGTGGAGTCTCCCTGCACAGTACCGCCAGGAACCATCTTGCCATAATTCAGGTTCTCGGCAAAGAAAACATAAGTTTTTTCAAAAACATCATCATACTTGCTCACCGTCCGGTACTTCTGTCCATCGCGCGGATCAGTGAACTCACCATAAGACACCTTCTCGTTAAACTGATTCGTCATATCGAAATAGCTACTGCTACTGACTTGAGATGAGCTGGAAGATTCCACCGGGACCCAATATCCATCTTTGCAGACAAATCGCATTCCATCCTCTCTCCGAGTTGTCCCCTCTTCATCTGCGGAGCACGCTTTCTTTACTTTACTAGAACTGCTAGATTCCATCTTGACATATTGGCCACTCTTGCAAACATATCTCTCCCCAGTATCATAAATGGTCAAAATACGATTCTCATCCTTTTCTTCGCAAGATTCCGGAATCAACCCGCTTGAAGAACTGCTCTTGGCATCCGTAGACAAGCTCGATTTCGCAGAAGAAGAACTGTTCGTAGACGAAGACGAAACGCTGCTACTGCTGGAGGAAGGACTGGATGGATCCCCTCCGCTGCGCTCCGAGGATGACTCGGCAATGGAACTGCTCGTCTCCTTTTCCGGTTCAACGACGCTGCTGCTGTCATCATCGCCGCAGGCGGTAAAAGCAAGAACTAGGCAAGCGATTGCTG
>NZ_CALEFV010000072.1 GCF_937877005.1 uncultured Fibrobacter sp. | reverse complement strand
GTCGCTTTTGGCTGGGTTCACGGGAATGTATCCTCCATTATTCTCGGCGTCATCATGTTGAGCATGGGTTTAACCATTTCGATAGATGATGTGCGGAACTTGATGAAACAACCGTTCCATATTTTGCTCGGTGCGGTTGCGCAGTACACCATTATGCCGTTTGTGGCCTTTGGGCTTACAAAAGTTTTTGGCTTGGACCCGTATCTTGCCGTGGGCATCATTCTGGTGGGGTGCTGCCCGGGCGGTGTTTCGAGCAACGTCATGAGCTTCTTAGCCAAGGGCGATGTGACCTATTCGGTGAGCATGACCATGGTGAGCACGCTCCTTGCGCCGATTATGACGCCGCTGCTTGTGCTTTGGCTTGCCGACACGAGCATCGACGTGAATGCGAAGGGCATGTTCCTGAATATTCTGTACGTGACGATCGCCCCGATTACCATCGGATTCCTGTGCAACTACTTCTTGGGTAAACGCCCCGTGTTTAAGGAAATTCAGTCGAATATGCCTGCAGTGAGTGTGATAGGCTTGATGATGATTGTGGGCGGTGTCGTCGTGACCGTGCGCCCGCAGTTGTTCGCAAACGGCCTCGGCCTGATTTTATTGGTGCTTGCGGTGGTGTTCTGCCACAATGCGCTGGGCTATGTGCTTGGTTACGGCGTGGGTAAGCTTTTCAGATTCAATACAGCCAAGAAGCGAACCATCGCTATCGAAGTCGGCGTGCAAAATGCCGGTATGGCGACTGTACTTGCCATGGCCTTCTTTGCAGACCCCGCAAATGTGGCGAAGAACCCCGAAGCGGTGCTTTGCATGGTCCCTTGCGCCTTGAGTTGCGCCTACCATTCCATTAGCGGAACGGTGCTCGCGAATATCTTCGCTTGGCGCGACAAGAAAAAGGCGGAGTAAAATAGCATTTATCCGTAAAATCGTTTTTTTTTTCGAACAAAGTGAATATGAAAAAGGCCGCGATTTTTCGTCGCGGCTTTCTCTCGTCTGTAGGGCCGTAGGCCCGTACTCTTGTCTAACTAGGCCTGATGAGCTTTAAACCAGCGGATAAGACCGTTGGTGGAGCTGTCGTGGTTCAGTTCGGCGTCGGCCTTGGCCAGTTCCGGAAGGATCTTCTTGGCGAGCTGCTTACCGAGTTCAACACCCCACTGGTCGTAGCTGTTGATGTTCCAGATAACGCCCTGGGTGAAGATCTTGTGTTCGTACATGGCGATGAGGGCGCCGAGCGTTTCCGGAGAAACGTAGTCCATCATGATGGAGTTGGTCGGCTTGTTGCCTTCGAACACCTTGTGCGGGGCGAGGAATGCGATTTCTTCTTCGCTCTTGCCGTCCTTGCGGAGTTCTTCGTGGGCCTGGGCGAGGGTCTTGCCGTTCATCAAGGCTTCGGGCTGTGCAAAGAAGTTGGAGAGGAGCTTCTGGTGATGGTCGCCGACCTTGTTGTGGCTGTTCGCCGGGGCGATGAAGTCGCACGGAATCATCTTGGTGCCCTGGTGGATCAGCTGGTAGAAGGCGTGCTGGCCGTTGGTGCCCGGTTCGCCCCAGAGGATCGGACCCGTCTGGTAGTTCACGCGCTTGCTGTCGCGGTCAACGGTCTTGCCGTTCGATTCCATGT
This sequence comes from uncultured Fibrobacter sp., assembly GCF_937877005.1. Taxonomy (GTDB): domain Bacteria; phylum Fibrobacterota; class Fibrobacteria; order Fibrobacterales; family Fibrobacteraceae; genus Fibrobacter. The sequence goes on along the minus strand of NZ_CALEFV010000072.1, from coordinate 3,929 downwards.
CGGCCTGCTGGAAGTAGGCGGCCAGGCGGTGCAGGTACTGGTCGTACGGGAGCATGGCGTAGCTGGAAGCACCGAAGAAGTTGTTGTACCACACGCCGATGAGGGCGAGGATCACGGGGAGGTTCTTGTCGACCGGAGCGGTCTTGAAATGCTGATCCATTTCGTAGGCGCCCTGGTGGAGCTTCATGTAGTTGTCGAAACCAATGCGGAGTGCAATCGAAAGACCGATGGCAGACCACAGGGAGTAACGGCCACCCACCCAGTTCCAGAATTCGAACATGTTGGCGGTGTCGATACCGAAGGCGGACACGGCTTCGGTGTTGGTGGAGAGCGCCACGAAGTGCTTGGCGATGGACTTTTCGTCGCCGTTGAAGGCCTTGAGAACGGCAGCCTTGGCGGTTTCGGCGTTCGTCATGGTTTCAAGAGTGGTGAATGTCTTGGAAGCAACGATGAAGAGCGTTTCTTCGATGTTCACCTTCTTGAGGGTTTCGGCCATGTGGGTGCCGTCGATGTTAGAAACGAAGTAGACTTCCGGAGAGTATTCGCCAGCAGCCGGCTTGTCGGCATACGGCTTCAAGGCTTCGGTCACCATCACGGGGCCCAGGTCGGAACCGCCGATACCGATGTTCACCACGTACTTGATGGACTTGCCGGTGTGGCCCTTCCACTTGCCGGTGCGCACGAGCTTCGTGAATTCTTCCATGTGCTTGAGAACTGCGCGGACTTCGGGCATCACGTCCTTGCCATCGACGCAAATCGGATCGTTACCCTTGTAGCGGAGCGCGGTGTGGAGCACGGCGCGCTTTTCGGTGGTGTTAATCTTTTCGCCGGCAAAGTACTTGCGGCGCATGTCTTCGAAATCGGCAGACTTCAGGAGGTCCTGGAGCTTGGCCATGGTTTCGTCGGTGATGATGTTCTTGGAGTAGTCCAGGAAGAGTCCGCAGGCTTCCAGGCTGAACTTCTCGGCACGAGCCGGGTCCTTCGCGAAGAGTTCCTTCATGTGCCAAGTCTTGGCGACTTCGGCGTGGGCCTCGAGGGCCTTCCATTCCTGAGAATCAGTCAGTTTCGACATAGATTAATCCTTTCCGCTGCGCGGTTATTTGTTGCGAGAGTAAAAATAGAAAAATTTTTATATACATTTAGTGACATGGATACTTCAATTCTCGATAAGGCTATTGTTTTTGCGGTCAGGGCGCATCAGGGCGTTGAGCGCAATGGAAAGGGGTTTCCCTATATTGTGCATCCGATGGAAGCGGTGGTGATTGCTGCCACCATGACGAACGACCAGGAGCTTTTGGCCGCGGCAGCACTTCACGACACGGTCGAAGACACCGAAATCACCCTGAAGGATGTCGAACGCGAATTCGGCAAGCGCATTGCGGAACTTGTCGAGGCCGAATCCGACATCGAGTTCGAGGGCAAGAGCCGTCAGGAAAGTTGGAGACTTCGCAAGGAAGAAGCCATTGAGCGATTGTCTTCAGCTACAAACGAAGTCAAGATTGTAGCACTTTCAGATAAATTAAGCAACATCCGAGCCATCTACCGCGACTACCAGGCAATAGGCGACAAGGTATGGGACTTGTTCTGCGTCAAGGACGCGGCCTCGCACGAATGGCATTTCCGCGGGCTCGCACGTGCGCTCTCAAGCCTCAAGGGAACATTCGCATACGACGAATTTGCAGAAACAATCAACAAAGTCTTTGGGAAATAGACACGACATGGAACAGGTAATCAACAAGGACTACGGCCTGCCCCCCAAGGAAACGCTTATCTTGGAGGAGTACCGCGAACAACACATCGTCTTCGAGAAGCTTTTACGCATCGTCAAGCGAATTCTTCGCGAGAGCATCCAAGAAAACAAGATATACATCAACGCCATCGAAGGGCGCGTCAAGGCAGAAGACAGCCTTGCGGGTAAACTCGAACGTAAGTCGGGCAAGTATAATTCCCTTTCGGACTTAACGGATATCCTGGGCGTCCGCGTCATCACATTCTACAGCGACGAAGTGGACAAAATTGCAGCCCTTGTCGGACGTATTTTTACAATTGACTGGGAAAACAGTATCGACAAACGCAAGATGCACGAAATACACAGTTTCGGCTACAATTCACTACATTACATTTGCAAGCTTCCCAGGGAAAAATACTTTGACCCCAATTACCCCCAACTAAACGAAATCCGTTTCGAAGTGCAGATGCGAACCGCCCTGCAGCATGTGTGGTCGGTACTCGATCACGATACGGGTTACAAGTCGGGTTTCGAAGTTCCCAGGGAATACCTACGTAACCTGAACCGACTTGCAGGAATGCTGGAACTAGTTGACGAACAGTTCTGCCTCATCCGTTCGGGAATCAACGATTACCGTCGTCAGGTCCAGTCCCTGGTAAGTTCGGGAAGTTTCGACGAGATCGAACTGAATGGAGACTCCTTCAGCAACTATCTGGAATTACGCCCGTTTGATGCACTGAACAAGCGAATCGCTTCCATCAACCAGGCGGAAATCCACGAAACCTCACTCTCCCGCTTCCTGAGCGTATTTGCCTCCTTCGGATTCAAGACACTAGGCGACATCGACCGACTCATCAAGAGAGATTCCGAAGACGCCTACCAGCTAGCCGCCTTCCAGCTTGCCAACACAGATCTTGACATCATCAACTCGTCTCTCGGCGTCATTTCCCTTTGCGCCGTCCATGTGCTCAAGCAGGGCGGGGGGATGCTAGAACTGACAAGATTCCTAGAAGACCTCAACGGAGCGTCTGCCAACAACAAGCACCGCGCAGAAGGGCTCCTCCGTGTCGCACAGAACCTGTCGTTTATGAAGAAATGACTTGTTGACCGTAGGAAGTAAACTAAAGACAGAAAGCCCCCGGCATTTCTGCCGAGGGTCTGTTGGTTTTGAGAAATTGGAACTTTAGTTCATGGGAGGTGGATTGCCGTGCGGGCCATGGTGCTTCCCGTTTTTCATGCGCTCCTTGAATAATTTCATCTGTTCTTTGTGAAAGGCGTTGAACTTCGCAAGCTGTTCCGGCGTTAGGATGTTGCCGAGCGCGGCCATTCCGTTAATGCGGTGTTCAAGCAACGCCTTGTCTGCTTCAAGCACCTTTGCCTTGGCTGCATCGATGCCTGCGGCGTCTCTGCTTTCGAGCGCTTCGCCCAGGGCCTTTTCGGCTTCATGTTTTTGCTTGCGGAGTTCCTTGAAAATAGAATCTCCCTTGGCGCGGTTAGCTTCAATGGCGGCCTTCTGTTCCGGCGTTACCTGCAGCAAGGAATCCATGGCGGCAAAGTCCATGCGGTGCTTGAAGTCCTTCTTGCCGTGAAATTCTCCGTGAGGAACTTCGGAAGCTGGGATTTTTTCCTCGATGCTTACGGGAGGCGTTCCCGGATGCTGGGGATAGCAGCGGTGTCCGCAGAAACTGCCCAGGAAGAATCCGATGGCAAGGGCGAGTACGACGATGCTTGCAATAAAGAGCTTTGATCCTTTCATGGTTTACTCCTTGGTTAAATAATTAAAGCCCACCGTTTCTTCCAATGTTTCGAACTCGTCGCTGGTGGAATTCCCGAGGTTTTCATACCAGCTCAGGAGTTCGGACGGTGCGGAATTGTTGATCGAAACGTATTCGGTAGAAGCGGAATTTTCCTGTTCAATGTCGCTGGTGAAAGACGGCAAAATCGCAGTCAGGCTCACAAGCACAAAACTTGCGGCCAGCGGAATCGCGCTGTACCAGCTCTTGATAGAGACAATCTTGCTCTTCGCATTTTCGGCGTCGAGGCGGGCGCAAACCTTGGCCCAGGAATCTTCCCGGGGGGTAAGCCTTTCAAGCTTTGAAAAGTCAATTTTGTTAAGCATGTTTACGCTCCTTTAAATAGTCCCTTACAAAGTGTCTGGCTCGGCTGAGCCTTGCTTTAATGGTTCCTTCGGGCATCTTGT
>NZ_CALEFV010000071.1 GCF_937877005.1 uncultured Fibrobacter sp. | reverse complement strand
ATAAATCGGAGCTTCGCCGACGCCACTAAACACATCCATCGCCAAAAGCGATTCCTGGCCTTCGAAGTCAAAGCCTTCGTCAATCGAAAGCGCAGACCATTCCAGTGGAAGCCTCGGACATACTCCGGGGAACTTGCAGCCCGTATTCTTGGAAACCCAAATGTAGCTGGAGTCCGGTTTCATATAACGTAAATACACCGACCGCACGCTGTCTTCGTGCATCACGAGCAATGCATTACTGAAATCTGTAATCGGGGCAATCCAATGGAGCTTGGACTTTTCAGTTTTACGGAGAGAACCCACGTAACGCAAGAACGGGTTCGGCAAGCGCGAAATGGGAATGGAATCAACCAGCACCCACGAGCACTGTGCCATTCCCTTCTTTAGCACAAACGGCTTGCCACCGTAAAGTTTGCAGCGGTAGTCCCAAGTTTCGATTGGCTTTTCTTCCTCGTTGCCCGGAAGCGGCAACGCGTTTGCGATTTTAGAGACAAAGCCCGAAAAATAAGCCGTCAAGGCCGCCACGGCCACAAGCACGAGTCGGATTAACGGGAACTTATGTTGAGTATTAAAAGTTTTTTGCTTACGTGTGTATTCGTGGAACTCGACAGGCATCGGACTAAAGACTGAAAATCGCGATGGCACCGCCCACAGCAGCCAACATAAGCAAGGCAACAATGATCACGGTCTTGGCCGAAGACGGTTCTTCGTCGAACGGAACATCGAGGCCCTTTTTCTTGGATTTTTCCGCCGGTTCTTCCTTGGCAATCGCATTGAAGCTCTTGGTGAACCTGCGATGCTGACCGGTACGGCGATCCAAATGAGACGGAGTCACATCGATAGAGCCCATGGTAGAGCCCATGTTCTGCGATGCAACCGGAGCCGGTTCTTCGTGAACAACTTCGATTTCGGGTTCGGCAGTTGCAGCCGGAGACTGAGCCTGCAACGAGAACGACATCAAGTCTTCTTCGTAGGCGAAGACCATGATGCTCTTGTCAAGACCAGCCTTCTTGAGGCCAACAAGAATCGTCTGGTTATTGGTAAGGACGGCAAAAATGCCCTTACGGTCATCCATTTCCTGCTGGAACTGGATAAAGGCATTGTAGGCGTCGCTATAGACAAAGTCGAGACCCGTCAAATCGACGGCCAAATACTTTTCGTCAGGCTTTTCAGCGAGAAGATCGCGAACATCTTTCTTAAACTGTTCGGCATCAAACGCCCCAATCGGATTCAGGGGGGCGGACATCAAATCAAATATTCCAACTTCGCGATAATTCTTTAATTGCGGCATGGTAAAAATATAGCCTAATTATGGTTCAACGTGTGCGACCTATCACCAAAAAATGCTCCTAAACTCGATAAAATCGCGGTTTTTGCCCCAAATTACTCTAAAACTTCGTCGTCTGTTTCGATGATGGCGTTCCTAGTCGGAGCGGGAGCGGCCGGCGAAGCGGCAGCCGGACTTTCGTTTTGAGCCGCAGACGACCCCTGTTCCTGCTCGGATGCAGACGCCGGAGCAGACTGCTCGGACGCCGTTTCGGTAGAGCGAGAGGCTTCGTAAGGTTCACGTTCCATATCCTCGTAAGAAGTGTCTTCATCGGGTTCTTCAGTCGGTTCGGTGGGTTCGGGTTCAACGACGGGGTCCTTGCCGACACATTCGCTCATGTTGGAGTGGCAGATTTCACAGTTCGTATTGATAGCACCGATCACACATTTATCTGTACAGGAACAGGTAGGAACGGCGGTTTCACCTTCCTCGCTCTCCATCAGTGCCATAAGATCAGCTTCATCAACGAGGTTCAAGAAGTAGACATTCTCGGTCTCGCCGTTGCGGTCGATAACGATATAGAATGTGT
>NZ_CALEFV010000070.1 GCF_937877005.1 uncultured Fibrobacter sp. | reverse complement strand
CGGGTTACCAGTGGGCAGGCGACTACGGCAGTGCAATCCTTTCGACGGAAGCCGCATATTTGGAAGCGCTCGAAAAGGCTGCGGGTTCGTATGTTCCGCCTCCGCCGCCGGCCGCACTTTGCGGGAGCGACACCTGCAAAACATACATCGATGGCGTGAATTTCGTGGACATCAAGGGTGCCAAGGAATCGACGAATACGGGCTTTGTGGGCGAGGGCTACGCGAATGTGGATAACGAAACGGGTAGCCACGTGACTTACGGCGTAACCGCGGCGAAGGCTGGCGAATACGATTTGACAATCCGCTTCGCAAATGGTGGCTCGGGCGCTCGCGGCTACGACATATACGTGGGCGACGTGCTTGTTGTTCAAGGTGTGAGCATGGGCTCTACGGGTGGCTGGACCACTTGGGAGGCGCAAACCGTTAAGGTGCCGCTCGAAAAGGGCTACAGCGAGCTCAAGCTCACGAGTACGGGTAGCGACGGCATGGCGAACATCGATTACATCGGCTGGATGAACGAAGACCTTTATGCGGGTGAAAAAGAACTCGGCGGAAATGGCAATACGGAATTTATTAGAGGCCGCGCTGTGCGTCCGGCAGGAATGGCGACAGACCGCTACTATGTAGATTTCGGTCGCGGCGGTGGCGCAAGCGCAGGCGTTTACCTGAAAAAAGCGAACGGCAAAATCTTCCGCGTGAACGGTTCGAGGTGACGAACGTCATTGCGAGCCGCAGGTGAAGCAATCCGTATACGAGGTTTTATGTTGAATAGTGTTACATCAAAAATCTATCTACTTGCGACTTTAGGTCTCGCTATTTCCGCATCCGCTATTGAAAAAAAGAAGATTGATTTCGTGCTTGGTGTCGATGGCGACTTCAAGGCGGCCATTGCGGCGGCAAACGCTTCGGGAGCATCTGCGAACAATCGCTTCGTCCTTTTTGTTCCCGATGGCGAATACGAAATCACGAAACTCACGGGCGATGAACACGGCAAGACGACTTTTTCGGCATCGAATGTCTCTATTGTCGGGCAATCGGTAGATAAGACGATTATTTGGAACACGACGGATACCGAAGGTATCAGTACCACGGCAACACTCTATTTCCCAAAGAACAACAACATGTACATGCAGGATATCACCCTGCAGAATAGGAGCTCGGTCAGTTCGGAGAATGCAGCACGCCAGGTGGCCCTGCAGCAGAACGAAGGTGACAAGTTTATCTACAAGAATGTGCGGCTTTTAAGTGGGCAAGACACCTATTACACCAAGAAGGGCCGCACCTACTGGGAAGGTGGCGAAATTGACGGAACGGTCGACTTTATCTGCGGTGGCGGCGACGTGTTCTTCGAAGGCACCAAGCTTGTGGTGACGCGGAAGGGTGGCTACATTACGGCTTCCCAGAATCCGGGAGACTGGGGCTACGTATTCAATAACGCGACCATCTCGGTGAACAACAGCAGTTTCAACGGAACATTCTATTTGGGGCGTTCCTGGGGGCACGCAAAGGTGGTATTCCTAAATACGAAGATGATTGCGCAACCCACGGGCGAAGGCTGGGGCCCCGATATGAATTCGGCCCCGCAGGTCTTTGGCGAATACAACAGCAAGGACGGCAACGGAAACGCTGTAAACACGAGCAAACGCAAGACCTATTTTAATGGCGGCAAGGACGCTTCGTCGGCGACTACGCTCAAGACGGTGTGGAACGCAAGCGATGCTGCCAAGTACACGCTCCAAAACGTGATGAAGGGTAGCGACAACTGGGATCCGACCAAGTTGACAGCTCAGGTAAACGCCCCGAAAATTGCGCAGGAAGGTGCCGAAATCGTCTGGGCCGACGACGATAACGCCCGCGCCTGGGTCATCTTTGTGAATGGCAAGTACAAGGCGAACGTGATTACGCCGAGTTTCTCGCTCGAGGGTGTTGCCACGGGTTCCAAGATTACGGTGCGTGCCGCGAACAGCATGGGCGGCCTCGGAGCCTATTCGAACGAGGTCGCGACGGTCGATGCGAACGCCACTTACTATAAGGTGACACTTGGCGACGCCATCGGCGGCAAGGTCACGACAAACCTCAGCAGCGACAAGGTCTTGGAAGGAAAGACAGCTACCTTTACCGCAGAACCGAACGAAGGCTGGACCTTTGCGGGCTGGAGCGGCAAGAGCGCCGCCAGCATTGACGCCAGTGTTGCCAAGGTCGAAATCGTTGCGGCGAGTGACATCGAACTCATTCCGAGCTTTACCGCTAAGGGTACTACCGTGTTCCAGGTGGAAGACGGAATCATTACGAATGCCGCTGCCGAAAGCAACAACGCGGGCTTTAACGGAGCTGCTTTTGTGAACTTTGCAGCCGGCGATTTGAGCATGATACAGGTCCCCGTATATGCTGATGTCGCGGGCGAGTACCAGGTCGTGATTCGCTATGCGAACGGGAGCGGCAATGCACGTAGCCTGGCGGCCGCGGCCCCGGGCGTGTGCACCGCCGGCATTGACGGCTGCAAGAGTGCCGAGACGCTTTCGTTTGCGGCGACAGAAAGTTGGACAACCTGGGATACCTTGTCAATTGCGGCAATGTTCCCCGCCGGGGCAAGCTACTTCACCTTTGCAACTATTGCCGGCAACGACGGTCCGAACCTCGATCAATTGGAACTGGTTTTGATCAAGGCCGACGCAACGACTGCGATTCGCGGGCTTGCAATGCCGAGCCAACCTCTCGCTTCGACAACTCGCGTACGCCTGTTTACCTTGACGGGACAGCTGATTCGCGAATCCGCGGGCTCGACCGTAAGCACCGAAAATTTGGCGCCGGGCGTGTACTTGCTACAGCGCGGCAACGGCCCCCTACTCCGCCAGCAAATCATCCGCGTGAAGTAGCGGGCGTTGCGGGGCGGCGTCTGAGCCCCGCTCGATGGGGTAGTGAACAACGAAGTGTGAACGAGGGGCAGACCTGCCCCTTTTTTATTCATGCCAAAACAAGTTTTGTCGCGACGCTCGGTTTACGCATTTGTCCTACTTCCTACTATTTACTATATTGCTCCCTGTATGTTAGGCATTGAGCAGAAAAAAGGAAACGACGAGAATTTGTGCGGGCGCATGATTGCCTATGCCAAGATTTTGCCGCCCCCCGATGAACGCGATAGCGGCACCCCCTTCGACGACATGATCAAGAACGGGCTTTTGGCCCTGGAAGGTGACTTTCGCATGTTCTCGCCACGCGTACCTAGCAAGAAAGCGATTGACCGCGCGGTTGATGACAAAATCAACGACATGCTCGAATCCATGGAAGCCGACGGCGTTGAACTTCCGCCCGAAATGGATGTCGAAACCATGCGCGAACGTCTCCATGAACTTTCGAGCATGGAAGTAATTCCGATTCCTGCAAAAATTGGCAACTTTACCTGCGAAGAAGATATTCTGAAAGAGGACGCGGACATCTACTACATTGGCGAGTTTATCGGTGCAGGGCAAGCTCATTTCTGCCTTACGACACTTCCGATATACTACCAGGCACGTTTCCGCGAACAAGCTCGCAAAAAGGAAATGGAATTTCTGAACGATGCGCTATCGCAGCTTGAATCCGGAGAATTCGTTGACACGGACGACCTTCAGAAGGATTCCGAAGACCTTTTCCCGAAGGGGGTCACCTTGAATACCTTCATGGGCGATCTCGGCAACCTCCTCAACACGCGCGTGATACCCTTTCTGCTGGCGCTCGAAAGCGAAGAAAAGTATAGCGAGCAGATCAAGCAGTTCTATGAATTCATGAAAGGCTACCCGGTGCAAGCCGATGTCAAGCTGATCGACTTGGCGCTTCGCGACCTGCGCCATAATTCGGAATCGACAATGGCCCGCAAGCTGTTAGAACTCGGCTGCAAGAAAATTGACGCCATCTATAACGAAAACCCGCAGAAAGCCCATGAAATCGGCTTGGAAATAGCCAAATTCGCAAAAGAATAACACGACGATAGGGAGCAAAAATGCTTAAGCTTTTTTCATGGAGAACCGCCCTGGCAATCGGCCTGCTTTCAGCAAGTATCTCCGCCCAGGTCAATCTCGTCGTCCACAAGGAAGTCCTCCCCAACGGCCTCACGGTGCTTCTGCACCCCAACAAACAGGCCCCTACGGTGAGTTGCCGCCTATTCTACGTGACCGGGTCAGTGCACGAGGTTCCGGGAAAATCCGGCCTCGCCCACATACTGGAACATGAACTCTTTAAGGGCACCAAGAAGGTGGGCATTACCGACAGCATTGCCGACGAACGCTTCATGGCAATACAGGACAGTTTGCAGGCCCTAATCCGCCCCGCAAAGCTGGCGGGCGACACCGCAAAGGTGAACAAGCTGACCGCCGAACACGATTCCATCGTCAATGAGCACCGCAAGATTTTCGTAAAGGACGAACTCTGGAGCGCCTACCAGTCCGCCGGCGGCACAGGCCTGAACGCATTCACCTCCGACCTGATGACGGCCTACATCGTTACGCTCCCCAAAGACAAAATCGAACTCTTCATGTGGCTCGAAGCCGACCGCATGCAGAATGCCGTGCTACGCGAATTCTACTCCGAACGCATGGTCGTGCGCGAAGAACGTCGCATGCGCTACGACGACAAGCCTACGGGTCGATTCTACGAAACGCTTAACTCCATGATCTACGAGGCGTTCCCGTATCGCGTGCCGACCATCGGCTGGTCTTCGGACATCATGAATCTCACGCGCGAAATGGCCGATGAACATTATCACAAGTATTACAAGCCACGCAACGCCATTCTCGTGCTGGCAGGGGACCTAGACACGACCTCTACAATGGACATGGTGAAAAAATATTTCGGTCCGATTCCTGCCGGAGAAGCCTTCCCGCCGCTTACCATCGAAGACCCGGAACAGGCTGGAGAAAAGCGACTCACCGTAAAGCGCTCCGACGCTCCCAACCTTTATACGCTATCCTTCAAGACACCCGAAGTAGGCAACAAAATTCTTTATCCGCTCGACATCGCCGAAGGCGTGCTGAATGGACGATCTGGAAGGCTGTATAAACGTCTGGTACAGGACGAAAAACTCGCCGTCAGCGCAAGCGCAAGCAACAGCCCGAACAAGTACATTTCCGAATTCAATATCAGCGTGAGCATGCGTCCCGATGCCGATCCCGCAAAAGTCGAAAAGATCGTGTGGGAAGAATTGGAACGCCTTAAGACCGAAACCGTTTCGGAACGCGATTTTCAGAAGGTGAAGAATCACGCTTACGCAGGCCTGGTTCGCAGCCTGACCGACATGGAAAATGTGGCGACCATGCTTGCCTGGTACGAAATGTACGGCGACTACCGCATTTTCCTCAACTGGGCCGACGAACTGAACAAGGTGACCGCCGCCGAAGTGCAGGACGCAGCTCAAAAAACATTTATTCGCGAAAAGAGCGTTGTCGGCTTCTTGCTGAAAAAGTAATCCCTTTAATGCGAGCCCGTATGGGCGAAACAATCCATTAAACTTTATTCGGATCGTACGGATCGATGTGTACAAGCGCATCGACCACGTTTTCACCAGCATCAATCAGTCTACGTTCCACTTCTTCGGACAAATCGTGAGCGGCCAAGAGCGTCATGTCGGCAGGGACAACCACATGCAAATCCACATGCAGGTCACTCCCCACATAACGCGTACGGAACCCGTGAATGCTGATTACATTCGGACAAGCAAGAGCGATGTTGCGTAACTTCTGGGAGACCTCCTCGCTTGCACCTTCGTCGGCTACGCGGTGAATTCCCGGCCAGGCAATTTCAAAGCCCGAATGCAGAATGAATACCGAAACGATGATCGCGCCCACGGAGTCTGCAAACCAGAGCGTCGGGAAAAGAATCCCGAACAAGACCGCGATCAAAACAGGAATAGAACTGTAGGCATCGCTCCTATGGTGCCATGCGTTTGCCTCGACGGCCTCGCTACGGATGGCACGGCCTTTCGTCCGCGTGTAGCGAAAAAGAGCCTCTTTCACGACAATTGAAACCGCCGCCATGACAGCTGCAATCCATTCGGGGTGCGACTGATTTCCATTTACAAGGGCCACAACGGCATTATAGCCGAGCCCAAGACCCACGGCGCAAACCGCTAGTCCGATTCCGACCGAAATCAGCGTCTCGAATCGCCTGTGCCCATACGGGTGCTCCGCATCGGGCGGTGCATTCCAGAACCGCGAGCCAGCGATAATTGCAATATCCGTAACAAAATCAGAAGCGCTGTGTATGGCATCGGCAATAAGTGCTTGGGATCCGCCAAAGTAACCCGCAAAAAACTTGCCTACCGACAAGACCACGTTCCAACCAAGCCCCACCCAGGTAACGCGGCGAATCTCGGAACTGTCATCTTTCTTAGCAATACGAGTCATAGATAGTAGGAAGTCGGCGGTAGGAAGTAAGCAGCGGTTAGTGATTAATGCTGCATAATATAAAAAATTGGGAATAAACACTTGTAAATAGGCAACCTTTTGTCGTGTGTGCACATCTAATTATTCGAAAATTGAACGGGACTTTCTATTTTTTGACAGCGTTTATGAAAAAGCTTCTGAAAATCTTCATCATTGTCGTAATTCTTGGCGCCATCGCTTATGGCGTCAAGACATTCTTTTTTTCGGAAAGCGCAGAAAATGCCGCGGGGCCCTTAGTAAGCGCAAAGGTCACACAGACAACTATCGCTACCACCATTTCGGCGACGGGCACACTCAAACCCGTCGACCAGGTGGAAGTCGGCACGCAGGTTTCGGGCGACATCGCAAAGATCTTCGTCGATTTCAATTCCAAGGTCAAGAAAGGACAGGTAATCGCCGAACTGGACAAGTCCAAGCTCAAGGCAACACTGACTCAAGCCGAAATTGCCTACCGCAGCGCCGAAACGGACTACAAGTACAAGGAATCGACCTACAACCGCGTCAAGAAACTTTCCGAAAGCAATTCTGCAAGCGCCGTGGAACTCGAGACCGCCGAATACAACATGAACTCAGCCGCACTTGCCGTAGAACGCAGTAAGAACGAAGTGGCACAGGCTCGTCTCAACCTGAGTTACGCAACCATCAAGAGCCCAATCAACGGTATCGTACTTTCTCGCAATGTCGAAGTCGGACAAACCGTGGCCGCTTCCATGAGCACACCGACCCTCTTTATAATCGCCAAGGACCTAAGCCAGATGAAAGTGATGGCCGATATCGACGAGGCGGATATAGGTCAGGTAAAGCAAGGCCAGCGCGTCACATTTACTGTAGACGCCTTCCAGAACGAGACCTTTAACGGATCCGTGCAGGAAGTTCGCCTTAATCCGACCACCGCAAGTAATGTCGTCACGTACACCGTTGTAATTACCGCCGAGAATCCGGACCAAAAACTGCTCCCCGGCATGACGGCCACATGCACCATCGTGACACAAGAAATCAAGGATGCAATCGCCATTCCCGTTAAAGCGCTCAAGTTCACTCCGGCTGACGGAACACCGATGGCAGACCCCAAGGGTATTCAGGCTCCTCCCGCAGGAATGGATCCACCTTCCGGCGTTCCGGGAAAGTTCGGGCCGCCCAAGTCCTTCAAGAAACGTGCCGACGGCAAGAAACCGAGCGGCAGCCTCGTATGGATAAACATCAATGGAAAAGCCGCCCCACGCCATGTCAAGACGGGCATCAGTGACGGCGTAAACATCCAGATTCTGAAAGGACTCGATGCCGGCGATTCCGTGGTCGTGAGTCAGGAGAGTACGAAGGCTAAAGCCGAGAAATCGGAAACGTGCAGCCCCTTCATGCCTGGGCCTCCGGGAAAACGGAAAAAATAGAGCAGCCTAGGAGCGTGCAAGCACACTCCACCATTCGCCGCTTACTCGTTCTAATTTGACAGTATAGCCAGCTTCTTCGAACCAGCGAAGAATATATTCCTTTTCCGTTTCGAGCTGTCCAGAAATGACTAGTTCACCGCCTTGCGCAAGCAAGTCCTCAATATCATCGCGAAGCGGCCACAACTCGCTGCGGATCATGTTGCAGAGAATAACATCAAACTTGGTGCCATCCTTAAAAGCATCCAGGAACCCCAACACGCAGTCAGATTCCTTGAAGCCATTGCGATCAAAGTTTTCGGCAATGCAGGGAATGGTCAACGGATCAATCTCCGTTCCCACGGCAAGGCGGGCTCCCAGACGGCGGGCGTACATGGCAAGGATGCCGGTACCCGTACCGATATCGAGCACCGACTTTCCCTTAAAGTCAATGGATTCCATAAGAGTCGCACAACTGCTCGTCGTATCGTGTTCACCGGTACCAAAGGCAGTCTTTGCTTCGAGCTCCAGTACGACGGCCTGCGGATCGTCGGGAGTAAATTCCACCCAGGGGGGACGAACCCACAGATGCGGACTCACGGCTACCGGCTGCGCACGATCGCGCCACCACTTGTCCCAATCCTTTGCAGGTTCTTCGGTTACCACGAAATGATACTGCGGAAATTCGTTCACGATACGGTCGCGTTCAGCCTTGTCCCCCGTATAAAAACAGAAGTCCGTGCGTCCCTCTTCCTTAGGATCCAGTTCTTCGAGAGTCGCCACACCTGCCTCGAAAAGCAGATAGCTGGCAAGTTCATAATCTTCTTCGGGGCAATGCCCTTCGGCCTTGTACCATGTATCAATTTTCTGCATATATAAAATTTAAAAAAGAGAGAGGTTCGGGGCGCGCGGACCGAACCTCTCACCAAGCGTAAACACCAAAAATCGCTTGGCCCCAATCATAAGCTTTTATAAAAAGATACACCCAAAAACAGCGTTCAACGGATTTTTTTCAGGATTCGATGCTCTAAGATGGAACATTACATGTTCCCCCCCCTCAAAAAAGCGTTTTCTACGTATATTTTGCGTCAAATGAACTCGTTCAAGCCCCTTTTCATACACCAGTACCCCGACTGGACCCGTTTCCGCTATAACGCCCAAAAAGTCATGGACGCACTCGGACAAACTCGTCTACTCGAAGGAAAGCTTGTCGGAGTCGCCGATTTCGTCAGCAATCCGGATACGGAAAAACGGATGCTCGCCCACGACATCGCCTCGAGTTTCGCCATAGACGACATCCCGCTCAACGAAGATGCCGTCAAATCCGAAATAGAAAAAAGAAACGGAGCCAGCGACGATATTCGCAATCTTGTCGGCGCACTGCAGAACGCCAGACTCCCGCTAACCACCGACAGACTCTTCGCATGGCATGCCGCCCTGGGCCAGAACAAGGTAAGAAGTTTCCGTAACAGCGAAAGCACCGTCGGCACCTTTACCGGAGTGTCACCGAGCCGTATTCCCTACGAGATGGAAAAGTTCATTTCCTGGTTCGAGACTTCGTCCCAGGATGGAGTCATCAAGGCAGCCATCGCCCATTTCTGGTTTTTGACAATACGACCTTTCGACGACGGGAACGGACGGATCGCAAGGGCCCTGAGCGCCATGCTTCTAGCCCGTAGCGAAAACACCACCCGGTGCCAATACGCCCTCAACGCTCAGATACTGAGGACACGCGATGCCTATTTCGAGACCCTCGCCAAGGCACAGGCCGGCAACGGAGACCTCACAGAATGGATTCTCTGGTTCCTGGAGGCGCTGCGCGAATCCATCTCTGCAAGCGAACGAGAAATTGCGGGCACCCTGAGCAAAGCTCAGTTCCTACAGAAAAACCTGCAACAGGAAATGTCAAGCCGCCAAAAGAAAATTGTGGAAGCGGCCTTCGACGGTAGCATTCCCGCCATTTTCTCGGTAAAGGAGGTTGCCTCCTTTACGGGCACAAGCCACGATTCAGCCCTGCGCGACATCCAGGACCTTATCGCCAAGGGAATCGTCCGCGCAGAAAGCAAGGGCGGCCGCAGCCAAAGATACAGTCTTGCGTGAACCACCGCAAAAACCTATATTTGGCAACATGCCTACTAAAAAGCCCAAAGTTTTCGTTGTCCACCTAGGATGTGCCAAGAACCAGGTCGATGCAGAGAACCTGGTCGGCGAAATGCTGCACGCAGGCTTTACCACCTGCGACACTGCCGCCAAGGCGGACTACATTCTGGTGAACACTTGCGGATTCATCGAAGCCGCCAAGGAAGAATCCATCAACGCGATTCTCGCACAAATTAACGGCAAGAAACCCAAACAGAAACTGATTGTGTCGGGCTGCCTTTCGGGCCGCTACGGCGACGAACTCATCAAGGAGCTTCCCGAAGTCGATTACTGGGTTGGCACCTACAAGCCGGGCGAACTTTTACAGAAAATGGGGATCGTGGCCCCCGCCACCTGCGATGCAGAAAACCTCACGCGCATGAACTTGGGCGGATTCAAGCACCATGCCTACCTGAAAATAGCCGAAGGCTGCAATCGTCGTTGCGCCTACTGTGCCATTCCGCTAATCCGTGGCAAGCAAGTGTCGCGCAGCATCGAAGACATTGTTGCCGAAGCCAAGGAACTTGAAGCACAAGGCGTTCAGGAAATCACGCTCATCGCTCAGGATACGACTTACTTTGGTCGCGAAAAGGGCAAGAAGGGCGGCACGCTCGCCCAGCTTTTACGCGCGATTCTTGACAACACGAGCATCCCGTGGATCCGTACGCTTTACTGGTACCCGATGTTCGTGGACGACGAACTGCTGGACCTGATGGCAAGCGAACCGCGCCTGGTGAAGTACGTGGACATGCCCATACAGCATGCAAGCGACAACGTACTCAAGAACATGAAGAGGAACTACCGCAAGAAGGAACTTGTCGATATTCTGCACAAGATTCGCGAGCGCATTCCGGGAGTTACGCTCCGCACCACGGTGCTCGTCGGGTTCCCCGGCGAAACGCACGAAGACTTTGAAGAACTGATGGAACTTCTGGAAGACATCCAGTTCGACCATCTGGGCGGTTTCGTGTTCAGTCCCGAAGAAGGCACGCCCGTAATGGAAATGGACTTGCCCGCTGTCGATGAAAGTGAAGCCCGTGCAAGGCTCGACGCCGTAAACGATTTGCAAGAAGAACTCGATGCGGAACATGCCGAAGCTATGATCGGAAAGAAGGTCCGCATCATCATTGACCAGGTAGCCGAAGAAAGCGAATATCATTTCTACGGACGCACCGAAGGCAATTCCATGGAAAACGACGACATCGTGAAGGTGCTCGAAGGCGATGCCGACGTGGGCGAATTCCGCGATGCACTCGTGGTGGACGCCGAGCCGCACGAACTAATTGTTAAGCTGCTTTAATTTACTATCTTTGACTCGCTCGCCCTTGTAGCTCAGTTGGATAGAGTGTCAGCCTCCGAAGTTGAAGGTCATGCGTTCGAATCGCATCAAGGGTATAAACAATAGGACTCCTCTTTATGGGGAGTCCTATTGTTTCTTTATCTTGATGAGAACGGAACGTTCGACAACCCTGTAAGGCGAGTGAAGCGGGCAAGCTTGCTTGCCCATTTCCGAGCCGATGGGTTTGCCCACAAACCAAAGGTTTGTGGGCAATCGCATCAAGGGTATAAAAAAGGCGCCTCAATGAGGCGCCCTTTTCAATATCAATATAAGTCTTAGCGACCAGCAACGCCAGAGCGAGCTCTAGCCTTCTCACGTTCACGACGACGCTTTTCGGTATCGTCCGGGAAGAGTTCCGGCAGAGCGTAACCGATCGCGATACCGAACACGATACCCGTCTTGCTCATGCCCTTGGATTCGATAACCTTGGAAGTCCATTCGCCATCCTGCCACATGCCATCGAGTTCCTTCTTGCGGAAGCTCGGGTTGTCGGTAGATTCGTCGTAGGTATTCGGGGTCGTCGCCAGCTTGGGTGCATAGTACATACCGATAGAGAACTGCAGGTAGTACCATTCGTTCGTCAAGTAGGTAATGAGAGCGTCAAACTGGAAACCGTTGACCTTGATGAGCGGGCGAACATTATCTTCAGGAATAATGTCGTGGTCAAAATAGACCGTACCATAGGAAACGGACAGACCCAAGTGGAGCGGGTTCTTGGGGAAGAGGTAATAGTTTATACCGACCTTGTAACCCGTACCGCCTTCAAGTTCCCATTCGTCGAAGTCGTTGTCGGTACCCTTAGGCAAGAAACCAAAGGATCCGAATACAGCCACGTGGAAAGGCAGGATATATTCGATACCAGCTCCGAGACCCATACCCATACCGGTTTCACCCATGATCGGGTAGCGGGAACCCATACCCAGCTGGAAGATCAGACGGTTGCGAAGCCAGTCACGGCGGCGGAGCGAGTTTGCATATTCGTCCTGACGCTGTTCCTCTTCGAACTTCTGGCGTTCCGCCATTTCACGACGCTGGGCAGAAGACATGCTTTCACCTGAAAAATCCTCTTCCTCATCTTCCGACGTGGCCATGGTCGCATGAGGAGCAGCGGCATCGCCGGCAGAAATGAAACCATCATCATCACCATCTTGCTCTGCAGCAGCAGCGGAAGGGGCCGAAACAAAACCTTCGTCATCGTCATCAAAGTCGTCTTGAGCCCAAGACATGAAGGTGGCCAGACAGAGAGTCAACAATACTTTTTTAAACATTCAAAGCCTCAGATTATAACAATCGCATTTGCGAATATAACTTTTAAGCACGCATTTTGCAAAAGCTCATGTGTAAAAATTACAAAATATGCCCTATTTTTCGCCTTTTGACTCGATCCAAACCCTAAAAACTCCTATTCAACCTTCAAAAGTTTCGCTTTTATACTCCCAAGGGCAATTTCGCACTCCATGAGCACCGGAATGCGGCGATCGTCGTCGGTAAGCCAGATAAAGATACGCCCCTTGGAGTTGAAGATTCCGTCGCCGTCGAGCACGGGTTCCACCTTGATGCAGGGAACCTTCCCGAGTACGCTCTCGATTGTCTCCTTGCCATGGACCAGCACCTTAAGCTCATAACGCTTCTTGCCGCTCACCGCTGAAAAACGGGAAGTTTCCCCCACCTTGAGCGGGAGCGTACGCACCAGGTAGAACGCAGACATGATGCTGTGTTCCATGCCCTGGATGGCGACCGCCGTATCGGCGGAGCGCTTGGTCTTGCGGGTCTTCATATCGGTAAAGACCGTATCCGAAAGCCAAGCCTTCTCGCCCTTGCGGTCAAAACGGATGACAGACGTGTTGTGGAACGTACCCTCGTGGAGTCGCTTGCGGAAGACTTCGGTCATGAGGCCCTTGTTGCGCACGCGGGTGTACACCGTATCATTGACCGGATAGATTCGATTGATAGTCTTGTTGCCCGTCGCATGCGTCAGGAACTCCGTCTTGCCGTCTGCAATCGGCTTGACCTCGAGAGTCGCAGAACCTGCGGTAATGAACCCCCAACCAAGGCTGAAGGTCAGCTTTTCGCCCTTCATCCACGGGGCGTTGACCTCAGGAAGGTTCGGCTCACCGGCGAAACACGCCGCCACGAGGAACGCCGCTAACAAGACAAAAATACGTACGGAACAAAAGCGCATAAACGGATATGTGATGTGTAATGAGTGATGTGAAATGTGTGATTATTCATCACTCATCTCACATTTCACATTCCACATTGAATTAGCCTTCAATGTCTCCG
>NZ_CALEFV010000069.1 GCF_937877005.1 uncultured Fibrobacter sp. | reverse complement strand
GACCGTATTCAATTAGAGTTTATTATACCGTCGCGTGGTATCATTGGTTTACGTACCAATGTGCTTACAGCTTCGGCAGGAGAAGCCACATCCAGAAGGGCACCCATTTCACCCATGGCCTTACCCGCCTTGTTGCCCTTCACATCAATCTGCAAGAGTGCATCACTTGTAAACTGCGGACGCATCCAGTTCGAAGCCAGAAAACCAACTCCACAACCAAAGACAATACAGCAAGCCAAAAAGAGCTTATGCTTCAGCAATAGGCTCAAGATCTCGAGGATGTCGATTTCGTCGTCATCCTGATTCTTTGCTGCAGAACTAGCCCCCATCTGATTAAACTGATTATTCGGTTCCATCTGTACCCTTCATCTCAATTTTGATAAAAAATAAAAAAATCCAGAGACTTTGGAAGTTTATTTTAAGTTTTTTGCAAAAAAAAGAAACCGTGGATTTCCACGGTCTCTTTTAGCTTTTGTATTGAAAAAAATTATTTCTTTGCTTTCTTCTTTGCAGCCGGCTTCTTAGCAGAGGCCTTGCAGAACTTCACATAGGCGGCGAGGGTGTCGCAGAACACTTCGTCCGGGGTGTTGTCGCCGTTGATGCGGCTGATGATGGACTTGCTGTACTTGCCGAGCACCTTGGCGGTGGATTCCTTGTACACCTTGAGGCGGTTCTTGATCACGGCTTCGTCGGCGTCGTCCTTACGGCCTTCAATCTTGGCGCGGTTCAGGAGGCGGGCCACGATGGTCTTCTCGTCCTTAATGTCAAGCACGAAGATGTGCTTCACGTCGACCACGGATTCGATGAGCTTGACCTGGGCGACCGTGCGGGGAATACCGTCGAGGAGGAGGGTATCCTTATCCGGGTTTACCTTGTTCGTATTGATGAGGCCCTCGATGAAGCGGCCGAAAATTTCGACAGTGGCTTCGTCCGGAACCAAGAGGCCCTTGCTGGAGTAAGAAGCGAGGAGCTTGCCGGATTCGCTGGAAGGAGCAATGCCACGGAAAATGTCGCCCGTGGAAATGTGCTTGAGGGAAGTGGTAGCAGCGAGCTTTGCGCCGACGGTACCCTTGCCGGAACCCGGTGCGCCGAAGATAAGAACTGCAGGAATTTTAGCCATTGTGATAACCTCTTGGGTTTGATTGTTGAATTTTTTTCGCGGGTAAATATAAAAAATGTGGGATGTGTAGTGTGGGATGTAGAATTAAATTCATTACACACCACACACTTCACATTACTAACTAGGTAGAGCCTCGGAGGAGAACTTGAGTTTGTTGTTTTCGACATCAATCGAAATTGTCGTGAAGTCCTTGTAGATTCCAAGCAAAAGACCCTCGGCAATTTCATCTTCGATAAGCTGCTGTATAGAGCGACGGATTGGACGCGCGCCCAAAGCCGAATCATAATTGTGCGAGACAATAAATTCCTTGGCCGCCTCGGAAACTTCAAGAAGTATTCCTCGCTCGGAAAGATTCTTCTGGAGGAATGTCAGCTGGATATCCACGACAGAGACGAGTTCATTCTTCGAAAGTGGACGGAAGACAATCTGTTCATCGATACGGTTCAGGAATTCCGGAGAGAAGACCCGTTTCACCTCTTCACGAATGGCGGTTTCCATGCGCTCGTAGTCGTCGGTCTCCCCCATCTTGGTGAATCCCATGCCGCTACTGTGGCGCACTTCGCGAGCGCCCGCATTACTCGTCATGATGATGATGGTATTCTTGAAGTTGATCTTGCGACCGTAACTGTCGGTAAGGATACCGTCATCCAAAATCTGCAACAGCAGGTTGTAGATATCCGGGTGAGCTTTTTCAATTTCATCAAGGAGTACAACGCAATAGGGGCGCTTACGAACCTTTTCGCTGAGCTGTCCACCACTTTCTTCATAACCCACATATCCCGGGGGAGCTCCAATCAGACGGCTCACGCTATGCTTTTCCATGTACTCGCTCATGTCGATACGGATCATGGAATCCTCACTACCGAACAAGCTCCGGCTCAGGACCTTGGCAAGCTCTGTCTTGCCAACACCCGTGGGACCGAGGAAAAGGAAACTGCCCATAGGACGCTTGGTGTCGCGGATACCTGCACGGGAGCGGCGGATGGCCTTGACAACCGCATCCACTGCCTGGTCCTGACCAATGACATGCTCCTTGATTTCGTTTCCCAGCTGAAGAAGTTTCTGGGTTTCCTGTCCCGCAAGACGACTAACAGGAATTCCCGTCATTTTGCTAATACAGTCGCGAATTTCATTTTCGTCTACGACAGGCATGTCCTTGGAATCTTCCTTATTCAGCGTTTCGCGACGTTCGGCAATACGCGCAGTCAATTCCTCAATATTGTCGCGGAGAGATGCAGCGGTTTCATACTGCTGTTCCGCTATAGCCTCTTCCTTTTTCTGCATGGCAAGAGACAGTTCATCTTCCATTTGCTTGATGTCATCCGGCGTACGAATTGAATTCAAGCGCACACGGGCACCGGCCTCGTCCAAGACATCGATGGCCTTGTCGGGCAGGAACCGGTCGCTAATATAGCGTTCAGCAAGAGAAACTGCAGCACGAATAGCTTCCGGTGTGTAACGCACCTTATGGTGTTCTTCGTACTTGGCACGGAGCCCTTCCAGAATTTGGATAGAATCCTCAGAATTTGGCGGATTCACGACAATCGTCTGAAAGCGACGTTCAAGAGCAGCATCTTTTTCGATGTACTTGCGGTATTCGTCGATGGTAGTAGCACCAATGCACTGGAGTTCACCCCTAGCAAGCGCAGGCTTAAAGATGTTGCTGGCATCTAGACTTCCTTCGGAGCCTCCCGCACCAACGATCGTATGCAATTCATCAATAAAAAGAATGACAGAATTGTCGACGCGCTGGAGCTCCATGATGAGCCCCTTCACGCGCTCCTCGAACTGCCCACGATATTTCGTTCCTGCAACCATGGCAGCGACATCGAGTGTCACCACGCGCTTATTCATCAAAAGTTCGGGCGTTTTTTTCTGCACAATTTTCTGGGCGAGTCCTTCGACAATAGCAGTCTTGCCCACACCCGGTTCACCGATAAGCGCCGGGTTATTCTTCTTGCGACGGCAAAGAACTTGAATCAATCGTTCAATTTCCTGTTCACGACCGATAATGGGATCCAGTTTGCCCAAACGGGCCATCGCCGTCAGGTCGCGGCCGAAATGTTCCAGAATCGGAGTCTTAGAGCGCGTCTCTCGACGGTTCTGCTGACGAGTTTCGCCACCACGATTAGCACCTCCCATTTCTTCGGAACCATTGCCACCGCCAAAGCCATCCCCCATGTTCTGGGCATTCATGATGTCCCTCTTGATTTGCAACAGGGCAGCTTCAAAATTTTCGTACGTGATGCCAAATGTCGAAAGCGTTCCTGCTGCCGGAGAATCCTCCTGCTGCAAAATGGCAAGCATCAAATGTTCGGGACCGATATATTGGTCCCCTTCTTCTTTTGCAATCTTCGCGGCATTGAAAAGAGCGGCCTTGCATCGCGTCGTAAACGAAAGAAGCGCTCCATGGGAATCGCCCACGGTCATGATTCCACCATTCGTCGTAAGCGAACGCTGAACCCTCTCTCCCAGATCATTCAAATTCACATTGAGGGCATGAAGCGTGTCGGCAGCAAAGCCGGAATCTTCGCGAACAAGACCAAGGAGGAGGTGTTCCGTCGTAACACTGTCGCTTCCCAGGTTGCGAGCAGCAATGCGGGCAGCCTGCATGACAGCCTTTGCCTTTTTCGAAAAAATACCGTTGATATCGGACATATTTTCTCCTTAAGCTATTGAATGACACCGCCATGCATTACGACGCGGCGTTTGGCAAAACTAGCCAATTTTTCATCATGAGTCACAATCAGAAACGCCTGATTGAACTTTTCGTTAAGTTCACCAATCAATTCGTTCAGCATCGCGGAATTCGCCTCATCCAGGTTACCACTGGGTTCATCGGCGAGCACCAAATCCGGATGATTCATGAGCGCACGGGCGATCGCTACGCGCTGGCGTTCACCACCGCTGAGTTCTCGCGGCAAATGCTTCATGCGGTCCTTGAGGCCAACCGTTTCCAAAAGCATCGCGGCACGATCCTTGCATTCCTTTTCAGAAGTCCCGAGAACGCGACCCGGCACGCACACATTCTCGATGGCCGTGAATTCGCTAAGCAGGTGATGGAACTGGAAAACGAACCCCACCTGCATGCGGTGGTACATGTCGCGTTCGTCATCCTTGAACTTGGAAAGCGACTTACCCTTAAAAAAGATTTCGCCCGAAGTAGGCGTATCGAGCATTCCCACCAAGTTGAGGAACGTAGACTTGCCCGAACCCGAAGATCCCGTAAGGGCCACCAGTTCGCCTTCTTCCATGGAGAAGTTCACACCCTTCAAAATCTCGAGCTGTTCGCCCGTCTCGGAAAATACCCTGCGGAGATTTACGGTTTGTAACAAGCTATTCATGTCTAATCGCTCCTACGGGGTCAAGCCTGCTCGCCTTCCATGCGGGCAGCAGGGTCGAAAGTACACAAAGCGCGATGCCGATTACAAATATAAGCACGACATCGAACAGGTGCACCGAAATCGGGAAATAGGGAATCACGTAGACATCGCCGGGGAGCTTGATAAAGTGGTAAGCCTCTTGCAGTTTGCAAAGCACCAGGCCAATCGTGCCACCGACAATCGTGCCGCCCACGCCAATGAAACTTCCCATGAGCATGAATACGCGCATGATGCCCGCCTTGCTAAAGCCCATGCTACGGAGAATTCCGATTTCCTTGGTCTTGTCGATGACGACCATAATAAGGCTACTGATGATATTGAATGCAGCCACCAAGATGATGAGGCAAATCACCGCCGCCACGATGAACTTTTCGTAATTCATCCACTTGAGAAGCGTAATGTTTTTCGTCTTCCAGTCCATTGCATAGTAGGGGTAACCAAGCCAAGATGCAAGGCTATCAACAGCGTTTCCCGCCTGCCAATGATCCGTAATACGGAATTGGATACCCGTCACGACATCACCCAGGCCAAGCAGTTTCTGGAGTTCCGGAATGCCCACATAGGCCAAGTTGCCATCATATTCGTATGTTCCCGTCTCGAAGATGCCACTCACCACACACATCATCATCTTCGGGCCACCGCTGCTGACCATGGCGTCCGGGCTCTGGAAAGTCTGGAGCACCAGTTTGTCGCCCACTACCACGCGAAGACGATTCGCAAGACCAGAGCCAAGGATAATTCCCGGTCGTTTAACGTTACTCAAGTCTTCGAGACTATCGACGGAATAGTTGCCCCACTTCATGTACTTGTGGATATCGGTCACGCCTTTCGCAGTTTCCGTATCAATCCCGTATATAACGATACCGTCGTTTACCTTCTTGGAACTGACTCCTACCTTGTAAATGATAAACGGAGAAGATGCCACTACACGGGATTCGCGTTCACGCACTTCCTTGATTAGGGAATCATACGGCGCGATAAAATCGCCATTGTAAGCCATCACTTCAAAGTGAGCATCCTTCCCAATCATCTGGGCCGTGACTTCTTCTTCGAAGCCGTTGACCGCAGCAAGCGCCACCACCAGCGCGAACACGCCGATGGAGACACCAAGCATACTGAAAATGCCAATCAGCGAAACGAAGAGACTCTTACGTTGAGCCCCTAAGTAACGCCAGGCGATGAGCCACTCAAGTTTATTCATCGATAATTAGGTCTCGGGTTTCATCAGCGGGAACAGCTGCACGTCGCGGATGGTCTGCTGGTTGGTAAGCAACATGACCATGCGGTCGATTCCAAAGCCCACGCCGCCGGTAGGAGGCAGGCCAGATTCGATAGCGTGCATGAAGTTTTCATCCATCGGGTGCGTTTCGCCTTCGCCACCGCGGCCGCGGCGCACCTGGTCTTCCAGGAGCTCACGCTGACGGATGGGGTCATTAAGTTCGGTATAGGCGTTGCCCAGTTCCCATCCGTTAGCGTACGGCTCGAACTGTTCAATGAGCCCTTCGATGGTGCGGTGCTTCTTACAGAGCGGAGTACTTTCGGTGGGCATATCCTTGATGAAGGTCGGCTGGATGAGCTTGTCTTCCACGGTAAGCTCGAACAGTTCGAGGATTCCGCGGCCGCGGCTGAATTCGCCGTCCAGGTGTCCGCCGAGTTCTTCCATCTTGGCCTTGATTTCGTCGTCGCTCATCTCGTTCACCTTGAGGCCGCCGAACTTTTCGATGGCTTCAATCATGCTGTAGCGGGGCCACGGGGCCTTGAAGTCGATTTCTTTACCCTGGTAGTCAATCTTGGTGGTGCCGTTGGCCGCAATGCAGGCGCGTTCGTAGATGTTTTCGAAGTGCACCATCATGTCGTTGTAGTCGGCATAGGCTTCGTAGAATTCGAGGCCGGTGAATTCCGGGCTGTGGGTGCGGTCCATGCCTTCGTTACGGAAGTTCTTGGAGAATTCGAAAACCTTTTCCATGCCGCCCACAATGCAGCGCTTCAGGTAAAGTTCCGGAGCCACGCGCAGGTACAGCGTCATGTCGCAAGCGTTGTGGTGCGTGGTGAACGGACGGGCGTTTGCACCGCCATAAATCGGTTGCAGCGTCGGGGTTTCGACTTCGATGAATCCCTTTTCTATGAGGTATTCGCGGATAGCCTGCAGAATCTTGAAACGCTTGATGAACACGTCCTTCACATCATCGTTCAAGGCCATGTCGATGTAACGCTGGCGGTAACGGGTATCCACGTCGGCAAATTCGTTGAACACGACCTTGTTGCCGTTTTCATCCACCTTTTCCTTAGCCACCGGAAGCGGGCGCACAGCCTTACTGAGCATGGTCACCTTCTTCACGTGCACGGAGTATTCGCCCGTCTGGGTTTCAAACATGAAACCGTTTACGCCGATAAAGTCACCCAGGTCGGTCATCTTGACGATTTCGTAGTTCTCCTCGCCCACTTCGTCGCGGGCGACCACCACCTGCAAGCGACCGTAGCGGTCCTTCAGGTGCATAAAGCACATTTTTCCCTTGCGGTTAAAGCGAACCACGCGGCCTGCGAAGGCAATTTCTTCACCAGACGCCATCAGGGCAGCCTTGTTTTCTTTCAAAATCTTGGAATCGTGCGTACGGTTGAACTTGTGCGGATAAGCCTCCACACCCATTTCCTTGAACTTCGCAAGCTTCGCGAGGCGAGCCTGCACCTGGTCATTCATGTCTTGCATTGCCATAATTTGGTCCTTGTTAATTTTACGAGGACAAATGTAGAAATTTTTGTGTCACCCTGAGCCTGTCGAAGGGTCTCTACATAGATTCTTCGACTCCGTTACACTCCTACCCAAAGGGCATAACTCAACTACAGAACTAAAGTTCTAAGTTTCGTATAGCTCAGAATGACACGCTCGGTCAAACTCTACAATTCCCCGTGGCGGCGCATCTTGCGAATATTCTGCGGAAGCACATGATTGTGCCAGTGAATCCATTCATCGTAATAGATGTACTGGCGTTCACGGCGCCTGAAATTCCGCCCATGCACAATGCGGCGGCCGTTCTTGACCTCGACTGGAATAACAATATGCAGGCATTCATGGTACACGACACCGGCAACGGCATATTCTGGGCAATTTGCCGCATCGTACCCCTTACTGATGCTTATCAGATGAAATTCCTCTCCCGTCACGGGGTCCTTGCGCAGAGAATGGAAACTGAGTCCGCCAACCCGATTGCTCCAAGTAATCCGGCAAGTTAATTTATCTTCAAAATAGGTGCTGTTGATGGCCGCAAGGACATCGTTTAGATTATGGTACTTCCCCTGCGGACGAATCGGCGGCAGGCGTCCCTTACTCGAAAGCGACTCATCGCCACGGTCTGCCAAAATCTGCTCCACTAGAGTCCAGAAACGGCTCACCAAATCCCTGATAATCGCCTTATTTTTCGCGGTTTTCCGCTTTATGGCATGTTCGGCCCATTCTGCAGCGAGTTCCCTTGCAGGAGCAAATTCAGGTTCCTTCATGTAAGCCGGCAAGATGACCTCCGGATGTCCAAACAGCACACCCCCCTTGCAACGAATACTCTTCTTGAGTTGCGTATTGTACTTAAAATGAACTAGTCCATTCTGCGAAACACTGTTCGGAACCTTCGTCTTCGCAGATTCCTTGGGAATATTCCCGAAAAGGTCCAACTGCACGCCAAACAGGTTCATGCCATCGCCCCGTTCCACAGACCTTCAAAGCGGTTCACGGCCAAAAGTCCTCCAAAATAGCTTTCAGGCAACTCCAGCAAGGAATAGTGCTCCGAGATTCCGTAAACGGCATCTTCTATGCTATCGGGCAAATACACGATATAGCTATCGTTTTCGGGAGTCTGCAAATGCTCGGGAGTACAATACTTCGGATCCGTCTCGCTAAAGTACATACGGCAAGAAACTGGGCGTAGCGGATATACCGAGCAGTCCCCCACCTTATCCGAAAATGGGCAAGGCTTCCATTCCCTAAAATAGTCATGCAACGCCCGGTCTTCGGCAAAATCCTCATCATCCATGGCCGGTTGCCGCCCAATAAAACCGTTCGCAGCCTCATCGGTCCGTTCCTTCAGCCTTTTTTCAAAGAATCTACTAAACAAGGACGACCGCTGCTGGCATGCTTCCATAATGTCAAGCAAGTCATCACGCTGCCGAAATACGCTATATAAAGACAACAATTCAAAAGGTTCTACCGACATCGGATAGTGATGACAGCAATTACCGCAGGCTGGCCTACACTGGATTGGCCGCGGCTGCTGTGGCAGGACAGCTTCAAGATAAAGGCCGAACAGGCGGTGGTACTCCTGCGTAAATTCGAGAATATGCGGAAGTTCTTGAATCAAGTTATCGGTCCCTATTGCCGATTCTCTTCCAAGCGAAGTAGCAATACGATCCAAGCGATCCCTTTCGGCGCCCAAGAACACGGAAAGACGCATCTCGGCGACGCGGAACGCTTTTGTCGGAAAATACTCGCGATAGGCTTCCATATGTCTAAAGATAGATTTTTTTGAGAATATGCAAAAAACATCTAAAAAAAGCCCCTTAAATCATTGATTTGGCCGAAAAAAGAGCAAAAATGGGATAAAAGGATTTTTTTTGTAAGAATAATGTTATTTTTTAAGAAAATAGGAAACATGTATGAAAAACGTACTTAAATCCAAATTTTTGATTGTGTCCGCCCTTGCGGTCACCCTGGGGGTAGCGGGCTGTAACCTTTTCAATCCGACCGAAAATGTCGACATCGCCAATGACGATGCCGATGCATTGACCTACGAAGGCTATCTGAAGTTCCGCGACAACGAATACACCGAAGCAGAAAAATATTTCCGCATGGCAATCGAAGCCGACTCCAACCACTCCGAAGCGTGGTATGGACTCATGAAGTCGACTCTAAACCGTAAACTGAATGGCGAAGCAACCAACGTTTTCTCGCTCCTTACTTATGTGAACTCTAGCCGCGACAGCAAGGTTCCCTTTGCAGGAATGCCCGAAGATGTCGCCATGAACCTCAAAGAGACAATCGACACCGTTAACGCAATTGCATCCATTTTCATCGAACGCGACAAGGCCGGCAAAACAGATAGCGTCATTACCTACAAGACCATATCCGAAGGTTACCTTGTTATACAGATGATGAAAACAATGCTCGTCATGCGCAAGACGACCGAAAAAATGGACGGATGTTCCCTCGACAAGAAGAGCGAAAACGCCTGCGATATGGGAGCAGTCCTCAACAGCCTTAAAAACAATGATCCACAGGAATCGGTTGAAGCGTTCCACGAAGTTTTCTCCACTTGCGAAGAAAACCCCGAAGGCATGTCCAACATGTTTGACACATACCTGCAAGGTTTCGATAACTTGACTCCAGAAGCGCAGCAGAAATCAGTGCGAAGCATGTGCGGAGCCCTTGCTCAGGAAACAGCTCAGACCGACGACCTCGATCAGCAGACCAAAACGCTCAACATCATTATCGGCCAGTTCGGCTACAGTGACATCATCGATGACGACGGTGACGGCTGCGTCGACGAAGAAGTCTACGACGGCGAAGACAACGACGGCGATGGCGAAATTGATGAAGACATTAGCGACAAAACAAACGAAATCATTTACGACGACAACCTTATTCTGCGCAACATCACGGCAGGCAAGACTGAAATCAGGGATATACGCGTCGTAAAATCGGCCGCCCCGAATCGCAAGTATAAGGATGTCGATATCGATATGAACGGGAAAACAGTCAATAGCGATTCCAAGGAAGAATTGTCCGAATGGGCATTTGTCTATCCCGACTATAACAAGCGAGTCAGCAATGGCGACCATCGTTTCGTCTTCGCAAAGGACCTCGTATTCAATCCTCTCGGACTAAGTCCTGAAGAATACAAGGCCGTCAAGAAAGCCATCGCCAAGGACACCGACCCCAACAACATCCAGTACAACCTGGAAGTCCGCAAGCAGAATGTAGGCGGTTGCTGGGTCAACTACGACGAAAAGAGCTTTGCAAAATGGTTTGAAGGAAGGGGAATGTAATCATGAAGAGAATTCTCGTATTCACATTGGCTACACTTGCTACGACGGCTATGGCAGCCAAGGCCCCGACACATCATTCACTCCGTGCCGAAGCCATGGGTAACGCCCATGTGGCTCTCGTCGATGACAAGGAAGCTATCTACTTTAACTATGCAGGCCTTAGCCAAATCAACCGTCTTGGCAACTATGATAAGCGCCCCGAACAAGGCTATTATCCAAAGAATTTCGGAGATATGCGCTTAAATCTCGGTGGTGCAGGTCCCTTCGAAACCTATTTTTCAACATACAATGTCGCCAAAGATTTGCAAACGCTCTACAAAAACGCTCACGATGCAGCCGAAGCAAACGGACTTAGTTCATCCAATGTTTTGATGGACTCGCTCGCAAGCCACCCGGAATTGGTACACAAAGTCAACAGCTACGACCACAAGTATCTCAGCATGAAGATCAAGGCCGATGCCGAAATGGCATTCCACAACTTCGGCGGCGCCGTCTGGATCGATGGAAATATCGCACCGTACCTCGATGCGGGCCTAATCGTTCCACAGATCTCAATTGATACCTTCTATGTAGACGGCGTGGCACAGGCAGGTGGAGCCTACCCCTTTACCGATAAGTTTTCTGCAGGTGCAGGCCTCAAGATCGCAAAGCGTCACAAAGTCGACTTGATTTCGGTCAACATGACCAATTATAAGGACCTGCAGGACTCCCTGGAAGACCGCTACCACGATGTCGCAGACGAAATATTCGATTTCGATGCAATATCCGTGGGCCTCGACCTCGGCGTACTCTATCAGCTGACCCGAGAATTTAGAGTTGGCATGTCGGTACGCGACATCTATTTCAAGGAACTCGCCGGAGACCGGATTACACCGAATATCACCGCCGGTTTTAACTATAGCCCCCGTTTCTTCAACAAGAACACTGGCTTTTCGCGCAAGTTCAACTTTGCCATGGACTACGCCGATGCATTGGAAAACACGAACAACTACAAGCCCTTCTCTCACCTGAATTTCGGTCTCGAAGTGGAACAGACCCTTCTCGCCTGGCCAGGCTACAATACAGCCTACCGCGCATTGGCCGTACGCCTTTCCGGCGGTTTCAAGGGTGGCTACCCCGCTGCCGGATTCGCCATCGAAGCCCTCAGGTTTATAACAGTTGAATTTGCGACCTGGGCCGAAGAACTCGGCTACTACACGGGACAGAACGAAGAAAGAATATACATGGGACAGCTCAGTCTCGGATTTTAAAAAAAGCGGCTCAGCCGCTTTTTTTATTTCTTGTCCTGAGGAACAAGACATTCCACGATACGGAACAGGTCATTGTAAATTTCAAGGAAATCCTCTATCCAAATCGGATCGCGTTCGCCCACCACATGGAATGTTTCTTCCATCGTATGAAGCGCATTGTACGGACCGACCAGACCTTCCGAGGAGGAAGCATTCCCATAGTAAAGGTCAACCGCGGCTAACCGCGCACGGAGGCTGCGCCTCAAGCGTGCTATCAGGGCTCCGCGCAAAGAAAGCAGTTCCTCGTGAGCGTGCAGGCAATCCCCATCGGAGATCCACTTTTCTACAAGAGAAAGCCTACGGAGCGTAGATTCCCTTTCCGTTGACGGAACGAGCAAGCGTTTTTCGACCAAGGTCTGTTTCAGTCTAGCCGACATAGCAAGGAGCGTTTCCGCATTCCAGAAAACCATTGAATTGTCACCAAAATGCGAAGCTGATTCAACTCGCGGCGTATGCGTCTTGATCCAGCGATCCAGCTTGTCCGCGACCATGTTCGCTTCGGGAAGACGATCAACTGCGAAGTAGTCTCCGGCACGATTTAGCAAATTGTCGGCATCCACCATACGCCAGTGAGGCAGCTTTCCACTTTTGCGGATAGCGTCTATACCCTGACGAAGTGTTTCCAGACGATCCTGCATACTACTACTTTTTCTCCATTTTCTGGAGCGGAGTCACACCGATTTCGACACGACGATTCAAACGGCGATGTTCTTCGCTATCGTTAGGATACTTGGGATGCTGTT
>NZ_CALEFV010000068.1 GCF_937877005.1 uncultured Fibrobacter sp. | reverse complement strand
AGTAAAGCTCAAGTTGCCACGGCCAAAGCGGACTTCGCGGCTCGGGTCGTAATGGTTACCGATTACGCGGGTACGGCAACCCATGTAGGCAATTTCGGTTTCAGGGTGGCCCGGCTTGTAGTACTGCAAGTTGTACGGGGCATCCTGGAAGCTGAAGTTCGGGAACAGACGCTTGGCGCTCACGCGGCAAGACAGCTTGAATAAGTCGTAGTTCGGGTCTCCCGGGTTCAGATTGATGCCTTCCTTGACGCGGAAAATCTGAATCGGGAAGATGGCCGTTTCGCCACCGCCGAGGCCATCCTCGGTGGTGAGGAGAAGGTTCTTCATCACCATACGGGCTTCGGGTTCGGTGCACATGCCATAGTTGATGCTCGAGAACGGAGTCTGGGCACCGGCGCGGCTGTGCATGGAGTTCAGGTTATGCACAAAGGCTTCCATGGCCTGGAAGGTCGCCTTGTCGGTTTCTTCGTAGGCCATCTTTTCGGCAAACTTCTGTGCATTCACGACAGTGTGTTCGCCATAGCTCTTGGCAAGTTCGTAGGCTTCGGACTCCTGGAACTTTTCGTTGGGAACAAGTGTCGCCACCATGCCCATCTCGGCCATTTCGGTATGGAGCTTTTTCACTACCGGCTGAATTTCCTCTTCGGTCTTTCCGGTCAGAAGCATAAGGGCCTTGACCATGTTGGAAAGGTAGGCCTTGCGGTAGGTGATGCGCACGCCGTCAGCCATGGCGTAATCGAAGTTCGGAATGGACTGGCCACCGTGCTGGTCGTTCTGGTTACTCTGAATGGCAATGGCAGCGAGAGCCGCGTAGCTACGGATGTCCTTGGGTTCACGCAGGTGACCATGGCCCGTATTGAAGCCATTCTTGAAAAGCTTCTTCAGGTCGATCTGGCAGCAGGTCATGGTAAGCGAGTAGAAATCCAGATCGTGGATATGGATGTCGCCTTCCATGTGGGCGCGGCTGTGCTCGGGCTTGAGCATCATCATGGTGTAGAAATGCTTTGCCGATTCGGAACCGTACTTGAGCATGGTACCCATAGCGGTGTCGCCATCGATGTTTGCATTTTCGCGCTTCAGGTCAGATTCCTTGGCGGAGCTGAAGGTAATGTCCTTGAGCGTATGCATGAGGCGCGTATTGACTTCGCGCACGCGGGTACGCTCGGCACGGTACAGGATGTAGCTCTTGGCGGTGTCGCCATAGCCACCTTCGGTAAGGGCCTTTTCTACAGCGTCCTGGATTTCCTCGATATCGGGAACGGTCTTGCCCTCGGCTTCGAGCTTGCCCACCACATCGGCAGACACCTTGAGGGCCGTGCTCGTCAGCACATCGTCATTTCCCAACAAATTCAACTGGCTCTGGGCGGCCTTAATTTGTTCTTCCAATTCGCCCGAGGCACGGAAAGCCTTCACAATAGCGTCGGCAATCTTCTCTATGTTAAACGGCATCTCGCGGCCGTCGCGCTTCCTTACAGAGACAATCATCTAACCAATCCTTGGCGCTCGGCGAGCACTTTCGAAGCCTCCAAAAGAGGCGTTTTTCAGTCCAGAGCTCGTATCGGGCATATGTTTCTTACTTTTTTCGCATTCCACTACATCTTGTGCCCGAA
This sequence comes from uncultured Fibrobacter sp., assembly GCF_937877005.1. Lineage (GTDB taxonomy): Bacteria > Fibrobacterota > Fibrobacteria > Fibrobacterales > Fibrobacteraceae > Fibrobacter. The sequence continues at coordinate 10,965 of NZ_CALEFV010000068.1, read as the reverse complement.
CCAGGTCAAGAAACACAAGATATGGAAACAATATAACAAAAGAAATGCACTTTTGAATGATTTTCTCGTAAAAAACTTAATTTTTTTTATAATTTTTGTTTACGTTCGGGGTGGTTTATCAACAGCCTACGTAACCACCCCCGAGTTTTAGCTTTTCCTAAAAACCGGAAACTCGGTAACCCCTTTATAAATAAGCACTTATATTTATCAACAGAAAAATGCAACATTTTTGACATTTCACCTTGACAAAAATATAAAGTGTAGCTAGCCGGAATCAGGCCTACTGTAGAAGTTCGACCACCAGCCTTACCGACGCAGAAATCGCGACGGAATCCGCCACGGCCGATTCATCTGCGACACCATTCGACACGGCTCCGAGAGTCGCATATTTGACCATGGGTCTAGAGCGCGCCGGAACAATTCCGTCGCCCTCGCCTACCAAGGAAATTACCTTGCCCACCTTGCCACCGACACCGGCGGCATAGCTTTCCGCCTTGCGAAGCGCCTCCTTGCCCACGGCCCGGATAATTTCGTTCTGCAGAGAATCTCGTTCCTTGAGTCCTGCAGAAGTGCGGATTATTTCGACATCCATTTCTGCAGAAAGCGTTGCTATTACTGCAGCGGCAATTGAACGCGAAGAACTCTTGATGGCAAAGGACTGTCTCATCACATAGCCCGTCAAGCTGCGGGAGCCCTTATCATAGGCCCATTCCTTGTGCATCTCGACGCTATTTTGTTCAATTTCACTTTCATCAACATCAATTTTCTTCATTTGTTCAAAAACAGACTGACGGCGGCTTTCCATCTGTCTAGACAGAATTTCCTTGTCACGGCCGTGTAGCTCGATAGACGCCACAGTCAAGAACTCGTTCGCTTCGAACTTGCGCTGTTCTGATGCAAGGACTTCAACCGTAGGCGTTACCGAAGACGACTTCGCAGAAGGTGAAGTCAGAGCACTTATCGACGGACGATCCGCCTTGTCAAATGACACGACAATAAAGCCCAGAAGGACAAGTAACAAAATCAGGAACGGGAAGAACTTCCCTAACATATGGACCTCCTAACGCTTGAACAGGTTGACAAGCGCATTGACAACCAGAGCGACAACTACCGTAGTCGTCATGCTGATAAAAGGCATCCACGGCCAGCTGAATACACCGCCCAGAACCGCCGGAACTCCGAAGGCAGGGATTCCCTGCACAAGCACGAGACTTGCCATACCACAGAGAACTGCAACAATAACAACCCAGCCGCGAAGTTTGCAGGATTCCACGCCAAAGACCCTATCAGCAAAGAAGGCTAACAGGAACATGCCCAGTAACGGTCCCGTGAAAAGCCCCGTAAAAAACAGAGCATTCTTGAGAAGACTCCCCTGCTGTGTCGCTGCAAACAGAGCAAAGAGAATACCAAGAGCCCCCCAGACAACAGTCCATATCTTGGCTCGCTTCAAGCCACCGATTCCATCGGTTTCGTCCCAGCCAAGAATATCGCGTTCGGAAGTATTGCCGAGCGAATTGATTGCACTCGAGAGGCTACTCATAGCGGCAGCACAAATGGCAGCAACAATCAGCCCCGTCACCCCCACAGGGAGTCCATTTACAATAAAGTAAGGAAACACGTCGTTTTGTCCTACACCCTCGGGAAGGACCGCGACATGAGCTTTCTGGTAGTACACATAGAGGGCAGCCCCCACCCAGTAGAACAGGATAGAAACCACACAGCCAAGTACCATCGAAAGAACACTTGATCGATTTGCCGCCTTGACATCCTTGCAACTCAAGTAACGCTGCACAAACTGCTGGTCACATCCACGAATCGCAATTTCAAGAATGGCGTAGGCAAAACCTGCTGACACGAGCGTACGCGCATTCGAAATATCCATTGAAGCGTCCCACCACTTTGTTTTGCCCGCCTCGCTTGCCAAAGCAACCATCTCACCGAAGCCCCCAACCGAACTTGCAATGACTAAAAGAACCAATACACCACCGCCAAAGAACACGCAGAACTGCATCACGTCGGTCCAAATGACCGCCTTAATTCCACCGAACCAGGTGTAGAAAATAGCGACAGTAGCCGAAACGACAATCGCCGCCTTCAGGTCGACATGCAGAACCTGAGCAAGCACCAAAGACGGCGCAAACAGCAGAATACCCGTGCGAAGCAGGAGGTGAAGGCAATAAAAAACTGCCGCCAAACGGCGCACCGGCTTCGAAAAGCGCATCTCGAAAAGTTCATAGGCGCTGTTGATTCCAGAAGTACGAAATTTCGGAATAAAGACGACACCCACGACAACGATACTGATTAGCGCGCCAATCTGGAACATGAGGAACGTCATGTTGTCGCCGTACACGTCGGCAGGAGCCCCCAGGAATGTTGTTGCGCTCACCGAAGTCGCAATCAGGCTGATGCCAACGGCCACCCACGGAATAGAACCTCCTCCGAGCATATATTCCTTGAGATTCTTGTTACCGCGAGAAACCCACAGTCCAATAAATACGGAAAGAAGCAGGTAGGCGACAAGGACAATCCAATCCAGGACTGTAAACATACGTAGTTCCCGTTAAGTTTGAGAAGCAGTCACTTCCGGTTCCACTTCCTGGAACTGGATAACCTGGTTACGGCCGCCTTCCTTGGCTCGGTAGAGAGCCTGGTCGGCATTATTGACGGCCTTGAACATATCATTCGTGAACGATGGCGTGACCAGATAGGCGCCGATACTGATCGTCACGCGGAGCGGTTCGGCTCGATGAATATCGAAGACCAGCTTCTGCACGGCCTTACGGATACGTTCTGCCGTTTCGATCATACCGTCGGCATCAGTCTCAACAAGACCTACCACAAATTCTTCGCCACCGTAACGGGAAACAATGTCAATGTCCCTACGGATTTCACCGCTAATGGCAGTCGCAATACCCTTAATGACCATGTCACCGACCGAGTGACCATAGGTATCGTTGACGCTCTTGAAATGGTCAATATCCATCATCAGGATACCAATATTGTACTTACGACGGTCGGCGCGAATCTTTTCGGTGCGCAGCTTTTCACGCAAAGTTTTCTGATTGATAAGTCCCGTCATACCGTCGCGCATGGCCATGTCGCGGCCCTGTTCGAACTTGCAGGCCCGATCGTAGGCAAAGCCGGCAACGCCCGCAAACGCCTTGAGCAGTTCCTTCTCGTGATCGTTGTAGGAACGAGAGCCACCGCTTTCCAGACAGATGGCCATATCGGCCACCTTGCCTTCGGCACTGGGATCGGCAGAAATCGGCATCACCAGAATCTGGCGCAAATTGAGGTTACGCTGTTCGTTATCGTTCAGACGCGGCACATATTCGTTGAAGCCCGACGAGAAACTGCGTTCCACGGGGCGATTCCACATGAGCGAAAGAACAAAGATGCCCTTATCCGACAAGGTGAAACGCTTATTCACAAACTGTTCGGAGTCAATACCGTCGCAGTACTCTACGCGACCGGAATTTTCTTCCTTGTTGTCCATCACCAGAATCGTCAGACGGTCATACGCCACATTGTCCTTGACATAATTGATAATCTGCTTGTATATGTCCTTGACAGACATCGTCTGGAAGAACTTGCGCTGGTAATTATAAAGACCGCTATACTGCTGAAGGGCAATATGCTTCTGAGCCGAATAGAAGCCCTTGTAGTCGAGCATCGCTATCGCCGATGCAATATGGCTCAGGGCCTTGGCAGTCATGTCATTAAAGGCGTTCGGATAGACAGAGTCCATCACCAAGGCACCCACGCGGGCACCGGAACTGTGAGCCAAAATCGGCACTGCAACGACCGACTTGATAGGCGTATTGTCCACATAGTACAGAAGACTCTTTGCGCTAGGAAGGTCCCCTTCTAGAAGGCGGTTGACTTCCGTGCGGAACATCTGGCTGAGCAATCCGGAATTTTCCGTTATACGGATACAGGGATTCACGGAGATTTCCTTGTCGTTCACATAATTACGCATTCCCCATTCCTTGGGATTTTCCATCTGCGTAAACACCAGGACGGAATTCACGTGCGGAACGACAGCCTTCAACGCGCGCAGCATGTCAGTCATGGAACGGTTGATGTCGGAATTGGCTCGCGCCCATACCTGACTCACCTTGAGAGCAGCCTCAGGTTCATTCGCCTGACCTGCACCATTACGGAATTCCGAACGAAGATCCGGAGCGACCACAGGAGTAGCCGCAGTCGAACGTCCCGGAAGGGAAATGACCGGGAGGTTCGCCGTTGCAGGAGTACTGTTCGGTCCAGCAAGACGTGGACGGTTCATGAAGGCGAGCACAAAGGCAACGACGGCAAAAGGTATTAGGAAAAGGAGCATTCCTCCTTGGAACGCAAGTCCCAGCAGGAAACCCGCGACAACAAAAAGTATTTCCGCAACAGACATATTCTACCCATTACAAGCGGAAGGAACGGTACAACATCACTACTGATACGCCACCGTACACGAAGTGGCTAATCCAGGCCGCCCAAAAAGGCGAAAGTGCACCATTTTCTCCCATCTTCAATCCGATTCTTTCCAGAATATAATAGCTAAAAACAATCAGGAGGCCAACTCCGAATTTTTGGGAAAGCCCCCCAGAACGGCTATACCGGTGACATAGAGCTGCACCGATGAGCAGAACAATCAAATTCATCCAGTGCGCAGAGCGTTTGAAATGCAGAGCCGTTTCCATGGCCCGAGTGTCTTCGCCCGAGCGCTTGAGCACCTCGATTCGCTTAAGGACCATCTTGGAATCCATCTCATCGGAAACCTGACGTTCATTGATGAGGTCCGCCGGCATCGTCGCCACCTTGTCGCATATTTTTTCACTACGAATCGGATACGCCTTGACATCGCCGTCTTTCGTGAAAACGCGTCTATAGCCCCTTTCAAACTGCCAGCAGCCCGGCCAGTTGTCTCCTTCGCTAATTTTTTTTAGGGAATCCAGAGAATCTTTCGGAGCCTCTTCTACCCAGCGCACGAGTTTGGCATCGTAGCGTTCCTGCATGCGGCCCTGGTCCCTCAGGAGCAGGACAACATCTCGACCGAGGCGATTCTTTCCGGAATAATGCCTAAAGAACCAGCTCGCACGCTCGCTATCGATAAACGTGAAGTCGCGTTTTTCCTTGATGCGCGGATTCTTCTTTTTCTGCGAATTGGTTTCCATGATTTCCAGACGCTTATGATTTGCGTCAGGGAGCCAAAGTTCGCTCATCTCATAAGAGGCCACCGAGACAAGGATTCCAAAGACAAATATCGGGAACAAGGTCTTCAGAGGACTCTGACCCGAACTCTGCATGGCGCTCATTTCGAGATGTCGCGCCATATTGCCGATCGATGCAATCACCGCGATGAAAAGGGCGACCGGCGTAATAAGGTAAATCATGTAGGGCAAGTAGCAGACATAATAGTCCACCGCATCCTTCGTTTCTCGCGAGAGCCATGTCCTGATGTTTCCGACAAAGTCGATTACCACGAACATGAAAATGGCTCCAATCAAGACGATGAGGAACATCTTCACAAAATTCCATATCATGTAACGCGAGAATTTCATCGCATCCTCCGCGTAAACACCTTGGAAATCCTACAGAACAATCCACGAATCGCAAGCAGGGCCCGACGCAAACGGGAATTCCCCGAAAAGCGATCACGGACCATGGTAATCGTAATGAAGATTCCGAACGAGCCGATAATGATATTGGACGCCCACATGGCAAGAACTGGATCGATCAGAAGACGGTCCGCCAAATTTTCGCCGCCGATAAGGCAAATCCAGTAGATGACGAAAAAAGAAAGGCTGTAAAGGATACCCGTACCGATACCGCCCTTACGGGCCATGATACCTAGAGGGGCTCCAATCAGAATAAAAATGAAGCAGGCGAAACTCGTACTGTACTTTTTCTGGATTTCCACCGTGTACTGCGCCTTGCGCTTAAGCTCAGTGAGCATCCGACCATATTGATGTTCTGTCGTACGCATCGCCGAAATTTCCTGAACGCGCAAACGCTGCAGCGACCTACGGCGCTGGACGGAATCCAGCGAGGCGCCCGTTTCCACCGAAGTAGGCACAATCGAATCCGAATCAACCAATTTATACAAACTGACAAGCGTCTCCAAGCGTTTTTCGAGCGCAACCTTACGGTTCTCTTCGTACCTTTTTTCCGCATCGGCAACGACCTCGTTCATCATTTCGATTGGCATTTCGCGGTCACTGCGATAACTGCGGCTGCGGCGTTCCAGACGGTCGTCGACATTTTTCATGGCAAGGTCCTGGGAGAAGAACCTGATGCGGAAATAATTCGCCGGATTGTCGGCATCGGTCATGTGTGTCTCGCCGCTACGTAGGCGGAGCATGAGAGTCGCACCGTTGTCGGCGTATTCCATCGTGGCGCTGTCGGCATACACAATACGCGGAGCGCCCTTCTTTTCCATCTCATATATCTGGATTCCGTACAAAGTTCCAGACATAGGATCGATACGGTTAACCCACAGTTGCACATCGGGGAACTGGGTGATGAGGCGCCCTTCGTCAATGAAGACATGCGGCTTTTTACGGGAAACCGCATTCATGAGTTCCACGGAACGGTGGTTCGCCTCGGGAAGAATCCAGTTGTTGAAAACAACCATAAGAACCGAAATGAGCATCGACACAATGAGTACCGGACGCATGAGCGAAAGGGGCGAAACGCCGGCCGCCTTGCACGCCGTAATTTCCTGATCGCCAGACATGCGACCGAATGTCATGAGGCTTGCCACCAGCACGGCCATGGGCACCGATAGCGAAAGCATCCACGCAAGGTTCAGTGCGAAAATCTCAAGAACCGTAGACGCAGGAAGTCCTTTAGAAAGCACATTGTCAAGAATTTTGACAAGGAAGTCTACCACAAACAGGAACGTAATGCCGAAAAGAGCCGCCAAAAAAGGGGCGATGAGCTCTTTCAATACGTAGCGGACTAAAATCATTTTTCCGGACTTTTAAAATTTTCTAATTTACGGGAGTAAAATTAGAATTAACCAAAGAAAAAAGATGACCCTGTTAAAAAAGATTCCCGTATTCCTTTGTGTTTTGGCCGAAGTAGTCCTCCTCGCAGGTTGCTCCTCTAGTGGGCAGACCAAGATGAAGCACACGGAATGGTGCCGCATCCGTTACGAGAACGCAGAAGCGCTTTTCAAGAAAGGAAAATACGGTCGCGCAACCGACAAGCTCGAAGAAATTCTCTCGTTGTGCGCAGGAACCGGTTACATGGAGCAGGCCCAGTTCCTAATGGCCGAAAGCTACTTCAACATGGAAGACTGGATCGAGGCGCGCGGCGAATACGGCAGCTTCGTTTTAAACTTTCCAGGCTCTCCCTTTATCGAGACGGCCGAATTTCGCAAGGCCATCTCGTCGTTCAACATGGAATTTCGCGTAAGCCGCGACGAAGCGAACACAACTATCGCCATGAAGGATTTCGAACGCTATCTGTCGAACTATCCAGACACTCCGCTGCGCGATTCCGTGAACTACTATTATAACCTGCTCGTAGAACGACTCGCCGAAAAGGAATTCCAGACCGCCAGGCTTTACCTGCGCATGGACAAATACCAGGCAGCCGTCATCTACTTCAAGGAATTCCTTGAAACCTATCCCAACAGCAAGCGCCGCACCGAGGCCCTGTTCATGATCGCTCAGGCCTACAACGAGCTTGACCAGTTCGAAACGGCCAAACTCTATCTGAACATCGCAAAGAACGAGGCTTCTCCCGACGACAAAAAAATCCAGAAGCAGATCGCCAAAACCGAAAAGAAAATCGACAAGGCTGAAATTGCATTTGCAAAGCGCATGAAGAAGGATTCCCAAAAGAAGAGGTTCTGGAAAGAAGACCGCGAAATGCAGAACTAATGCGTGATGCGTGATGTGGAATGTGAAATGAGGAATGAGGAAGTCGCAAGCAGGTGAGAGTCATTTTTAGCATACTCATTGTGGCTGTTCTTGCCGCATCTGCGATGGCCGCCGAAGAGACTTCGGAGCGCGACCGTTCCAAACTGTCAATATTTCTGCAGCCATCCGTCTCGTTTCTGGATTTTCCTGAACGCGAATACTTCCAGAACGCCATCGACACACTGTATTACAGTTTCAAGGAAGATGCCCTGACCGAGAGCGAATCGCTGAGCGTGGCCAAGCAGGACTTCCAGAAAGTCAACTTTTGCTTCCCGATTGCCTTTGGAATTCAGTACCAGGTATTCCGCAACAACTTCATCAGCGCGGGCGTGAGTTACATCTATGACAACGAATCGGTCGTGCTGACAGATCGCAAGAGCCGCTCCCACAATTACAGCTATACGATCCAGGGAATACCGATGTTTCTCGAATACAGGTTAGGAATTCCCCGCAATCTGATGACACTTTCGGGAGAAAGCCTGTTCAGCATCGGTGTACGCTGGTACTGGATACTGCCCGGCACCGAAATCTACTCCACCTGGGGAAAAGTCGAAGCAAAGACTCCCCTATGGGGATCCGGATTCGGAATTAGCGTCGGTTACCTGATTGCCAGCTGGAAGAATTTCAACATATACGGCGACATCGGATTCAGCAGCATCAAGGTAGAATCCAACGGCAATTACTCGGACATTGTTCCCGACGGTCCCAAGGAAAAGGCTAAGTGGAATATTGGCGGACTCACGATGCAGGTGCGCGTAGGCTTTGGCCTCTGGAACGAACCCGAACCAGTCGAAGAAGATGACGACGATGACGACGTCCCCGACGGCGATTCCGCAACAGTTCCGCCAACAACAGCAGCCACGACAACGGTTGCCGACACAACAGCAGCAGATTCAACAGTAGCCGACACCACAACCGTGGACACTACGCCTATCGACACCACAAGTTCTAGCGAAGCGAACGAAAAATCCCCGGAGGAATAATGAGCCTCATTCCGGGCGAAAAACTTCATTACGCCGAAACGCATTTCAAGTTCAAGCTACCATGGTCGCTTCTGTATAGGCCATGGCCCGAAATCCTCGTGGACGCCCCGTTCCAGTTTGTGCCGGGTGTCGAGCCGACTTTATGGATTGTGGTCCGCGATGCGCATCGGTTCCCGACGCTTATCGAGAAGGCTGAAATTCTCGGTAAAACCTTCGACCTGCAAATTCGCGCCACGGAACAGTTCGGATTCTTCCCCGTAAAACTCGGAAATCTCGCTCCAGGGAAATACGAAATCGATTGCAAGATTTACGCACGACGAATAGACCCGATAAACGGGAATGTCCTAGAGAAAGTCAAGGTATTCAACCGTTGGAACTATCCGGGACTAAAGGCCGTACCGCTAAAAATCCAGGTGCTCGCTCAGGACCCCCCAAAGGCTCCCGGATTCATTGCAGGCGAAATGCACTGCCACACGCATTATTCGGCTGACCACGTAGAACACGGAGCATCTCCCGAAGTCCTACAGCAAGCGGCCAAGGCCATCGGACTCGATTACGTGAGCTGTACCGACCACGCCTACGATTTTGCCTTTACTACCGAGGACTACACTCGCGAAGCGGATTCGCCACTCTGCCGCTTTGACGCATTACGCGAGGAAATCAGCAAGCTTAACCAAGCCGAAGGCATGCCCCTCATGATTGCAGGCGAAGAAGTTTCGGCAGGCAATTCCAAGGGCGAAAACGTGCACATGACGGTGCTAGGCCCCAACGGCTACCTGCCCGGTCTCGGCGACTGCGGACGCAACTGGCTCGATAACAAGCCAACCTTCAAAATTCCGAAGCTCCTGGAAATGACTGCGGCGCACTGCTTTGCTGCACACCCGATGCAGCCCATGGGTTATCTCGAAAAATTCATCTTCCGTCGCGGCTACTGGAGCCACAAGGATCTGAACCTGGAAGCAGGACACAATATTCGCGGAATCCAGTTCTGGAACGGAATTCGCGACGAAGGATTCAAGCTCGGTCGAGAGTGGTGGATCGAGGAACTCGGCAAGGGCAATTACTTGCTACCCATCGGCGGAAACGACGCCCACGGAGACCTGAACGACACCACATCAGTACATATGCCACTGATTTCGCTCGGTCACAGCCGCGAGCACGTGTTCGGAAAAGTTCGAACGGTTGTTAAATCAGGCGAGAAAAGAATCTCACTTGAATCACTCAACGAGGCATTTGCAGGCGACAACTGCTACGTTACCGACGGCCCCGCCCTCTGGTGGGAAATCGACGGCAAGAAGGTTCTGTTCCACGCCCGCAACACGGAAGACTACGGAGGAGCCTTCCGACACATCCGCATTTTTGGACGCAGACGATCCTCCAACGGAAAGCTCGCCAAGGATGAGACCTTGTGCATAGAGAGCCTAGTGCTACCACCCGCAAAGACCGATATCAGCGTCAACATAGACGACTTCGCCTACCTGCGCGCCGAATGCGAGACTGCGACAGGGCATTTCGCCATGACATCGGCCGCAGTCATTTAGGAGGAGTCCATGCCACGATTCATGTCGCCGTTGCGGCCGCGCTACATGCGATCCCCGTCGGATATTCCTCGAGAGGGACTGAAAGTTCAATCTATAACCCCAAAGCCGGAACCATCCTCGACAAATGACGAATCGTCTAAACAGGAAGAGCCGCAGTTTCCCGAAAATATCTGCATTTCAGAAGGTACCTTCCGCCAGATTCGCGATGACAGTCTCGTACTGCTATCCCAGGGAATATCGCATCGTCTGACACGACTCGAGACCGGGCCGTTCCAGATTTTCATTTTGCCGGAACATGAGGAGCGAGCCCGACTGCAACTCGCGCTCTACCGCAAGGAAAACCCGCCTAAAGAAGAAAACCCTCCATTACCGCTTAGTTTCAGCTTGCAGCCGTTATGGGTGCTTCTCGCCCCGACTATCTTCACTCTCGTTGATTTTTCTAACAAAGTAAATTTGCATACTCCGGGCATATCGGATGCGGGCAAAGTCATAAAAGGCGAATGGTTCAGGAGTCTCACC
>NZ_CALEFV010000067.1 GCF_937877005.1 uncultured Fibrobacter sp. | reverse complement strand
ATGTCCAATGTGTCGGCGAGTTTCTCTATGTTGCGGCTTCGGGCAGAAGCGTCGACGATATCCTTATAGATACCACCTTTCCTGTATAGACCGTCAGGATCGCCGGACTGCTCGACACGGCCGTCGCGCAGAAACATGTGGACGGGCTGTACGTAATGAATGCGGGCAAGACAAAGCTAGCCGCTTGCGAACTCCTCCGTAGCGACGCCATGGACCGTCTGCTCAAGGAGGCTCGAGAGAAGTACGACCTAGTCATTGTAGATACTCCTCCACTGAATTTGGTCACCGATGCAGAACTCATCTGTCCGCTAGTCGACTACCTGCTGTTCGTGCTGCACTACGGTCGCCATTCCATGGACGAAATCAAGGAGACCGTCGAGAGGGTGCGCCGCTATTCCGACAAGCCTGGGGCCATCGTAATGAATCATTGCGAGCATGAACCGGGCCGTTACGGCTACGGATACTATGGAAAGGGCTACTACGGCAAGTAAAACAAAGTAAAATTTCTTATCTTTGTGTCCGAAAATATTGGGAGAGAATTTTATGGCTGAAAAAGAACAACAGATGGTCGTGGTGGGGGCACAGGCCGCCCAGACAAACAACACAATCACCTTGCTCGAGGCCCTGTTTATCCTGTGGAAAAAACGCTATTTCCTGTGCCTGTTCTTGGCCATTGGTGCCGTGATTGGCGTGACGGTGGGGCAGTGGATCCGCCCGCAGTTTACGAGTGACTTGTTGCTACAGATTGATATCAAGGGCAACAAGGCGGGCCGTGCAATGGGCGAGATGGGCGCCCTCCTAGAAATGCCGAGCCCCGCCGATGCCGAAATCCAGCTTATCAAGAGTCGCATGGTCTTGGCTCAGGTGGTGGAGGCGGAACACCTGACATATTCGGCAACCCCGCAGAACAAGCTCAACCGCTTGCTCCATCGCGAGGGGCGCATGGATATCGACTTCTTGGACATTCCCGAAATCGCCCGTGGCGAACGCTGGATGGCCGTGGTGACGGGGGCGGACTCTTACGCTGTGTACACTCCCGAAGAATCTAAACTGGTCGAGGGCAAGATTGATGACCTGTTGAAGGCTCCGTATGCGGGGGATACCTTGCGCATTCGCGTGAACTTGATGCGGGCCAAGGTGGGCGAAAAGTTTAGAATCGCCATGTCGAACCCGCTACTGGCCGCCCGTGGCCTTGCAAAATCGCTCAAGGTGGCCGAGCAGGGCAAACAGACCGGCATTATTGGCGTATCCTATTCTCATCGGTATGCCGATCGCGCTGCCTCTATCCTGAACACCATCGCGAATACCTACGTGCGCCAGAATGTGGAAATGCGCAGTGCCGAGGCCGAAAAGACCTTGGAATTCCTGGAAGGACAGTTACCGGGCGTGAAAGCCAAGCTCGACAGTGCCGAAAAAGTTTTGGCCGATTACCGCCACAAGATAGGCTCTGTCGACATGACTGGAGAAACCCAGGCGCATCTGAACAAAGAGATGGACCTGCAGCGCCAGTTGCTGCAGCTGGAACAGCACCGTCAGGAGGCTGCCCGCCTGTTCAAGGAAGAACATCCTTCGGTCCAGACAATCGTAAAACAGCAAGACCGCCTGCGCGGGGAACTCGCACGCCTCAAGAAAAATGCGGAATCCATGCCCGTGACGCAGCAAGAGGTTTTGCGCCTGCAAGAAGACGTTTCCGTCAACAACGCCCAGTACACGAGCATGCTTAACAACATCCAGCAACTGCGCGTGGTGCGCGCAGGCGAAGTGGGCAACGTGCGTATTGTTGACCTTGCACAGATCGAACCTATTCAGAGTAAGCCCCAAAAATTCAACATCCTTATCTGCTCCATAGCGGCAGCCTTCATGGTGGGAGTCCTTTTGGTATTCCTGCTCCGCATGATGCGCAACGGCATTCGAAGTTCCCAGGAACTGGAGCATGCCACCGACATCAGCGTGTTTGCGAAGATTCCGGAATCCAAGAACCGCCTGCTGCGCGACAAGCGCCGCAAGCAGACCCTGGTGGAGGCGTCCCCGAACGACCAGGCGAGCGAGGCTTTTCGTTCTCTGCAGACGGCCGTGGACTTTTCCATGGTCGAAGGGCAGAAGGTACTCATGGTATGCGGCTTGGTACCGGGCGTGGGCAAAAGCTTTGTCTCCAAGAACTTGGCGGCCGTGTACGCCCTGAACGGCAAGAAGGTGCTGCTCATCGATGCAGACATGCGCCGTGGCGTTATCCGCAGCTCCAAGCATGCGGGCCTGACCGAGGTGCTTTCGGGCAAGGCCGCCTGGCGCGACGTGGTGGTAGAGTCCAAGTGTGCAAACCTGTTTGTCATGGGGGGCGGCAAGCGCCTGATGTCGCCGAGCGAACTATTGCGCAAGGGGGTCTTCAAGGACCTGCTCGAGGAATTCAAGGCCGAATTCGACCTGGTCATCGTAGATACTCCGCCGGTAAGCATGGTGACGGATGCCGAACTCATCTACCCGCTGGTCGATTTCGTGCTGCTGGTGGTCCATTACGGTTCAGATTCCCTGGGCCAGATCAAGGAAAATATCGAGAACCTGCGCCGCTATGGCGAAAAGCCCTGCGCCTTCGTCATGAACCACTGCGAATATGAGCCGGGCCACTATTATGGATATGGCTATTACGGCAAGGGATACTACGGAAAGGGATATTCCAACAAGGACTAGTCCGTTTCGTAAGTTAATTTGAAACTTTTTTTACTAAATTTGTACCAAAGTTACCTAGAAGAAGGAAACAAATCATGAAAAAACTCTTTGGGATCGCCTTACTGGCCGCAGGTTGCGCCTTCGCCCAGATAGGCATGGAAGGTGGATCGGACGGTCTGCATCAGATCAATGCCAAGACCCTCGGTCAGTGGAACTTTGCCGTGGGTACGGGTGGTAACATCGCCATCGACGGCTGGTCGCTCGCTCGCGGTGGCAAGTACACGCAAGACGGCAGGGACTACAGCTATAACTGGTGGGACTATACCCAGGCGGGAAACTTCTTCGTGAGTGCCGGTCTTCTGGATAACTTGGACGTGGGCGTAATTCTGCCCGTGTATTATGAACATGCCAATTCCAATGGCCCGTCCGGTAGTACCAACCAGTGGACCACGAGCCGCGGCGACCTGGACCTGTGGACCAAGATCCGCATTCCGCTCGACACCAACAAGTGGTACGGCTTTGCCGTGATGCTCAACATGTATATCCCGACTGGTGAATCTAATGCCGGTGTGCGCCCCCGTCATGCTTGGTACTTGAACGGCAATGGCTACACCCAGCCGTTCACTGCCGATGACTGGGCTTTCTCTGCGGGCCTGGTCGGTACGGCCGACCTCACCAAGCTGAGTAATCCAAAACCCTTCCGCTTCAACTTGGCGGCAAGCTACCTGTATCCGCTTGATCTGGACGAAACCCAGACGCTCGTTTACAGTGCCGGCGTGAACTGGCTCCCCAAGAGCTGGATGGACGTGTTCCTGGAATACTCCGGCGAAATGCGACTGCAGAGCAAGGGCGAATATAAGTTTGAACCGTTCGAAGATCCGATGCTCATTACCCCGGGTCTCCGTTTCCACTTGCCCTATAACATCGACTTTGCCATGGGACTAGAGGTGGCGGTCCGTGCCCTCAAGAACATCACTTACGATGGTGACGAAGAAATGAAGGGTTGTGGCAACAGCATGATTCATTACGAGGGTGAAGATGGCTCCAAGGTGGATTACTGCTACGCCCCGACTCCGCTCGTGGCCGGTGCGGCCCTCCTCACCTGGCGCTTTGGTGCTGACATGTTCCGCGATAGCGATGGTGACGGCGTGAACAACAACAAGGACAAGTGCGCTCACACCAGAAAGGGGATTGCCGTTGACGAAAATGGTTGCCCGCTCGATAGCGACAAGGATGGCGTGGTCGATTCCTACGACAAGTGCCCGAACACGCCGGATAGCGTGAAGGTGAACACCGATGGCTGCGCCGACAAGGATTCCGCCTTCGTGACGGATGCCAATGCGGCCCGCACCGCTTCTGACTCTGCCTTCCGTGCAGACTCCCTGAAGGCTGCCGAACGCGCCCGCCAGGATTCTCTTGACCGTGTCGATACCGATAAGGATGGCATCTCTGACCTCAAGGACAAGTGCCCCAACACCAGGGAAGGCATCGTGGTTGACTCCGTGGGTTGCATGCTCGACTTTGACAAGGATGGCGTGGCCGACAGTCAGGACAAGTGCCCGAATACAAAGAGCGGCATCAGCGTCGATAGCACCGGTTGCCCGATGGATTTTGACAAGGACGGTGTACCAGACGATTTCGACAAGTGCCCCAACACTAAGGATGGTATATCGGTAGATTCTACGGGTTGCCCCGCCGATAGCGACAACGACGGTATCTCCGATGGCCAGGACAAGTGCCCGGGAACGGCAGCCGGCATGCCGGTCGACTCCGTGGGTTGCGTACTCGATGGCGACAAGGACGGTGTTCCCGACAATCTGGACAAGTGCCCCAACACCCTCGAAGGAATTGCCGTCAAGGAAGACGGCTGCCCGGTGAACAAGAAAGAAGACCTGGACCAGCTCAAGAAGGGAATCCAGTTCCAGACGGGTTCTACCAAGCTCACCAAGAAGAGCTACACCACGTTGAACGACATTGCCTCGCTCATGCGCAAGGTGAAGTCCGCCAACCTGGAAGTTCAGGGCCATACCGACAACACCGGTTCCGAAGCGGCAAACCAGGCCCTTTCCGAAAAGCGTGCCCAGGCCGTGGTGGACTTCTTGAAAAAGAAGGGCATCGAGGCTGACCGCCTGCGTGCAATTGGTTTCGGTTCCGAGATGTCGATTGCCGACAACAGCACCAAGGAAGGCCGCGAACAGAACCGTCGCGTGGAACTCGTTCCGTTCGAAAAGTAGTTCATCTCATTAAAACACTTTGGGTCGGTCCTAGGACCGGCCCTTATTTAAATAAAGACGATGCCTAAATTCCTGCTGCCATTTCTCCTTGTTTTCGCCATATTGAGCGCATGGGCTAACGCCTTGCCGGTGGTGAGTGCAGAACGAACCCGCAACTTAAGGCAGCTCGATTACGCCCCCATGCTCATGGAATACCATGCGCAAACCGTAGGGGAGGGCAGGCAGTTTTTTACATACCCCCGCCGTAATTACAATTTCATAAAAGACTTCCATAAGACAGATAGCCGTGCGCTCATCTATTATTCCGATTCCATCGGCTCTGGTACAGAGGCGCACCGCTTTGCCATTGCGGCATCCCCCTTGCTCGGTCTCGATTACCGCGGTGGAGAAGCGCTTGGCGATACCATTTGGCCAGGAATCGATGGGGGACTGTTCTTGCGTGGCTATGTGGATTCCGTTGATTTTGATTTGGATGCACGAATCTATGCAGAAAATCACAGTGCAAGCAAACCTCAAAGCTACGATGGTGAAATTTTCGATGAACAAAATGAAAAAAATAATTCGGGCGCAGACTATGTGAGTTATTCCCGTTACCGTGCCCATCTGGGTTTTAATTATGCTTTTGTACGGTTGCAACTGGCGCGCGATGTATTGCATTGGGGACCAGGGTATTATAATAATCTTGCACTGAATCAATTTGCCTTGCCCTATAATATGTTAATTCTGGATTTTACTTTTGGTCCAATGCGTATTTTTAGTGCCTATGCCGATTTACGTGTTAGTCGTTGGGGGTGGAGTCCTGAGAATCTGAATGACAGAAATATGTACGCTCATCGCTATGAGCTCTCCCTAGCAGGAAGTAATCTAACAATAGGCATGAGCGAAATTCAGATATTATACAATGATAACAAACCATGGCTATTTATGCCTGTGGTTCCTCTGTTTATGGAAAAAGGAAACTATTCAGAATTGTCAAATAATGGCTCCCTTTCCTTTGATGTCAATTACCAGTTGTTTAATACGGTTCGCTTATATGGAGAATTTTTCTTAGATGACATGGAATCTCCTGTGGCGTTATATGAAAATAAGTACAGTAACAATCGTTGGGCCGCTATGTTGGGCATGCATGTTGCACATAATTTTACTATTGGAAAACGAATAATTAAAACAGGATCCGTTTTCGAAATTGCACGAGTGGAACCTTATACCTATTGTCACTTTGATACTGCAAAAGCTCAGATGTCACATTTAGGGATACCCATTGGCAATCCCAACGGCCCGAATAGTTTATCTGCAGACTGGACTTTATATGCGAACATTTCGATTGAGGAATGGCAATCCATTTATGTGGGAATACACAACAACTGGCTATGGAAGGGGACCGATTTTGGAAGCGACATTGAAAATTCCTATCCAAGTTTATCGGAGAAACCAAGACGCAAGCGTTTTATTCACGACGCCCCGATGCATTACAACGCAACCCCCTCGGTAAGCTACCATGGGCGGTTCGTCTCGTTCACAGGTGAAATAACGGTGGGGGACGACCCAGCGGTTTACCTACGTACTATGATAATGTTCTAAATTTAGCGTAAAGAAGGTGGAAATATGGTTAGATTTGTAAGAAGGGCTATTCGCAAGTATAGATTGCTATTTACGAGTTTCAGGCTGCGCAAGCGCCTACTAGCCCTGGTAGATGGGTTCGTTGTCATCATGGCGGGACTCATTGTTAATCTGCCGCTTCCCTTTTTTGCCGACCGTATCGACCGCCTACAGTTATTTTCTTTCCTGCTACTCTGTGCCTTCTGCTGCTTTGCATGCCAGCTACTGTTCGGGGCCTACAACAAGCTGTGGCGCTATTTTAACCTGGCAGACTACCTGAGCTGCGTCAAGGGAATCCTGACTGGATTTGTAATCGGAACATTCCTGTGCTATCTATCTACCGGGCATCTGTTTGCCGCATTTACCATTGTGACAGCCGTGGTTGCCACGGTGGGCGTGTGTCTGTTCCGCTACATTTTCAAGGGAACGTTCGTCTCGTTGGTTGGGGCAGGACTTGCCGAAGCCCGTAAAAAAAGGACCATGATTATCGGGGCGGGGGAGGCCTGCAAGGTGCTCCTCTCCGAAATTCGCCGTCTAGAAAATCCTGTCGAAAAGGGTGCCCTGGGTGCGGCCGAGAACTACACCATCAACCCCGTATGCCTGATCGACGACGATCGCTACAAGATTGGCAAGTATGTCAACGGCGTCCTGGTGGCAGGTGGCACGAGCGATATCGTAAAGCTCGCAAAACTCGAAAACATCGAGCAGATTATTTTCGCCATTCCCAGTTGTCCTCCCAAGGACCGTGCCGCCATCTTGGACCTGTGCGGCAAGACAAACCTGCCGGTAAAGGTGTTGCCCTTCGTGGGTAGCCTGCAAGATGTCAAGGAATCGGAACCGCAGACCTACATTTCTCAAATTCGCGACATCAAGGTCGAAGACCTTCTAGGTCGTGAGCCCATCAAGTTTGACAACTCCGAAATTCACGACTTTATTGGCGGCAAGGTATGCATGATCACCGGCGGTGGCGGGTCCATCGGTAGCGAACTCGTGCGCCAGATTGCAAAGTACAATCCCGCCCAGGTCATTATTGTCGACATCTACGAGAACAATGCCTACGATATTCAGCAGGAACTCGTGATGGAGTATGGCAACAACCTGAACCTGGTGACCATCATTGCAAGCGTGCGCGACTACTTCCGCATGAACCAGATCTTTAAGAAGTACAAGCCCCAGGTGGTGTTCCACGCGGCGGCCCATAAGCATGTGCCGCTCATGGAAAACAACCCCATGGAAGCCATTAAAAATAACGTCATCGGTACGTTTAACATGGGTACACTCGCGGTTCTGAACGGCGTCAAGAAGTTTGTGATGATCAGTACCGACAAGGCGGTGAACCCCACTAACGTGATGGGTGCCTCTAAGCGCTGCTGCGAAATGATTGTGCAGTTCTTGGCTCAGCAGAAGAGTGGCGATACCGAATTCGTGACGACTCGCTTTGGCAATGTGCTGGGCTCGAACGGTTCCGTGATTCCGCTGTTCAAGCGTCAGATTGAACAGGGCAAGCCTGTGACGGTGACTCACCCCGACATTATCC
>NZ_CALEFV010000066.1 GCF_937877005.1 uncultured Fibrobacter sp. | reverse complement strand
CGACTTGCATGGCGAGATCGTTTGAAATTCCTAGGAACGAACAGCTCATGGGAATCAGGAAGAGTGATCCGCCTGCAATACCGCTAGCACCGCATGCACCGATGGTTGAAACGATGCAGAGTGTGAGAGCGGTTGGGAAGTCGACCGAAATTCCGAGGGTGTTCGCGATAGCGAGCGTCATGATGGCGATCGTGATGGCGGCTCCATTCATGTTGATGGTTGCTCCGAGGGGTATCGAGACGGAGTAGAATTTGGGATCGAGCTTGAGTTTTTCGCAAAGTTCCATGTTCACGGGAATATTCGCAGCGGAACTGCGGGTGAAAAGCGCCGTTAGACCGCTTTCCTTTAGGCAGAAAAGCAGTAGCGGGTAGGGATCGCGCTTGATGGTGATTCCTACAATTGTGGGGGCTATGACAAACGTGGTGAACAGGATGGATCCGGCTATCACGGCAATTAGTGTTCCGTAGGTCTTGAACGAGGAGAGGCCGTTAGTTGCAATAGAATCAAATAGAAGACTCATGATGCCAAACGGGGCGAGATTGATAATCCAGCGTACGATTGCTGTGACTGACCTGGCAGCATCATGCAGGAGTTCCTTGGTAGAATCCGAAGCATGGACCTTGAGGGCAAAGCCGAAGATGATTGCCCAGACCAGAATACCAATGTAATTGGCTTGCGTGATAGCTTCGAAAGGGTTCGACACGGCGCGGATTAGCAGGTTGTCGAGAATTTCTCCGATTCCTTTAGGAAGAATGCTCGATGCGGTCGCTTCACCTGCTAGAAGGAGTTTTTGCGGAAATAGGAAGCTTGCACCGATGGCGGCCATTGCCGCCAGAATGGTGCTGGAAATGTAAAGAAGTATGACTTTACCGAATCTGCGGTCCAGGGTAGTTTTGCCTATTGCAAGTGAATTCGTGATGAGAATAAAGACTAGAATTGGTGCGATACCCTTCATTGCTCCGACAAAGAGGGTGCCAATTGAGCTAATCCAATGCTGGTTGGGGGCGAGAATACCTAAAAGGGTTCCGAGGATGATGGCAATCCCGATACGCACATCCATCCTAGTTTGGTTGTATGTTGTAACAAGTTTCTTGATCATTGAAGACCTTCACTTTCTTTATTGCTTTAATATTTAGAAAAAAATGCAACTTTGTTTAAATAAATGTTCTTTTTTTTACTTCAATAATCTATTTTGAATTTGAGATGCGGCTGTGCTTGGCCCGGAGGCTTTATGGAAACTTTACGTTATACTTCTTTGGCGCAGATGTTTTTCATCAACTGCGAAAGGGAGGACTTTGCGGGTTGGTTCCATAAGAAAGGTTCGCAGTGGATTCACTTTTCCCGGATTGAACTTCGCGACCATACTCATTTCCTGGCTCTTGCCTTTAGGAATCATGGATTGAAGGCGGGCGAGTGTCTTGGCATTGTTGCGAATAGCTCTCCAGAATGGATCATGGCGGATGTTGCGACGCAGCTGAACCATGCCCAGGTCGTTCCGCTGTTTCCGAATATTTCTGTCGATAATTTTATCTACCAATGCGAAGATTCCAATGTCCAGATTCTTCTGGTAAACGACCTTGCGGAACTCGATCCGTCGCTTCGAAATCTTTTACCCAGATTCCGCATGGTTGTCTGTATCGAATCGTCGCAGAATATGCCTGAAAATGCCGTTCTTTGGAATGACCTGCTCAGGGAAGGCGAAAATCTTGCCCGCGAGCCCGGTGATTCGGCACGGTTTGAAACTCTGTTGGAATCGATTCGTCCCGATGAGTTGTTCAGCATTATTTATACAAGTGGATCTACCGGTGTCCCCAAGGGTGTAGAACTGACACACCGTAATATGATTTTGCAGTTGCAGGCAGTCAAGCGAGGCTACTTGCCTCTGGAACGCAAGACCGATGTGGCTCTTATCGTGCTCCCCGTGGCGCATGCATTTGAACGGGCTGTGGTGTACTATTATATCCTAAATGGCTTGACGATTTATTTTGCGGATTCGCCCAAGAGTGTCGCAGAAGCGATTAAGGAAGTTCGACCGACGATTATGTCTGTTGTTCCGCGTATTCTTGAACGGGTCTATGAGTCGATGACTGCGGCAAGTGAACGAATGTTTGGTCTCAAGAAGGTCGTTTTTGAACATGCCTTGGAATATGCAAAAAAACGTGAACCGGGAAAAGAGAAGTCGTTTATCTTTAGAACCTACGACAAAGTGGTTTACTCCAAATTGCGCGATGCCATTGGTGGACGGCTCAGATTGCTAATCTCTGGTGGTGGAGCCCTGGATAAGTCCGTATGCCGGTTCTTGCTCAATATTGGTATCCAGACATGTGAAGGGTATGGCCTTACGGAATGCTCTCCTGTCGTGAGTGTCAATAAGCTAAACCAATCCCGGCCTGGAAGTGTCGGTATTCCGCTGGGACATTTGGATGTTAGAATCGGTGATCAAAATGAAATACTGGTCAAGGGAGATAGCGTATTTAAGGGGTATCGCAACAGGCCCGACCTGAATGCGAATCTCTTTACGGAAGACGGTTTCTTCAGGACGGGGGATCAGGGGCGATTTGACGAAGACGGTTACCTGTATCTGACTGGTCGACTCAAGGAATTGTTCAAGACCAGTACTGGAAAATATGTTAGCCCGAATCCGATAGAGATGAAACTCGGTCGACACCCACTTGTGGAACAGGCTCTCGTGATTGCAAATGATCGCAAGTTTGTTTCAGCATTAATTTTCCTGAATAGGGTTAATGCTAAGCGATTCTTGCAATATCATGAAGAAAAATTCGATGTCGATAGAGCTTTGCGATCGCACCGCATAAATGTTGCTATTGAGCGGCTTGTTCAGCGAACAAACAAGTCGTTGAACCATTGGGAACAAATCCGAAAATGGACACTTATTGGCGATGAACTCACCATAGAATCCGGGCTTTTGACGCCTACATTAAAAATTCGGCGCACCGTCGCTGAAGCGCGGTACGCCGAAGAAATCGAGAAGATGTACCAGGGATGAGGTCGCCTTGCAAGCAAGGCTTTGAGCAATGGGGTCGTTCATGCCTTACGGCATTCACTCTGAGCTATTTGAGCCCAAAGCGAAGCGACCTCAAAGGCGCTTGCGCCGCCCTCATAGCCCATACCTCTTAAAAGTGGATCACGCGGACCTTGATGACCTTGTCAAGCTTGCCGAGTTTTTCAATGATAGAATCATCGACCTTGCTTTCGACGTCAACGAGGTTGTAACCGATCTTGCCGTTGCTCTTGTTGCTGAACGAGGCAATGTTGATGCCTTCGGCACCGAACACCTTCGTGATTTCGGAAATCATGTTCGGAACGTCCTGGTTGATGACCACGACGCGGCTCTTGACGCCGGAATGCGGGTGATCGACGAGGGCGGGGAAGTTCACGGAATTGCGGACGCAACCGTATTCGATGTAGTCCTTCAATTCTTCAACGGCCATCACGGCGCAGTTTTCTTCGGCTTCTTCGGTAGAGGCGCCGAGGTGCGGGAAGCAGGTCACCTTGTCGTTCTTGATGAGGTCGGCGTCCGGGAAGTCGCAGAGGTAGCCCTGGAGAGAGCCAGAAGCGAGCATTTCGTTAACCGGGGCCATTTCCACAATGCCACCGCGGGCGAAGTTCATGATGTAGCTGCCCTTGAAGCCGGCGAGGTTCTTGCGGTTGAGCAAGTTCTCGGTCACGCCCTTGATGAACGGAACGTGCACGGTGAGGAAGTCGGAATTTGCGATCACGGTGTCGAGGTCGGCAATTTCAACCTTGTTGGAAAGTTCGTGCATGTTGGCGGCGTTGGGATACGGTTCGTAAGCGATAACGCGCATGTTCTTCCAACGGGCATAGTTAGCGACGAGCACACCAATCTTGCCGAGGCCAATCACGCCGAGAGTCTTGCCTGCAAGTTCCATGCCGGCGAACTTCTTCTTGCCGCTTTCGACGGTCTTTGCGAGGTCCGGATCGGTGGTGTCGAGGTTCTTGACCCATGCGGCAGCCTTGTCCACGTTACGGACGGCCATGCCGAGCACGGTCATCACGAGCTCGGCAACGGCGTTGGCGTTTGCACCCGGGGTGTTGAACACGCAGATGCCCTTCGCGGAAGCCTTGTCGATAGTGATGTTGTTCACGCCAGCGCCGGCGCGGGCGACAGCCAGCAGGCCGTCAAAGTTGTCGGTATCAACCTGGGCGGAACGCACCAAGATGGCATCCGGATTTTCGACGGAGTCGGAAACCTGGTAGAACGAGCCAAACAGGCTCAAGCCTTTCTTGGAAATATTGTTCATCGTCTTAATAGTTGCCATTGTATTGTCCTCTTATGGATGATTGTTAAAATGATTGATGATTGATAATGTATGATTGATGATTATTCAATTTGGCGGCGTAGCCGCGACTATAACAATTATTCATTATCAATTATCCATTGTCAATTCTTTAAGGTTCCTGCCATCTGCCTCTTTCCTTGATCAAATTCACGAGTTCCTCGATGGCGTCTTCTTCGGGGATGTTCTTCTTGACCGCCGTCTTGCCTTCGAAGAGCGTAATGCGGCCAGGGCCACCACCCACGTAACCGAAGTCGGCATCGGCCATTTCACCCGGGCCGTTCACGATGCAGCCCATGATGCCGATGGAAATGTCGGAGAGGTGTCCGAAGCGGGCCTTGATCTTGCCCATCACCTGCTGGATGTCGTAGAGGGTGCGGCCGCAGCTCGGGCAGCTGATGAAGTTCGTCTTGCTGCGGCGGCAGTAGGCGGCCTGCAGAATGTCGAATGCAAGGAGCACGCTTTCCTTAGCGCCCTTGTAGCCGTCAATCACGACGGCGTCGCCAAGACCGTCTGTCACCAGGCTTCCGATGTCGGCGGACACGCGGAGCGTCTCGCGTTCGGAATCATTAATTTTCGCGTAAAGCAGAATGGGGTCTTGGCGACCCGCTGCTTCGAGAGCAGCGGCAAGGGCGCGTACGCCCGAAACCATCTCGGCGCCGGTATAGCAGAACACGGAACCCGCAGGCACGCTCGCCGGATTTGCGGCGAACCCCGCGATATCCATCGCATCCTTGAACTGCACCACGGGGGCGGCATCCAGACTCGGCAGCGCAAATTCAGCGTTGCGGCGTTCGCCCGTTAGTGCAATCGCGTCGGCCTTCACGCCGACCTTCACCGGATGAGAACCACCGATTTCTACGCCCGAAACCTTCACGACTTCGGTCTCGCGGCGTTCGTAGTGGTACGGGTCTTTTTCAAGCACCGGCACGTTGTAGGCGGTCGGTGCAGCAGGCAACGCGCAGGCCTTGATAAGTTCCTGTGCTACCGGGACTTCGGCCACCGGATCTTCGGTGAGTGATACGCGGATGGTATCTGCAAGGCCATCGAGCAGGAGTGCGCCGATGCCGGCCGCAGACTTCAAGCGTCCGTCGGCACCCGCGCCCGCTTCGGTCACGCCCACGTGGAACGGGTACGGCTTGAAGCCTTCCTGCTTAATGCGGGCGGCGAGCATGCGGTAGGCGGCAATCGCCACCCGCGGGTTGCTGCTCTTGAGGCTCAAAACAACCTGGTCAAAATGTTCGGCTTCGCACACGGCCAGGTATTCCATGGCGCTTTCCACCATGCCTTCCACCGTGTCGCCATAGCGGTAAATCATACGGGCCGCAAGCGAACCGTGGTTCACGCCGATGCGGATGGCGCGTCCCAGGCGCTTGGCCTCCTGCACAAACGGCGTAAAGGCTTCGGCAACCTTTTCCTTGCCCTCGTCGAACGACTTGTCCGTCTGCTGGTCGAGTGTCAAAATGCCCGTGTCGACAAAGTTACCCGGATTGATGCGGACCTTTTCCACCCACTTGAGCGCCTCGAACGCGGCCTTCGGCTGGAAGTGGATGTCGGCGGAAACCGGCACCGTGCAACCGGCGGCGCGTACACGCTTCATCACTTCTTCGAGGGCGGCTGCATCTGCAAATGTCGGAGCGGTAATGCGAACCAGGCCACAGCCCACCTTGGCGAGGGCCAAAGTCTCGGCCACCGTCTTTTCGACGTCTTTGGGCTTGGTGGTGGTCATGGACTGAACTAAAATGGGGGCGTTGCCCCCTATCAAAGCCTCGCCAACGCGGACTTGTACAGTTTCCCTGCGGACGGCGTTGAAACGGTCGGCAACATACGGGAATTCGCTAAACTTGGTCATGCGCCCAAAGATAGAAAAAGGCTTGTGCTACGGCAACCAAAGTGCTGTAATCAGAGTGACTAGAACGCTAGGATTCGTGCTTCATGTCATCTGAGCTTCTATAGTATTCTTCGAGTTTTTCGCGGCTCTTGATGAAGCATTCCTTGAGGGACGGATCGAACTGTGTGCCCATGCCTTCGATAATGATATCGTAGGCGTCCTCGAAAGAGAATTTTTCCTTGTAGCAGCGCTTACTGACCAGTGCGTCGTAAACGTCGGCGACAGCCATGACGCGTGCCTCGAAAGGAATGTCTGTTCCCTTGAGACCCTTGGGGTATCCATTCCCGTCAAAACGCTCGTGGTGATACCAGGCGACATTCTTGGCTATCTGTACGAAGTATGGCGATTCAACACCGACGAGCAGGTTCTCTACGATTTTTGCACCCTTTTCTGGATGACTCTTCATTTCCTCGTATTCTTCTGGCGTGAACCGGCCCGGTTTTCTCAAGATGCGGTCGTCGATGGCAATCTTGCCCAGGTCGTGCATCGGTGCTGCGGATACGAGTGATGTGTAGAATTCTTCGGAATAGTCGAGATGGGAATCTGCCCGGAGAATATCGACAAGAATCGCTACGACGCGGCTAGTGCGCTTGATGTGGCCGCCCGTGTTGCTGTCTCTGCTTTCTACCATGTTTGCCATGCCGACAATCATCTGTTCCTGGAGCGCCCTCATTTGCGAAGCGTTATCGCGGAGCATCATCTCCATACGAACATTGCTGCTACCGAGCATTTTGACATAGCGGTGTAGCTTGGTGTCATCCTTAATCTTGAAAAGGTTGATGTGTTCCCCGCGAGAAAGTGGAACCGTTTTCAGTGTGCACTTGTAATGGATGGACCCCTGTTCGAAAGCTTTTTCGGATTGAGCTTTTCGATTGTAGTTTTCCTTGGCCCACGACATAAAGAAATTCACGATTTGGGAATTCATTCGGGGAATATGGTCTACTCGGCATTCGTTGAAATCGGGGAATAGCTTGTATGCAATATCGTTTCCTCCAAGAAATTCCTGGTTCGAGGAAATGGATATGTAACCGCTGGTGTTGCTTTCTTCGAGAACATTCAATATGGTGAGGGAGACATCGTAGCGTCTGCTTCTGTAACAGATGTAGAGCAGCATGAACTGGTCGAAAACGTAGAGAGCCGGCATGACCAGGGTGTCGCTTTCCAAGAAGCGTGAAAGGAAAAAAGAGAATATGGTTGCTGCTTCGATGAGCGAAAGGGCGATGAGACTCTTAAAGGGAACGTTCCGTTTTTTGATGAAGGCGTAAATGATCAGGCTGATGTTAGCAATGATGAAGCTGAAAAGCATGATGTTGAAAACAT
Source organism: uncultured Fibrobacter sp. (assembly GCF_937877005.1). GTDB lineage: Bacteria > Fibrobacterota > Fibrobacteria > Fibrobacterales > Fibrobacteraceae > Fibrobacter. The sequence goes on along the minus strand of NZ_CALEFV010000066.1, from coordinate 14,776 downwards.
CGTGGCCCGGACCATAGGTTGCTATGTAGTTGCCGGCGCCATCGTTGCTTACGAATTCAACGGTCTTGTAGTAGATGTCGTTGAATCCGACCGTTGCGGATAGGGCGAGGACCACGAAACTGAAAGAAAGCAGTAAGGTATGTACCCAGGACGGGGTCCGGATATTGCAGACAGCAAGACTGATGTCAAATGTAAGTACGGGAAGGAAGATTCCTCCAACGTAGTTTAGTTTGTTTGCGAGTATGACTTGGTCCGTGTTGGTTGAAAGCGCTATAAAGAGATGGCCAAAACAGGCTACAAAAACGGCAAAAAATAGCAGAAGGAATGATCCATACTGTTTTGGATTTACCTTATACGAAAGGATAAAATTCAATGCAGCAAGAATGCAAAGGAAGAATAGATAAACGATTGCCATATTTGAAACCCGAACACCATATATAACTATATATTTTTTAACAAATTATAACAATATTCAACAAATGTTATGGAAAAATTACAAAAGACCCGACCGCATTTTGCGGTCGGGCCTTTTTGAATCGTTTAGAGATTAGCCTTCAGTCTGGGCTTCGGGAGCGGCCGCTTCCGGAGCGGCTTCTGCAGCAGGAGCTTCAGCGGCCGGAGCTTCAGCCGGGGCAGCCTTCGGAGGGAGCAGAGCCTTCATAGAAAGCTTCACCTTGCCCTTCGGGTCGACACCGAGGCAGAGCACTTCGACTTCGTCACCCACGTGAACGACGTCTTCGACCTTCTCGACGCGGTGGTCGGCAAGTTCGGAGATGTGCACGAGACCGTCGCGACCCGGGAGGATTTCGACGAACGCGCCAAACGGCTGGATCGTCTTGACCTTGCCCTTGTACTTGCGGCCCGGTTCGGGTTCGGCAGTGAGTTCCTCGATCATGCGGCGGCAGACAGCTGCGGCCTTGCCACTCGGGGCGGCAATGTCGATGTTGCCATCGTCGTCGATGTTGATGGTGCAACCCGTCTGAGACTGCATGCCCTTGATCACGGAGCCACCGGAACCGATGACGTCGCGGATCTTGTTGGTCGGGATGCGCATCTTGATCATGGTCGGAGCCTTCTCGGAAACCTTCGGACGCGGAGCGGCGAGGCCGAGTTCAGCCATCTTGCCCAAGATGTGCAGACGGCCTTGGCGAGCCTGTTCCAGAGCTTCGCGCATGAGTTCCGGCGTAATGCCGCGGATCTTGATATCCATCTGGAAGGCCGTGATGCCTTCGGCAGTACCCGTCACCTTGAAGTCCATATCGCCGAGGTGGTCTTCCGTACCGGTGATGTCGGTCAAGATCTTGATCTTGCCGCCTTCCTTCACGGAACCCTTTTCGGAGATGAGGCCCATGGCGACACCTGCGACCGGAGCCTTGATAGGAACGCCTGCGTCCATCAAGCTGAGGCAGCCACCGCAAACAGAGGCCATGGAAGAAGAACCGTTGGATTCCTGAATTTCGGAAACCACGCGGATGGTGTACGGGAAGTCTTCCGGCAGCGGAAGAACGGCAGCGAGAGAACGTTCGGCGAGGTGGCCGTGACCGATTTCGCGGCGGCTCATGCCGAGGCGCTTGCATTCACCCACGCAGTACGGCGGGAAGTTGTAATGCAGCATGTAGCTCTTGGAGCCTTCGCCCTGCAGGCTTTCGTAGCGCTGTTCGTCGGCCTTGGAGCCGAGCGTGCAGACCACGAGACCCTGGGTTTCGCCACGCTGGAAGATCGCAGAACCGTGAGCGCTCGGGAGAACGCCGAGTTCGATTTCGATCGGGCGGACTTCGGTCGTCGTACGGCCGTCGAGACGCACGTCTTCGTTCAGGATCATTTCGCGCATGGCAGTGCGTTCGTAGTCGCTGAAGATTGCCTTCGCGTCTGCAACGAGAGCAGGATCCTGTTCTTCGTCCTTGCCAATGATGGCGAGAATGCGTTCGTCTTCCAGCATCTTCGCGCATAGGTCTGCCATAGCCGGATAGAAGTCGGTCTTCACCATGTTGGAGTGGACGTCCTTGTTCAGTTCGTCCCACACGACTTCCTTCACCGTGGCGAGAAGCTTTTCGTGGGCTTCGCCAACGTGCTGCGGCTTGAGTTCCATCTTGGGCTTAGCGCAGCGGTCCACCAGTTCCTGTTGGGCCTTGCACATGAGCTTGATGGCTTCGTGACCGGCGAGAATTGCGTTGATCATCGTGTCTTCGGACACTTCGTAGGCACCGCCTTCCACCATGCAGACGGAATCTTCGGTACCGGCGACCACCAGGTCCAGATCGGCGCAGGCCATCTGTTCGTAGGTGGGCATCACGACGTTCTGGCCATCGACAACGGCCACGCGCACGGCGGCAACCTGCTGTTCGAAGGGCAGTTCAGAAAGACCGATGGAGAGGGATGCTGCAGACACGCCGAGCACATCCGGTGCAAACTTGCGGTCAGCAGAAAGAACCTGCACGATCACCTGGACTTCGCGCGTGAAGTTCTCGGGGAACATCGGGCGAATCGGGCGGTCAATGATACGGGCAGAAAGAGTTTCTTCGTCGCTGGGGCGACCGGCTTCGCGCTTGTTGTAGCCGCCCGGGAGGCGACCGGCAGCGTAGGCCTTTTCGCGATATTCCACAGTGAGGGGGAAGAAGTCACCTTCCTTTTCTTCGCCGTAGCAGACAGTAGAGAGCACGAATGCATCGCCCATCTTGGCGACTGCAGCACCGCGTGCCTGCTTGGCAATACGGCCCGTTTCAAACGTGATTACGCGGCCGTCGGGAAGCGTAACAGACACTTCCTTCGGGTCGAGCATCTTGCCGTATTTTTGATGGTATGCGTCAATAGACATAAATTTCTCCAGTCTGAAGAATTAGCCGCGCAGACCGAGTTCCTTGATCAAGGCACGCTGGGCGATAATGTCCTTTTCGCCGTAGTACTTGAGGAGGTTCTTGCGCTTAGAAACCATCATGGACAGACCGCGCAGGGAGTGGAAGTCCTTCTTGTGGGTCTTTGCATGTTCGGTGAGGTTCTTGATCTTCTCGGTGAGGAGAGCGATCTGAACGCGGACGTTACCGGTGTCCTTTTCGTTTGCTCCGAACTTAGCGGTGATTTCTGCAGCCTTTTCTTTAGTGATAGTAGCCATTATAGCCATTCCTTTTTTGTTGTTTTTTGCGGTCACCACCGTGGTGACCTGTTTCATTACATGTTTTTGTCCGAGTTTCCCTGCTCTAGCACCAGTGGAATTGGCGAATCTGGTCACAGGACCCAGGCAAAAATGCAATTTGGGGGTATATATAGAAAATTCGGAATTCGGAGTTCGGAGTTCGGAGTTGAAAATAGGGTGGAAAACGGGAAAAAGGGGTGGAATTGACTGTTCAGGGCTGCATTTCAAGCAGAATAAAGTAGCTTGTTTCGTATATCGCTCCGCTCAAAATGACATGGATGGACGTCATCCTGAACCACGAAGTGGTGAAGGATCCAGTATCAGATTAGCTATTTTGCAGGCAAAAAAATGCATCTGTTTGTTGCTGCTTGTAAAATAAATTTTAGATTAGGGGGATCCTTTACTAAAGGGTGTTTTATCGCAAATCTTTGCGTTAAGGAGAAAATAATGAAAATGCTTGACCTTGTCCTGAGCTGTACGGAAATAGGAACTTTTGTTCCAAAGTTGAGTTATCCTCTTTGGGGAGTATCGAAGTGTAGCCGAAAGATCACTACTTGTTTGTTCGTTTCTGTGTTTGTGGCTTTCTTTGCCGCGTGCTCAACGCCGACGCTTCCTAGCGATGACTCCGATGAGTCCTCCTCTAGTGTCCTTTCATCGTCATCCAGGTCCCTATCGTCTAGCGACTCCAGGGTGACAGGAACGATAGAGTCCAGCAGTAGCAGTTATTCAGTTGAACAGAATTGTTCTGCACTTTTGGAGGGAACAGACGACTGGAGCTGGGATGTTCCTAAGGAATGTCGCTTCAACCCAGACATCACCTACGGCTCCATGACCGACTCCCGCGATGGACAAATCTACAAGACTGTCAAGATTGGTGACCAGACCTGGATGGCGGAAAACATGAACTACGCCGACAGCACGAAGACTCCGAGCATGCAGCCGCGCAGCTGGTGCTATAACAACAAGGCTGAAAATTGCGCCGTGGCCGGTCGCCTTTACACCTGGGAAGCCGCGAACGACGCCTGTCCTGAAGGCTGGCACTTGCCGACCCAAATGGAATGGAACACCTTGTTTACCGAAGTGGGCGGACAATCGATTGCGGGCAAGATTCTCAAGTCGCAGACGGGCTGGGGTAGTTATGGCAACGGTACAGACGGCGTGGGCTTTTCCGCGCTGCCTGCCGGCGACAGGGTCAACTATGGCGAATTCTACAACGGTGGTCACAGAGCTATCTTCTGGAGTGCCACAGAGAGCAGTGGCAACCGCGCTTACAATGTGTGCCTGAGCAACGACGGCGAGGATGTGCGCCAGGAGAGCTTCCCCTACAAGAACAACTGGTTTTCAGTTCGTTGCCTCCAGGACTAGCAGTGAGGCGAATGCAGCGCTGAACAACGAGGGACTCAATTTTCACCCGAAGTTAACCAAAGACTTCGGGTGTTTTTTTACGATTTAGATGCACTGAATGCGCTTTCCATGAAGGACAGTTCGCTTATTGAAATTCCGTTCTTGGTTGCTATAGTTTGCAGTCATCTTGGAGCCGTAAGATGGACTATGGTAAAAAAATTGCGCTTGCGCGGTCCTGATTTTTTTATATTTGGGAGTTGAAAATCTTGAAATGGAAATGCTCAAATAAATAGGGCAAGACAAAGTGGATAGAAAAGACAATAATTACCTGTTTGATTCCGGAAACCTTTCGGAAGGGGCGCTTGCCAAGAAGCACCGCCTTGAAAACGATCCGAGTTCCCGTACTAATATAATGGATTATCTGCCCGGCATGGAAGTCATCCAGTCGGACATCGCCGACAAGGTCCTTTCCGAATCCGAGAACTACGATTACAGCAAGTACACTGGCAAGGACGTGAAGCGCGCATTGGAACACGAACGCTGCACACTCGAGGACTTCAAGGCGCTCCTTTCTCCGGCGGCCGCCCCATACCTCGAGCAGATGGCCGCGAAGGCGAAAATCGAGACCAGCAAGCATTTCGGCAACAATGTCTACTTCTTCACGCCGCTCTACATCGCGAACTATTGCGAGAACTACTGTGTCTATTGCGGGTTCAACTGCTACAACCATATCAAGCGCATGCAGCTCACGATGGAGCAGATCGAGCACGAGATGAAGGTGATTGCCGACAGCGGCATGGAAGAAATCCTGATTCTCACCGGCGAAAGCCGCGCCAAAAGCAGTGTGGAATACATCGGTGAAGCCTGCAAGCTCGCACGCAAGTATTTCCGCATGGTAGGCATTGAAGTTTATCCAGTGAATACCGACGAATACCGCTACCTGCACGAATGCGGCGTGGACTACGTGACGGTTTTCCAGGAAACTTACGACAAGGTGCGTTTTGAACAACTTCACCTGATGGGTCACAAGCGCGTGTTCCCGTACCGTTTTGATTCGCAGGAACGGGCCCTGATGGCGGGCATGCGCGGGGTGGCATTCTCCGCACTCCTCGGCCTTTCGGACTTCCGCCGCGATGCGCTTGCCTCGGCACTCCATGTGTATTACTTACAAAAGAAGTATCCGCATGCCGAAATGAGCCTCAGCTGCCCGCGACTTCGCCCGATTATCAACAACGACAAGATTGACCCGCTGGATGTTCATGAGAAGGAACTCTGCCAGGTGCTTTGCGCCTACCGTATCTTCTTGCCGTATGTGGGCATTACGGTCTCGAGCCGCGAAAGCAAGGAATTCCGCAACGGCATCGTGAAAATCTGTGCGACGAAGGTCTCCGCCGGCGTTTCTACGGGCATCGGCGACCACGAAAGCAAGTACAGCGGTCACGACGATGGCGAAGGTGGCGACGAACAGTTTGAAATTAATGATGGCCGCAGCTTCAACGCCATGTACTCTGACATTTCGGGCGAAGGTCTGCAGCCTGTGCTGAACGATTATCTTTATGTGTAATGTTTATTTGCGTTGGCTCTTTGCGCAGCCCGCATTTCCATAAGTAGAGAAACAGGTTCCGTAATCCGTAAGGAATGCTGCATTCCAATTCTTGCCGTTGGGGAGAATGTATACTTCGAGCGAACCGTTCGGTTTTTTGGGGTCTGTCCATCGAATACTCATTGTATAGCGAGTATTGGCGTCTTCCTTGCCCTTGTTGAGAGCCAAGCTAATGAACATCGGATTTCTTGGGGCCGTGCGCCACCATTCCTTATCGTTGTTGTTGTGGTCTTTCCAGGAAAAAGAGGTGTACGTGTCCGTATCTTTCTTGTAATTTCCGTTAAGTCTTCCAGCGATGATGTCTGCAACGCCGTCAAAACCCGCCTCTTTCAGGGCGTTATACCATGTACCGCTTGTACCGATCATTTCGCTGATGTTGTGCGTATTGTTTGCCTGATTATGGCTATCCTGCACATTGACAGACAGACCATTGTGCACTTCAATAACGAATAGTGTTGCTCCTCTGTCCGATGAAAGACCGTTGTTCATTTTTGTCAAAAGATCTGTCATCTGGTCGGCGTTTTTCTTTTTAACCGTAGTCGTTTTCGTCAGTGCGGTATCGTCTTCGAGCAAGGCCTTGTTAAGCGCATCTCTCAGATAGTACAATTTGAGCAAATCAACTTTTTCGCGAGATCTCTCGATTATACCAAAAACAGCTGGTACGGCAATATAGGATAGAATTCCCATAATGACTATGACGACCATTATTTCGATAAGTGTAAAGCCTTTTTGCTTTTTCATGCTTTGAAATATAAACAATTTTTAACGGATTTGGCTAATCTAAGTTGGAATAGGTGCGATTCTTTGGTTTGGCAGTATTTCTACATTTGTGGCTATGAAACTCGATACGACCCTTTATTTCATTACCGACAGCACTTGTGTTCCTGAGGAAAATTTTTTGCCTGTGGTCGAAGCGGCCTGCAAGGGCGGTGCGACCATTATCCAGCTGCGCGAAAAGGACAAGTCTACCCGCGAATATATGGAGCTTGCCCGAGCTACCCACGAAATCACCACCCGGTACGGAATTCCACTGATTATCGATGACCGCGTGGATGTGGCTCTCGCTATCGGAGCCGAAGGCGTTCATGTAGGGCAATCCGACATGCCTGTCCGGGACGCCCGAAGGCTGATGGGGCCAGAAAGAATCGTCGGAGCCACCACCAAGACCGTGCCCCAGGCCCTAGAAGCCTTTGAACAAGGGGCCGATTACTTGGGTTGCGGGGCGATTTATCCTACCACTACTCATGTAAAAACGGTCATCACTCCCGTAGAAACTTTGAAGGATGTCGTGAAGGCGGTTCCCATTCCGGTGAATGCTATTGGCGGACTCAACAAGGATAACATTTATGTGCTGAAGGAATCGGGTATTGCTGGCATTTGTGCGGTGTCGGCGATTATGAAATCTGCCGATCCCGAATCTGCAACTCGTGATTTGAAAAAGGCTTTTCTTGATTTGTCTACTTGCTGCCGCGGAGCCTTTGACCGATCTTGAGCGGTGCACCTGGTTTCAGGTTGTTCAGGCGGCATAGGGCTGGAATCGAAATATTGAACCAGTTGGCGACATCTCCCTGAGAGTCGCCTTTTTTGACAACATAATAATTGTGGTTTTTGAGTTTGCTCTGTATCTTACGGTGGGCGGCGATGGCCTTTTTCTTGGAAAATCTTTCCGCCCCGCTTTTCAGTTTCCAGTTCGGAAAGTCGATGACGGTTGCCGGATCTATGTTGATTTCACCGTAGCGAATCTCAAAATGGAGGTGAGCCCCGGAAGATCGACCGGAATTGCCGGCAAGTCCGACAATGTCTCCCGGATAAACTTCGTCACCGACTTTGAGCAGCCGTTTGGAAAGGTGACCGTATAGAGTCTGAAGACCATTAGGGTGTTCGATAAGAACATAATGGCCGTAGCCGCCCATGTTGTAGCGGGACATTACCACGATTCCGGGGTACGCAGCGACGACGGGCTCGTCCTTGATGACCTGCACATCGACTCCGCGATGCAACCGGTGGTCACGTATTCCGTAAGGGGAGCCGAGCAAGGCCTCGTGCGTAATAGGAATCAGCATGTCCGAAAAATCGATGTAAGGGGAATTTTTCTTGGCCTTAAGCTCGTTTAGGTCGACCAGGGTCACCTCTTCCTCGGCATGGACATTTGTCGCAAATGCTAGCAGAATCGCGAATAGGGGCGCGAATAGAAATGTCGATGCAAGGGATGTCTTTTTCATGGACCGTTGAGTCTATTTCAAGAAGGCGAAGAATACGGCAGCGACAATTAGGATGAAAGCTACAATGTGATTCCACTGAAGAGCTTCGTTGTTGAAAACCGTTGTGGCGATGACGGTAAAGACTGTCAAGGAGATAGCTTCCTGGATGACCTTGAGCTGCATCAAGGTGAATGGACCTCCATTTATTTTACTTCCGATGTTGTTTGCGGGTATCATGAAGCAATATTCAATGAGCGCTATACCCCAGGATGCCAGGATGACCAGGATGAGTGGCCAGTCGGTACTAATATGCATTTCCTTGAGCTTGAGGTTTCCGTACCAGGCGGCGGTCATGAATACATTGCTGATAATTAGAAAAATGACTGTAAAAATTCCTGCTTTCATTGGTTTTCGATTGTTTGTAGGTTTGTGTTTACCCGTGCTTGTGTTGGTAGGCTAGGCGAGCTCGCACTTGCTCTAGGTACTGGATGTATTTTTCGCTTTGGTAGTCGCGATAGGTCCATTCAAAGGCGTGAAAATGTCCATCCTGAAAGTAGAGCGTCGGTTCGACATAGATGCCGCGTTGCATGTAAACGCGTTGCCGCTGGTCCTTGGTCGTTGCCAAAAAGAACTGGCCAAGGGACATGTAACCTGGATCGAGGTTTACGGGGCGGAGTCCTGGAGTGCCATTTTGCTTGGCTATGTCTAGTTCGACATCGTTCGTCCACAACTTGATGTCAACGATGTTTTCTCGGTCTACCAGGTTCTTGTAGCTGAAGAAGGCGCGTACGGGGGCGTTGCCGATTTCTTCTTCATAGTAGTTGGTAAAAGTGAAAGGAAAGGGTTCCAGGTTCAGGTCTTCTTCGCCGAAATGTTCGCTGAGTGTTTGGCGGACAGCCTCGATGGCTTGCGAATCCTTTGCGAGAATTCCTACGATGATTTTTACCTTGGCTGGAGTTCTAATTTCGCCCATGGGGGAAAATTTAGAAAAAGGCGAACGCCGCGGCAAAGCAGTTATGCTTTGACATGGCTGAGCCGCAAAAAATGCACTCTGAAGGAGTGCCATTTAGAAAAAAAGACGAGTGAACGGACCTTCGGTCCTATAGATGAAAGACGAAAGAATTATTTTTAGTCAAAAGAAATTCTAATTATGAATATTAAATATTTCGCATTTTCAATACTTGTCCTCTCGTCTCTGGTCTCTGGTTTATCGTCTATAGCCTATGCCGAAGCTCCCCGAGTTGTTCCCGAAATCATGGATTCCATTCCGCACGAGGTGACCCATTTTACACAGGGACTATTCTTTGATGGCAATGAATTAGTTGAAACGACGGGGCAGTATGGTCAGTCGGGCTTGTACCGTCGTACGCTCGACGGAAAAATTCTGGATTCTGCCCGAATTGAGGATAGGTATTTTGGAGAAGGGTCTATTGCTGTCGGTGACGATGTCTTTTACTTGACCTGGAAATCCAAGAAAGCATTCATCTACAGTCGAAGGCCGTTTGCAAAGAAGGGCGAGTTCCGGATTCCGACGGAGGGATGGGGACTGACATACTGGAAAAATGCGCTCCTCATGAGTAATGGTTCCCACGAGCTTCTGCAGATTGCGCTTGGCGCATTCAACGTGGTGGGGGTTATTCGCGTAACCGATGGCGGTCGCCCGGTAAAGTTGTTGAATGAACTGGAAATTGTGGGCGATACTCTGTATGCGAATATCTGGCAGACAGGGGCAATCGCCGTTATAGAACTTCCGAGCGGCAAGGTCGTCCGTTATTTTGACATGAGTCGAAAGGTTCAGGAATTACGTCGCAAGTATCCCGATATCGATGTCCTTAACGGAATTGCTTACGATGGCAAGAACTTGTGGGTGACCGGTAAGAATTGGCCCTGGATCTACAAGATCAGGTGATGGACAAATCAGTTTCTGAATGTCCAGACGATACCGTAGGCGAAACGTAGGCCTTCGGGGGTGTAGCCTGAGGCTGGCATGTAAATGCTGTGGTTGAAATTTTCTATGCGAGAGTAAAGTTCGAATGAAAGAATCTGCATGCGGGCCTCAAAATCGAGTGCAAGATATTTTTTCATAAGCTCGAGTTCCGGGTTGCCGTTTTCGTTGATGGTACAGTCGTAGCGTTCCCCGAACCATTGCCAGTCTACGCGTACGCTGACGCCCAGGCGGTCGTATACGAATCGGTTCTGCCAGTGAATGCTTCCTTTGTAGTAGAGCTCCGGCGTGTCGAGCAGTTTGCGGCTGCGGTCGAGGGTCTCTCCGCGCTCCAGGTAGAATTTCCAGTTCCCGAGCCTGAAGCCGAGTTGCAGTAGCCAGTCTATGCTATTCACATTGCTGATATTGGACCAGGTAAAGGCTTCCTCGAGCGTATTTGTGGTGTCGATATAGTTCCACTTGACCCAGCGAGGCTTGATCAGGTTGTCCACGTTTTCATAACGTAGGCCGAGTCCATAAAAGACTTCACGCTGCTGGTAGCCTAGATTTAGAGTGTAACGGTCTCGTTCTTCGAATTTGAGATCCTTGCGCTTGAAGGCAAGCCGTCCCGTTTCGTTGATCTTCATTTGGTTTACGTCTGGGAACTTGTTGTCGTGGCGGAAGGTGACATTTGCGCGCAGATGGTAGGGCAAAAGAGCCAGGGCATCGGCGGAATAGGCCGGGGCGTAATCCACTTCATCGCGCAGCGAACTGTTCCTCTGCATACCTGTTTGTGTACGGAAAAGGAACATGTTCCATAAGGTGTCGGATAGTTGCAGGTACCCCACTTCGCGGTCCTGGAAGTACTTGTGAGTTATGTCGTCGTCACCGATGTTCTTTGTGTCCAAAAATTCATACTTGAATCGGATTGAGGGATTCAGGAGCATGTTGTAGGTAATCCCGAAGTTGCCGAGCATGCTTTCATAGGTGGTTGCGCGAAGCGTGTCGTAGTAAAGCGTATCTATGCGTTCAATGCCGAGCGTGTCCAGATATTGACGAGATTTCTTGTAAATGTGGGGGAGTGAATCTTCCTCGATTTCATGTTCTGTGTAGGTGAAATCAGTAGAAAAAGTCAAATTCCTGATAGGATAGAATTCTAGACCTCCGCCATAGCCCACTGTGTGGATCGAAATGATGTAGGGGTCGGTCTGAAAGGTTCGAATAGACTTGTCGAGCGTGTCGAGCAGTACTTTATGAACAGGGTTGTCTGCATTTTCGAGGCTCAGGTAGTTCATTTTGACAAATGCCTTGCCGAGTCCGAATCTCCAGGTGAGAATCGGCTGGATGTGCATGCTATTCATTGCGATGTTGCGGCCACCGAAGGGAATCTGCGTGGAGTCGCGTCCGAGGGAAAAATAAGGAGAATGGGTGACGTTCTGATAACTGTATTCCTTGGATCCGATGTCGGAGTGGCTTGCAAGCCCAAATTCGAGGGATACGGAATCGGTAATAAGCCTGCGGAAGTCAAGCCGTAGCGCATTTCCGCTGAAGGCTGGACGTTCCCAGTTGAGGTCGGTGACCGGGGTGTCGACCGGAATGCCCTTGCGTTCCTCGAACAGAATTCCGTTTTCACCATTTAGGCCGAGTGCTGTGGCGTCATAGCCGAGTCGGGTCGTAAAGAGTCCGGCGAGCTTGCTCGGGTAGCGGCTCTGGATGGACCCCATGCCCATGTGGTCGGCATCAAGTTCCGGACTACCGAGAATAGAGGTTCCTAAAAGCCATTCGGATTTCTGCCCCGAAATGTCGTAGGTGCGTTGCATGACTTCACGGATGGGAAGAACCCAGCGGCCAGCGTCCGTTTCGCGCGGAGCGGGATCAATGCTCCAGGGCGTCTTGTAGACAGAATCCTGCGCAGATGGCTTTACGTACTGGTCTGGCTTTAGCGGTTCAGCAAATGGGGTCGCCACGAATAAAATCAGGACGAAGGATAAAAAATGAAAAATGAGAGATGTCTTTTTGAAATCTCTTTCGTCTTTAGTCTGTAAGCGCGCGGCGCCGTTCTCTCGTCTAGTTAGTACCATTCCGCTCTCAGTTTTTCGCGGCGTTCCCGTAGCGCGTTCACGACGGAATAGGGCATTTTCATGCAACCCGGCGGGTAGGTTCCCGCTTCGGTATGGAAATCGCTTCCGCCTGTTCCTACGAGTCCGAATTTCTGTGCCATTTCCTTGTACTTGCGGCCAACCGCTCCCTTCTGTGCGGGGCTGTATACCTCGATTCCCTGGACACCCCATTCGACCATGTTCTCGATGAATTCGTCGGAGAGTCCCGATTTATAGGGGTGGGCGAGCACGGCGATTCCGCCTGCGTTTTCGATAAGCTTGATAGTCTGTTGCGGGTTGAGTCCCTTTTTTTCGACAAAGGCGACGCAGCCATCCCCCAGGTATTTGGTGAATGCTTCCGAGAAATTAGAGATGTATTCCTCGTCGACCATGGACATGGCGATATGCGGTCGTCCGATGACTTTTCCCTTGCAGTACGTGAGCACCTTTTCGTAGGTGATGTCGATGCCTAGGGCATTCAGCTTCTTGATAATGGCTTTTGCACGGGAAATACGTTGCTTCGCGAAATCCTGTAGCTCCATGTTCAGGGCAAGATTCGTCGGATCGCAGAAATAGCCGAGGATATGGATGTCCTTGCCTTGCCATACGGCGGAAATCTCGATACCCGGGATGATTTCGAGACCGATTTCCTGTGCCGGTTCGACCGCCAGGTTGTAGCTGTCCAGGTTGTCGTGGTCGGTAATCGAAATACAGCGTAGTCCTTTTCGCTTGCAGAGGACGAGCAGTTCCTCGACGGAAAGAGTTCCGTCCGAAAGCTTCGTATGCATGTGGAGATCTGCGTATCCTCCACTTTCCGTTACGATGTTCGGGAACCCTTTCTGCATCAATTGACCCCATAGTATTGGCTGATCAGGGCCGCTTCGGAAGACTTGTCCGGATGGAGGCTCACGTTTAGGAACGGGTAGCAGTTCTCGCTGACAAATCCGATACGGAGGCCTGCTCCACTGACCTTTGCGAGGTAGAGGCGCGGCAAGAAGGCATCGCCGAGGTAAATGCATACCTGTGGGGCGAATTCCTTGAATTTCTGTTCGAGTTCGCTAAAAGCCGTTTCGCCGTAACGGCACTCCAGGTCGCTGTAGTAGACCGCCGTGGCACGCTTTGCGGAGACAATGGCATGTAGTGATTCATGGGCACAAAGCAGGACATTCTTGAAAAAGATGTCTGGCATGGCATGCATGAAAGCGGCGGCGCGTTCCATGTCTCTCGGCAAGAAAATTAGTGTTTTCGGATTACCCTTGAGAGCCTGAGGAAAGTCAAAGGCTCCCGAATCTTCGCCTGCGCGTTGCAGAAACCAGCGGAATAGCGAATCCTTGCTACTGAACCGCTTGAAGAAAAAACGAAAACGATCTGTAAAATACGGCGATGGTTTCACTTGGAAAAATATACTAATTTTGGATTATGCCTAAACAGAAATTCTATGCGATAAAGTCACCGAATGAAAGTAAAATTGTCCTAACCTGGGCCGAATGCGAAAAATTGACCCATGGAATCAAGGGTGTCCTCTTTAAATCATTTGGTACAAAGGCTGAAGCCGAGGCGTGGATTTCGGGAATGGAGGCTCCTGTACCTGAAGGACTCCGCGTGTTTGTGGATGGGTCTTTTTCTCCGGACTTCCCGTATTCAGGATGGGCATTTGTCGTTACCGAAAATGACAGGGAAATTGCCCGTGGTTCAGGACTCACTGCGTTCGAGGCGGAAAGCCGTAATATCGACGGCGAGGTGATGGCTTCCTACCAGGCGATGCGTTGGCTTGATGCCAATGACAGGACGGGGGTGATCTGCCATGACTACGAAGGAATTGCGCGTTGGGCTAAGGGGGAATGGCAGGCGAAAAGCGGTATCGCCAAGCGATATGTTGCTGCGGCTAAGCCTTATCTGCATCGTGTGAGTTTTGAAAAGGTTGCTGCGCACACAGGTGTCAAGTGGAACGAACTGGTCGACCAGTTGGCAAAGGATGCCATCGCTAAGGGAAAGAAAAAGGCTAAGGAAGGGTAGGTCCCTTACTTCTTGCGGTCCTGCCAGGTGCTTTCGTTAAAGAGTTGTCCCTCGGACAAGCCATATTTTTCCTGAATTCCTGCGGCACGAATGGCTTCATCGATTGTGATTTTACCATGAATGGCTTGCGTGTAGATTAACACTTTCTTGCGTACGGTTTCGGCATCTTCCTGAAGCATTTCAAGACGGAAGTGGCTTACACCGTTTTCCTTGAGTCGGGGGAGAAGCTTTAATGCCGATTGCGGTTTTCCTACGAATAAAGTATTGCGGCATTCAGCATCACTCTGCAAGAAGTGTCGTTCGCCCTTGTGGTCTAGTATTTCGACCTTGTGCTTGGTGCAGATCTTTCCGCATTCGGGGAAACATCGGCCTGTGGTAAGTGCGCGCGCGAAGGCGCAGTATTCCGAATGGAAGGCGGGCATGTACTGGTGCAGAGTGAGTTCGAGCCGCGTGCCATCG
>NZ_CALEFV010000065.1 GCF_937877005.1 uncultured Fibrobacter sp. | reverse complement strand
TCATCTCACATTCCACATTTCACACTTATCACTAGTCCCTGAACTTCACCTGCTTGGTGCCCTTCACGACTTCGCCGATCTGCACCCACTTTTCGCCCTTGGCTTCGAGGTGCGCGACGACTTCGGCCTTGTCAGAGGGGTCGATGAAGATGAGCATGCCCATACCCATGTTGAAGGTAGAGTACATTTCGTCCTTTTCAACAGAACCGGCCTGCTGGATGAGCTTGAAGATCATCGGCGGGTCCCATGTGGTGCGGTCGATAATCACGTCGACATCGTCCGGCAAGATACGCGGAATATTGCCCTGATAGCCCGAACCGGTAATGTGGGCAAGGCCCTGGATAATCTTCTTGTTGCAAAGATCGATGAGGCTCGGATAGTAGCTGCGGTGCGGAACGGCGAGAGCCTCGCCGATCGTCTTGTCCATACCGTCGACGAGAGTGTCGACCTTGTAGCCGGCAACGTCGAACAGCACCTTACGGGCGAGCGAGTAACCGTTGGTATGAAGACCGGTAGAAGGCAGACCGAGAATGATGGTACCCGGCTTGATCTTCTTGCCGTCGATGATGTTTTCGCGTTCGACGACACCGACGATTGTTCCGGAAATATCGTAGTCACCCGGACCGTAGAAGCCCGGCATTTCGGCAGTTTCGCCGCCAATGAGCACGAGACCGTTTTCACGGCAAGCCTTAGCCATACCGGCAACGAGCTTGTCCATGACACCCGGTTCCAGACGGCCGGTAGCCACGTAGTCCAGGAAGAACAGCGGACGCGCACCCTGCACCAGGATATCGTCACAGCAGTGGTTCACGATGTCCTGGCCCGGCAATTCGTGGGTGCCCATTTCGATATCGACCTTGAGCTTGGTTCCCACGCCATCCACGGAGCTCACCAGCACCGGGTCCTTCATGCCCAGGTGGTTCAGCGTGAACAGGCCACCGAAGTTGCCTACGTCGCCGAGGACACCTTCGTTGAATGTAGTACGTACGGATTTCTTGACACCGACCATCGCTTCGTCAGCTCGGGCCAGGGAAACTCCTGCGTCTGCGTAATTCATCTTTTTTCCTTCGCCCTATTTCGGGCATGTGTTCGCCCTAATTAGCGGGCATTTTGTTTTTCATCAATATTTCTGAGCGCATCCAGAATGAGGCTCGTGGTATCGGACATCTGGTTGATGTTCACGATATCCGGCATGAGATGGGTGTCGAGCTTGAAAAGAGTCTCGTCACCCCAGGAAAGCATTTTTTCGAGGGCGTCCGGACCTGCCAGTTTGCCGCACTTGGCACAGCAGATACGACCTTCCTGGAATGCGATAAAACCCTTTTCGCCATTGCATTCGAACATCACGGTACCCGTAATGCGGCTCTTTTCCATGGTCTGCGCAAAATCGATAAACGGAAGCACCTTGGCCGAGGCAAGAAGGGAAAGCCTTTCGAATTCATCGAAGGCCTTGTTCTTTGCACGCAAGCGGTCGGCAACCACCTTGTACAGGTACACCATGATGTTCGGGTTCTTGTCGAGGAACTTCACGAATTCCTCGCGGGGAATATGGAGCACGGTCGCGCCGTCCTCGCCCGCAATCACGGTATTGCTGGTGGGTTCGTTACAGAGAATGGACATTTCGCCGAAGCAGGTCCCCATTTCGAGGGTCGCGAGCGTATTGTAATGCCCATCGGGGAGAATCTGACCGCAAATGAAGCCGCGGCCGCTCTGCAGAACGCAGAAGGAATCGCCGGCGGTACCGCCGTTGATGATCACCTCGCCCGGTTCGTACTCGCGAATCTGGGCATTCAGGAGCAAATAGTCGGCACAATCCCTGGGAACCTGCTGCAAAAACGGCGTCCCAAGCTCATAATTCGCCGCAATCCAATCACCTATACCTGTATGTGGTTTCATGTGTCAAAAGATAAAAATATTATGGTACCAGTCAAAAGCGCGGCCCCTGGAAACGGGGGTATTTGTTGCATTATTTAAACATTCGCGCAGGTCCTTCGCGACTTCGGCGGGAAAAGTCACCGCACTCTCGTAAAAATCGTTGCCGCCGCCGGGCCCCTTGCGACCGTCATTCTGACAGACCCGCCTGTCCCTGAAAGCCTTGAGATAGGCCATGCGGGGTTCCGCCGCGACAATGTCCTCGGAATTCGAGAACATTCCCGGATTCACCCAGACGTCCGCACTGTCCGACCACTGCACAATCTCTTCGAGGCTGAACCGGAGCTCGCGACTCGTGTCGGATGCCCACAGGTAGCGACCGCCCGCCGCCTTGACAAGCTGCGCCGTATAGCTGCTACCGCCAGGAGCGTACCAGATGCCGCCATAGCTTGCGCCTACAATGACGCGTGGCCTTTCGGATTCCGGCACGGATTCCGAAAGCCTTGCGACTTCGAGATATTCGTTTTTACCTTGTTCGTAAACAGAGTCGGCGCGGGACTCGACCCCGAAGAGCTTTCCGAACAGCTTGATCCATTCCAGTTTAGCCAGAGGATTTTCTTCTTGCCATTCCGAAGTGAGCATGAGCGGAAGCCCGAGTGCCGCGATACGCCCGTAATCGTCGTGTTCGCCGCCTGTGGCAAAGTTCAGGACCAGGTCCGGCGCAAGCAAGACAAGCCTTTCTAGCTGAAGCGAAGGGCCGTTACCGACTTCGGCCACTTCACCCGATTTTACCCTATGGTACAGAGCGCTATCGACAACGTACTTGCCCTCGCAAACACCCACGATACGGTCGGAAAGCCCGAGGCGCAGCATATAGCCGATGTGCGACGACGAAAGAGCCGCCACCCGCTGCAGGGGTACCTGCAAAATGGTCGAGCCGGAAAGTTCGCGCGGAATTTCGCGTTCATCGCCGGGATTTCGCAGAACGAAACGGCGCACCAGGGTGTCACGACCGACAATCGAGCGGATTTCGGCCACGGACTCGCCATGGAGGTCACCCAGGCGCAAATTGCGGCTGTACTCCAGGGACGGAAGCTCGGACAGGGACCTCTTTTCGACATTTTCGGTGCCACAACTCCCCAAAAAGGCCGACAGAGCGACCGAGACGACCACTTTTCCACAAAAACTCCACATCCTAGTGCCTAAAAAATGTCGTAAATCGTTGATTTTTAACATCTTATGAAAATTTTTTATGCCAAATTCGTAAAACATAATGTATTTTATAATACCGAATAATATCAATGGAATCTTTTATGAAAACAAAGATAGCCTCTTTTTTGAGCATTGCAGTCCTCAGCCTGCTCACCCTCTCTACCGGAGCATTCGCCGAGGTCGACGAAGGATTTTACGAAAAGGACCACATCCGCGGGTTCATTTCTATCGGTGCCGACTACCGCGGCATGCGTAGCGAATACGCCAAGTACGTAAACCAGATCGCAAGAGCCAACTGGGGACACATCATCCAGATGGAAATTACCAAGCCCAACACCGACCCGGTCGAATACGACACCGTCGGCCAAAGACGCTGGGGCGAATTCAGCTACAACAAGTTCAACGACTACTACCTGGGCATACACTTCAATATCGGTGCCCAGTACAAGCAGTTCCTGACCTGGTTCGACTTCAACTTCATGCCGCCCCAGATTTCCGAACGCAAGAAGGACACCTACTCGGTGAAGCTCTCCAGTTCGGACCGTCCGCTTTCTAGAACCTCGTTCCCCCTCTTCGACGTGGAATGGTTCACCTACGGCGTGGACTGGATGTTCGGCTGGAAGCTCCTCGGCGAAGACACCTTCATCAACCTGATCCCGGCCGTCGGTTTCGGCTGCAACCTCATCAACTTCCACTTCGCGTCTGGCTTCGATATTGTCGAACGCGACAACGAAGAACATGTGGAAACCCTGCGTGACCGCTTCTACAGCACGCTCGCCACCACCGTCACGGCCGAAATGGAACTCCGCATCGAACTGGGCAGACTCGCCCTCGGCGCTTACGGCGGCTACCGCTTCGCCCGCTACAACGACCTGCAGTACGAAGGTTTCTCCATCGATTACGGTCCGAACAGGAACACTACCGACAACGTCGGCGACACCTGGTACCTCGGTCTGCGTCTCACCTGGTTCTTCCTGAGCGACTGGGAAAAGAAGCAAGCCGACAAGCTGTAATACCCCGAACTAGAATCCTTACCCTAAAGCAAGTTTCTCGTAGATGCGCCTCGTACCGACGAGGCGCGTTTCATTTTCAGCAGACAGAACCCAGATTCTTTTTGGCCGGATTGTGTCCGAAGGGATGACAGCTTTGGAAGAATAGCGGACACGAAGGATCCGCCGCACCGGGCACGACTTCGGCCACCTTCTCCATGGCAACGTAATGCGCACAGGTTTCGCGGAGATACGAATCCGTTTTCCAGCGGATGGTCCGCTTGGCCTTCGGGTAAATAAAGTCCCAGCCCAGCACCAGCGTCGGAATGCCCATCAGGCGAAGCCTGTCGGGGAGCAGCGCGAACTGCCCCTGCGTAGTGAAGAGCACCGCAGCCTCCATGCGGCAGTAAGTGGCAAACAGCATGGCATCTTCCATGAGCTTGAGGTTCGGCCCCGCCGCACCCCCGACTTCGCTATAGTGGACCTGGTAACCGACCGACCGCAATTCGTGCTCGAGACGCAGGACGCCCTCGACATCGCGGCCGTACACGTGCGGATTCCGGTAAGGATGATAGTAATGCGACTCCATTTCGACATCGCGGACCTCGCCCGGCGAAAAGTAACGGAGCGCGTTAACCTGCACCCAGAGCTTGAGCCCCCTGAAATCGAGATTCGAATGAAAACGATGATGCTCACGATAGTACTCGTTGACTTTCTTGAGAGTAAAGCCGTCCAAGAAAAAGCCGACCCGTAGTGCCGGTTGAGCCATATATCCTCCGATTTAGCGAACTGTCCTTGTAATACACGCATAAACCGGCGGCACCGAGCCCGCACTCATGGTTAAAAATTGTTAACAAACTATCGGATTAAAAACTGGCTAGAGGAGCTTACGCTTCTTCAAGTCGTCCATCAGAGAACCGGGCATCCAGCTTTCGAGCGCCTTGAACTTGGGATCGTCGAGCTTGCCGCGCCACGCCGCAGCCTTGTCCGTGTCGCCCTTGTCGCTGTAGATGCGGATCAGGTTCAGCACGGAACACCAGTAGCGGATAGAGGCTCCGGTACGCTTAAGATAGTCCGCGGCGCTCTTTTCGTAGATTGCGGCGGACTCTCCGTAGCGCTTGAGACGGTAGAGCATGTCGGCCTTGATCTGCAGCATGACCGGATGCCCCGGGGCGCGCAAAAGTCCGCGTTCGGCAAGCTTGAGCCCCGTCGCGAAATCTTCCTTGTCGTAATACATCCAAATGAGCGAAGTCAGGAACAGCTGCCAGAAACGGCTGGACTTGACCGAGGCGCTATCCAGGGTAGCAAGGTACTGTTCGCGGTTGTCGGACTTGAACGGAACCCAGCTGAAGCTCTTGTCGATATAGTAGGCGTAAATGGCAAAGAAGGCCTGCGCCTCGAGTTCCTTGGAATCCTCGAAAACCTTGGCCGCAGAACGCGTAGTCATGGCCCCCTTGACCGAGTGTCCCGTCTCGCCCTGGACATAGCCGATCTCGAACTTGCGGAGCGCATCCCACAAGCCGGACGTCTTGCAGCTCTCGAGGAACTTGCCCGCCTTGACCAGGGCGGTCGTGTCGCCCTTGTCATCGTAAATGCTGATGCGCACCATGTTCTCGAGCACGCAGCCTGCCCCCTCGTTTATGTCGCGGAGCCTTTTCGCATGGCCGAGCGCCTCGTCGTAATGCAGAGCCATGGTCGCCGAAGTCGTCTTGGACCAAAGATCCATCTGGGATGCAGGCAGGGAAAGCGTCAGGGAATCGGAAGCAAAGCCCCAGACGGCACAGGCAAGTACAATTGACAATAGGCGCAGACGCATCAACATAAAGGTAGAAATTTCGGGTGCCGCTGTTGATAGATTATGGATAGTTTCGCAATCTGCACAATCTATCCACACCGATCCGGGACGCACCTGCTGCAAATGCGGGGCTCCGGAACAAGCTTTTTCTTACTCCAAGCTGGAATAATTCGCTCATTGCAAAAAACATGTCCTCCGCATCGAAAATTGAAAACGCAACTTTTTGACATTCAACAACTTACAGCAGCAATTCCCGATTCGAGAGCCGAAAATGACATTTTTGGCGAAAATTACGAAAAAATGTTATTTTTCCGACTTTTCGAGACATCACTTGCGCCCATGTAAAAAAAAATCTATAACATCAATAAGAAATCAACAATATCTCAACATATCAACAACAAATAAACATGTAAAACTTTAATTCAAAATACAACCAGGGATTTCCCAGACGGAGGTCTTATGAGATTTTTCCATAAAACATCTGCTTTGTCATTCTACTTGATCCACTCCGGGTTCAAGGCCTTCAAGGACCGGGTCAAGGAGGAACTCGCCGCGACAGGCGGCGGAAACCTGGACGACCTCATGGACGACGACAGCCTGCACGCCTACTACCGCAACGGGGATTCCCCCGACTACGTGGCAGCCACGCTATGGAACCCCGTCATGGAAGAGGACTAACCTTCCGACAGAATTCTTTCTCTCCTCCTAGATACAAAGAGAGTCCCGCAGATTTCTGCGGGGCTCTCTTTATAAATGCCTTGCGGCTACTTCTTGTCGGGGGCCGCGGCGGGAGCCGGGCAGCCGTCAAGAATCTCGAACTTGCCCTTGTTCACGGTCACGATCTTGGTGTTCGCGTTCACGCCGCGCTTGAAGCGGATTTCGCCATAGACGCTCGGGAAGTTTGCGGTATTGTTAATGGAGTTCGTGAGGCTCTTCGGCTGCTTGGCCATGGAACTGAACACGATGTTCGCCGCATCGTAGCTTAGGCCGCTGACCTTGTCTTCGCCGGGTTCTGCTCCCCAGCGTTCCTTGAAAGCGTCGGCGAACTTCTTGAAATTCTCGTTGTCGTTGCCCATGTCCATGGCGGGCACGCTGAAGTAGGAGCTGTCCACCTGACGCTTGCCCTGGATAAGGAGCTCGCGGCCGTACCAGCCGGAAGCACCGAGCAGCACGCCGGAAATCTTGTTGAAGGCGACCTGACCCGCCATGAGGCCCGCATCGCCCGGGTTCGTGGCCGGAATGAACACGCCCGGAATGTTGAAGGTGGAATCCTGCATGTAGGAGCGGCGTTCCTTGGCGTTGACCGCGTCGAGGTCGCTTGCGCCACGGGCTATGTTCCTGCGGCGGTTGAGCTGCTTGAAGCGCACGTCGCGCAGCAGGTCAAACTCGGTCTTGTAGTCGGGGCGACCCTCTTCGTAGTTGCGGAAGGCGATGATGTTGCCACCGCGGCGTTCGACCGCCTGGGTAAAGCTCTGCGACATGGAGGCGCCATAACCGCCCAGCGGGGAAAGGATAGCGAACTCACGGATGTCGAGGCACTTGGTCGCGAAGTCGGCGATGCTTTTCGCCAGGTTATCCATGGTGATGTTCACCTGGAAAATGTTCGGACCCATCTTGGCGATACCGTCGTCGGTGGCCGTCGGGGTAAGCATCGGGATATTCTGGAAGTTGCTGCCGAGCCAGGCTGCGACGGTTGCCGCCGGGGCACTCATGATGGGGCCCACGATGGCGACGATGCTATCCTGGTTCACGGCCTGCTGGGTGCGGAGCAGGGCCAGGGCCGCATCGGCACGGGTGTCGGCCACGCGGATATTCACCTTGTTCTTGAGGCCCGCCTTTTCGTGGGCAAGAATCACGCCCTGGATTGCGGCGACGCCGAATTCGGCATAGTCGCCGGACAGCGGGGCGAGAACCAGGACCGTCGGCATACCGGCGCCCTGATCTTCAAGGGATTCAAGACCCTTCTGTGCCGTGCTCGCGAGATTCTCGGCGATTTCGCTATTGGAAAGAACCTTCTTGTACCAGTAGCGGGCGGCGCGGTAGCGCTTGGAATTCTGGCATTCGCGGCCCATCTGCAGCTGCATCCAGCCGATCACGTCGCGGTCGACGGGGTACTTTTCGAGGAGCGCCTGCAGCTGGTCGGCCGTAAGCAGCGAGGCCGCGAGCGTCTGGATGGCGACATCCTTGGTGCGGCTGCGGGCGGCCGGATTCTTGGTATAGGCGAGAATACGGAGCATGTCCTCGACACCTTCGTACACGCTGCCGGTCTCGACCATGGCGATCGCCTTGGCAAGTTCGACGCGTTCGCGGTAGTCCGTGTTCACGTAGTATTCCAGGAACCTGGATGCCGTGGCGAAGACATCTTCGCGGCGGTGTTCGCGCAGGTAGCACTCCGTGAGCATGACCGCGGCCTTTTCGCCCGAGGACTTGCGGAAGCTGGACTTGAAAACCTTCTGGAGCGGGGCAATCGCCTCGGCGCACTTGCCGTTCTGGATTAGCGACTTGGCTTGGGAGACTTCGTCTTGTGCAAAGAGAGCTGTCGCGAGGACCGCCACCAAAGCGAGGGGGAAAAAGCGTTTCATACTAGGATTCCGCCGCATTCTGGACTACTTCGTGTTCTTTCTTGATTTGTTTCTGGATCGATTCCGGAAGCTTGGCCCAGTCCATGACGTCGACCCTGAACGGAAGTCCGCTATCCACGAAAGCCTTTTCGACAGCGGTCATCGCCTCGAAGGAAAGCGGCTTTTCAGAAAGAACTACCAGTTCCAGATCCGTGTCGGGAGTCAGATCCACTCCTGTGGCACGGGCACCGTGGGCCCAGACTTCCATGCCCTCGAAATGGAGGGAAAGGATACGCTGGACCGTTTCCAATTGATCAGATTCTATGCATAAAGCCATACGGACACCAAATATAGTAAAGTTGGCCCCTGCGCCCCCCCGGACAGGCCGCCAATTTGGCTACTTTAGGGACAATATGCTCATCAAGATCCTAATCGACAACATCGAGGGCCTCTGCGATTCCCGCAAGCTATTCGGCGAATGGGGACTTTCCGTGTACGTGGAATTCGAGGGCAGGCGCTACCTGCTGGACACCGGAGCGTCGCACCTGTTCGCGAAAAACGCAAGGGTCATGGGAATCGACCTCTCGAAAATAGACTCGGGTATACTGAGCCACGCGCACTACGACCACAGCAACGGCATGGCGAAATTTTTCGCCATGAACAGGAGCGCGCCCTTCTACCTGCGCAAGGGCGCAGCCGAAAACTGCTACCATACACACAAACTAATCGGCCCGTTCACCTACCACGAATACATAGGAATTCGCAGGGGCTGGCTGAAGCGTTTCGAGGAGCGCATCCGCTTTGTGGAAGGCGACCAGGAAATCGCCCCGAACGTCTACCTGGTACCGCACAAGACGGCAGGACTCGAAAGAATCGGAGAAACCGCACACCTGAGCGTCAGGGAAAATGGCCGGTACCGCCCCGACAGTTTCGATCACGAGCAGAGCCTTGTTTTCGACATGCCGCAGGGGCTGTTCGTCATGAACAGCTGCAGCCATGCCGGCGCCGACAATATCGTCAAGGAAGTCGAGGCGACCTTCCCGGGAAAGAGGATATTCGCGCTGCTCGGAGGCTTCCACCTTTTCCGCTACCCCGACGAACGGGTACGCGCCTTTGCCGAACGTCTGCGCGAACTGGACGTGCAGCAGATATACACCGGCCACTGCACCGGCAAACGCGCCTTCGAAATATTACACGAAATTCTGGGCGAACGCGCCCACCAGATGTCTACCGGCATGACCATCGAGGTCTAGCCGCCGGCTACTTGCAGGTAAAGCCCTGCAGTTCGAGCCCCGCACGCATCTCGCCGTAGGTCGAGGTACGCTTCATGTCCATGGCCTTCATGAATCGGCAGTCGTTGTCGATATGCATGCGAAAACCCGTGAGAGTCGGAGTCACCTCGCCCTTGCCGCTCGCCTGCATCCTCGCGAGGATCTGTTCACGACTGCCTTCCATTTCGGGCGGAATGAACCCGTCGGTCACGATATCCACGTTCTCGATTTCGTTTTCGCCGAACACGAAGGAGATAGTCACCAGATTCTTGATGCCGTTGAACTGGCCGTTCACCTTGCACACGAGATTCTTCGGGCTCTTCTTGTTGGACTTCCTGGCGGATTTTTTCGCAGGCTTTGGCGTGTACTGGAGCGCCTGCAGCATCTGTTCTTCCTTGACAACACCCACGAGGCGGTCTACAATCTTGCCGTCCTTTACCAGGAAGAATGTCGGAAAGGCCTGTATGGGGAGCGTTGCCTTGATGTTGTCGATGCCCGGTTCGTCGATCCCCACGGTGGCCACCTTGATGTCGGGGTACTTTTTCGCGATATCGATGAGGGTGGGAATCATGATGAGGCACGGTGGGCAGCTGGTGGACGTGACATCGAGAATCACCGGCCTGTCGGACTTGAGGACTTCCTTTTCGAAGTTCGCATCGTTGACCTTGACAATCCTGATATCCTCGGTCGCGAAAGCGGCCAAGAACATGGCGCACACAAAAAGCACAATTTGTTTCATAACATTCCCTTTTGAGAAAAAATATAGAAGAATATATATTTTATATATTTCCGCAAAGGATGAGAAACAATATGTTAAGCAAACTTTTTTACCCCATGGCCGCAATTGCGGCCATGGCAATCATTACCGCCTGCGGCGATGACGTGACCGAAGTAACCGAAGTGAACGAGACCGTAGGCATGCAGGTCGTCGAAAAGGGCGAATCCATGCCCAAGTGCGGCCCGAGCAACGTAGGCGCCATGGTCTACTCACTCGATTCCGCGAAAGCCTACTACTGCGCCGACAAAAAATGGAAAGTCCTGAGCGCCGAAAACGGAAACGGCAAGGACGGAAAGGATGGCGCAAACGGCAAGGACGGAAACGACGGAAAAGACGGCAAGGATGGAAACGACGGCAACGACGGAGAATCCTGTACGGCGCTGATTCTTGCCGACAGCAGCGGATACAAGATCGTGTGCGGCGGAGATTCCATGGGCGTGATACTCGACGGCGGGTTCGGCAACAAGAAGGACTACATCGTGGACGCCCGCGACCAGCGGATTTACAGGACGGTGACCATAGGCAAGCAGACCTGGATGGCCGAAAACCTGAACTACGACACCACGGGCGCCTGCTACGGCAACGACCCCATCAACTGCAACACCTACGGACGCCTGTACCGTTGGGAAGTCGCTAATGTCGCCTGCCCCGAGGGCTGGCACCTGCCTAGCAAGGAAGATTTCGAAACGCTGAACGAGACCGTGGGCACGAAACGCCTCAAGGCGAGCACCGGATGGACCGACGAGTCCCTGCTCAAGGATGTCGAGAGTTCCGGCTTTGCCGCGCTCCCCGGCGGATACGCGAACGACCTGGGCGTCTACCCGACCATATTCTCGAACGTGGGAATCAAGACCCGTTTCTGGACCACCACGAAGAGCCTGAACGACCACGAGATCGCCTATTATCAATATGTGGAACTGAACAGCGACAACGTGGTCACCGTCGACGAGACACTTTCGGCCGCGGGATTGTCCGTGCGCTGCATCAAGGACTAAGTCGCCCCAAAAAAAGTCATTTTCTGTCACTGATATTATCTATCTTTCGGGGCGGTGGCACTATGGAAAACGACACGTTCGGCGGCGCGATACTCGCATGGGTCAAGAGCCTCTAAAACCTTATTAGTTTATTTCAACAACTTGTTTTCCCCAATCGACTCCAGCACGGTCATCTGCGAAATCGCAATCTGGTTCAGCTTCTGCAGGCGTTCGGGTTGCGGCAGCCCTTACTTAATCAATACGGAATTCAGCGATTCCATATTCGAAAGGCAAATCAGCTGGTTAATTGAAGCGTAATCGCGAATATTACCTTTCAGCAAGGGGTTTTCATCACGCCATTCCTTGGCAGTCTTTCCGAACATTGCAACATTGAGCATATCTGCTTCATCAGCATACACGAAAGATTTCTGCAGTGCAGTGAGCTTTGGAGGAATTAGATTCTGCTTGATAGCGTCGGTATGTATGTGATAATTGATTTTCGCCAGTTCCCGTTTAGCGCTCCATCCAATTTGTTTTTGCTCTTCTTCTTTAAGCCGCTGGAATTCCTCAATAAGATACAACTTAAACGATACACTTATTGCCGAGCCAAATTCAAAAGCGATGTCCTTATGGGCGTAAGTGCCGCCATAACGCCCTTTCTTTACGACTATGCCAATGGCATTCGTTTTCTCAATCCATTCACTACAACTCAGCACGAATGAGGGCAATCCGGCCTCCTTCCTAAAGTGGTCAAATTCGACCACTTTAAAACCAGGATTGTGAATAGTTTCCCAAGTACCTAAAAATTCCAATGTATAACGATTGCGAAGCCAATTCTTTATAACATCGGCCGCACGAACATCATTTTCCTTGGCACCAGCCATATCCGTAAGACAAATGTAATCCTTGTTGTCTATATCCAAAACAGTTATTTTGGTGTTTTGAACATTAATTTGTGCCATTCTATCCTCCTGATTATTCGCTAGCGCGAGTGAAACCGCCTTGTTTGAAATTTTGAGCACTAGAACATTTGTTCACCAAATATAAATCCTCGCGCGGCCCCTGTCAAGAGATTTCTCGAAAATTAATTGTGGCGAATTCGCCATAATTAGCGAGTCATTTTCTGTCACTAGCATTATCTATCTTTCGGGGCGGAGGCCTTATGGAAAACGACACGTTCGGCGGCGCGATACTCGCATGGGTCAAGAGCGCAAAGGCGTTCCTGAAAGTCCAGGCGGGCACGGGCGACAACCTGCTCGAAGAAGACATCCGGGAAGGGTTCACCGACTATTGCCTATGGTCCACGTTCCGGCCGGATTGCATTGACACCGACGGCGAGCTTGACATGGAATGCCTGGACAGCGGCATGGTCCTGTTCAGGGAAAACTGCACCCCGCAAGCGGCGCTGGAATCGAGCTACCGGCAAGCCTTCGAAAAAGACTACGACGAGAACGATGTCGTAGTACTGATGGAAGAATGACGCCGGCCCCGCAACGCCCCGCTCCACGTAAGCAAAAAAAAGATGTTCCTATTTACCTAAATGGTGAAAATATGTATATTAAACTTGAGATATTGTATGCATTCAACATTTCTTGACAACAGGGCCAAAAGGCCTGGCAACCTCGTGAAAGGCATGGAGGCGTAAATGCGCTATATCGACATATTCGCAGGGTGCGGCGGCTTGTCCGTTGGTTTGCAAAATGCCGGTTGGCAAGGCATATTCGCTATTGAAAAAAATAAAGACGCATTCTCTACATTGAAGTATAATTTGATTGATCATGGTCATCATTTCCAGTGGCCCGATTGGTTGGATGTGAAAGAACATGATATCAAGAAATTTTTGGATGAAAACGAAGATAAACTTCGTGAGCTGGAAGGCCAGGTGGATTTGGTAGCAGGGGGCCCGCCTTGTCAGGGATTCTCACTTGCTGGAAAAAGGGATCTGAGCGATTCGCGTAACAAGCTTGTTAAACAGTATATAAGGTTTGTCAAGTTAGTCAAGCCCAGGGCGCTCATATTCGAAAATGTACATGGCTTTACCGTTCATTTTCAAAGCCAAAAGGGGCGAATTTCTCAATATTCGTCCTATGTCATAAACAAACTTGAAGATCTAGGATATCGTACAGATTCAAAAGTAGTTGATGTTTCTGAATATGGCGTTCCTCAAAAGCGACGCAGATTTATCCTTGTCGCAATGCTTAATGCGAATCCCTCCGAAGTATTTGCACATTTGGAGAGCAACAAAAGTAATTTCTGCCGAGAAAAAGGAATCAAGCAATCTACAACTATTCAAGATGCCATTGGCGATTTGGAAGAAGCGAACGGCACATGCCAGTCCCCCGATACCAAGCGGTTTCAGGCAGGATTCTATGGCCGTGCAGAATCGGGCTATCAAAGGCTGATGCGTCAAGGTCTCCAGAATCATCAGGGGGCCGTCGATAGCCATCGTTTTGTCAACCATTCTGCAACCGTAATTCAGTTGCATAGAGATTTGTTGGACAATGCTCCGAGAGGTAAGCGAATAACGCCCGATGACGGATATGTTGAAAATTTGAAAAGACGTGGTGTTACGGTCCTTGATGCAAATTCTCAGGCTCCAACGATCACATCGATTCCAGATGAACTCGTTCATTACGAAGAACCACGAATTCTTACCGTGCGAGAACAGGCTCGAATTCAAAGTTTCCCCGATTGGTTCGAATTTAAAGGAAAATACACTTCGGGCGGTAAATTAAGGAAGAAAGAAGTTCCACGTTACACACAAGTCGGGAATGCAGTCCCGCCATTATTTGCTGAACAGGTGGGAAGAGCCTTGATGGAGGTGATGAATGGATAAAAAAAGTTTTAGCGCCGCATCAGGGATTAAAGATCTTATCGGAAGAGACCTGATTACAAGTGATGAAATCGCCATTTTTGAATTAGTAAAAAATTCATATGATGCATATGCATCAAAGGTTGTTATAACATTTGATTATAACAGAATTGTTATTGCCGATAATGGCAAGGGCATGTCTATTAAAGACATTGACGAAAAATGGTTGAAAATTGGTTTTTCAGCAAAGCGTGATGGCACTGAAGATGACGATAAACAAAAATCATATCGTGATAACATTCGTCGCTTTTACGCTGGAGCAAAAGGCATTGGTCGCTTTTCTTGCGACCGTTTAGGAAAAAAATTAGAGTTAAAAACAAAGACAAAAAAAAATAATTTATATGATGTAATAAGAATTGATTGGGAAAAATTTGAAAAAGATCAAAGAAAGAAAATAGACGATGTTAAATTTGATCATGAGCAAATCGTTGAAAAAATTGTTTTTCCGCAAAAAAAGAATAGTGGTACAATTTTGGAAATTACCGATTTGCGAGATGCATGGGATAGAGACAAGATCCTGAATTTGAAAAGATCTCTTGAGAAATTAATTAATCCCTTTTCTGAAACGCAAGGATTTGAAATAGAGATTATTTGCGAAAACGAAAAAACGAGAGATTTAACAGAAACTCATGACAGTAAGATTGTTAATGGGACTATAAAGAATAGCATTCTAGATGTAATTAATTTAAAGACAACTAAAATTGAAGTACGATTAGATGGGACAACGATTGAAACCACTTTAACGGATCGCGATGTTATTGTTTATAAAATAAGAGAAAAAAATAAATACAAGAGTCTTTCGTCTGCCCAAATATGTCTTTATTTTTTAAACAAATCAGCGAAGATAAATTTTAAAAAAGTAATGAATGTAGATCTCGTTGGATATGGTTCCATTTTTCTATTCCGTAATGGTTTTAGAATCTTACCATACGGGAACAATGGCGATGATAGCTGGGGATTGGACCATCGTGCTGCTCAAGGCTATAATCGTTTTTTAGGAACAAGAGATTTGTTTGGAAGGGTCGATGTTCAATCAAATGATATTAATGAATTCAAAGAGGTCTCTAGCAGAGATGGTGGTCTAATTGAATCTGAGGCGACATTACAACTAAAAAATTTTTTTGATACTGCTCATAGACGCTTAGAACGCTATGTCGTAGGTGTTTTGTGGGGTGAGGGCTTTTTAAAAAAAGAATATTTCAAGAATGTTGAATTGGCGTATAAAAGCCGTGAGCTTTTAAAAAATGATAAAAATTTATCATCCCCTGAAGTTGTAATAAAAGAAAATCTTGGGAGTAAGATCGATTTTGTTCAATTAATAAAAGCTTTGATTTTCGACAAGAATATTGAAGTTGAATATTACAATAAAGATTTAATAAATATATTCGACGATCCTTCATTATTTGATGAAGCTAATCCTCAGATAATAGATGAACTTGATGATTTGGCTAAAAACGTTGTTGACAGTAATTGGCTCAATTCCTACGAGTCAATCAAACAAAAAGTAAAAAAACTTCAAAAAGAAAAAGAGACTGCAGAAAAACGCGCTGACGAAGCAGAAGCAAAAATGCGTGAAGAAGAAGCCGCCAAGGATCAGGCACAATATGAGGCTAAATATGCAAAAGCTCAACAGGCGCGGGCCGAAGCAAAAAGCGCCCAGATTGAACGAGAGAATATGTTCTTGACGTCGGATGTCAATTCTGATGTTAAACAGCTTATTTCATTGCAGCATACGATAACACACACTTCTCACAGCATTCGTTCTACGCTTGATGACGCAATGGAAGCTGCTAAAAATAAAGATATTGACACAATTGTTGCCAAACTAAATGATATATACCTATTAAATCAGCAAGTAGAAACTATTTCGGGTTTGGTAAGCAAAGTTAATTACAATGTAAGAGCGAATAAAATAAATAAAGATTTCATCGCGTTTGTCAATGATTATATTGAAAACTTCTGCCAGACAAGTTATAAAGAATTTTCGTTCCATGTAGCGCAAACTGACGCTATCTGGGAGACAAAATTTGAAGCAATCAAGATAATAATCATCATTGACAATTTACTCTCAAACTCAAGTAAATTCGATGCGAAAAACATCTACATTGATTGGAAAATTTCTTCCGATTTTATTGATTTGATTTATCGTGATGATGGAGCTGGAATTCCTGAAGAAAATATGTCCAAAATTTTTAATTACCGATTTTCGACAACAGATGGAGGTGGCTTAGGCCTCTATCATGTAAAAACAATAATGGAATCAGATTTCTCAGGGACAGTCAAAGCGCAATCCAAAAAAGGGAATGGCGCTGAATTTGCATTACACTTTTCAAAAAGAGGGATGAAGTGAGTTTAAAGTACAAAATCTTGTGGGTTGATGACCACAAGGACGATTTTGCAAAAGAAGAAAAATCTTTGCACAAATTCATCAAGTCACTATTTTATGAACCTCAGATCGATTTCTGTGAAGATTTAGAATCGGCAGAAGAATTTGTGAATTCGGATAAATATGATGTTATTTTTTCTGATTACAATATCGATGAAGATCGTGGCGATGACTTCATATCGTTTATTCGTGACAATAGCGTAAATACGGAAGTCCTGTTTTATTCCGGACAAAGCGAGTTGCCGGACAAAAAATTAGACCGCGTTTCGTTCTTTTTTGAAAATACAACAAGATGGGAAGACAAACTTTTAAAAAAAATGAAAGATCTAATTTTGCTCACAGTTGGCAAGATGAACGATTTAAACAACCTTCGCGGTCTTGTCATGGCTGAAGTGAGCGAGCTTGACAATTTGATGGAAGATATTATTCGAGAATTTTATTCTAAGAAGGGGTCCGCATCGACGGAATGGACGGATTTCAAAAATAAAATAATAAAGGAAATACAAAAATCAACTTTAAAAAAGGTTAAAAAAGGCCTTGTTGACATCATTAAAGCAAACGACAACGAAAAAGGATTTATTGTAGAAAAAGGCGAATGCCCTAAAAATTGCACACATGTTTGGATGAATGCAAAAAATATTGAGGAAATCCTTTCAAACTTTGATTTTGACTCATCGAAAAAAGCTCATACGATCAATGAAATTCTGAGAAAGGTTTCTATATCAAGGAAATTTATTTTCAAAGACTATGACGAGAATATCATACAAATTCGTAACAATCTTGCACACTCTAAAAGTGTCATGATAAAAGGTAAAGAAGTCCTTGCCACGAAGAAAAAAGGTGATATTATCTTTACAGAAAAGGACTTTGTAACCATCCGTAAAAGCATTGCGTACCATCATGAATTATTTGAAGAACTCTTAGAGGTTGTCAAAACAGCTTAAAAGCTGGTTCTGTACCTAGATTAAAAATTTTTATTTATCCATTTCAGAAATAGAAAATTATGCAAGATTTAAATACCTTTTATGATTGGATGTTGCGTTCTGCAATAAAAACTAAATCTACAGCACGTCACTACAAGAGTGGATTAAGCGCATGTTCTAAAGATTTTATTGAATGGAGATTGATTGACAAACCTTTGACAGAAATGTCTTTGAGTGAATTAGAGGTTGCTATACAGAAAGCTTCTTTGAGCAGTTTGTTCAACGAGAAGAATGATCGGGGAAACAACATGTATAGTAATTCTTTGAAACAGTATAGGAACTTTTTAGCGGATAACGGAGCTTTGCTGTGTGATTCGTCTTACGAACAGTTTATTGGCGAGACAAGAAATCAAACCGAACGAGAGGCGATTATCCGTTCGAGAATAGGGCAAGGCTTATTTCGAAGGAAATTATTTGAAAAATATGAGGGGCGTTGTGTTGTAACTGGAATAAATGACAAACGCCTGCTTCTTGCAAGCCATGTTCGTCCATGGTCAGTTAGTACGAACGAACAGCGATTGAGCTCTGAAAACGGATTGTTACTGAGTCCTCTTTATGACAGATTGTTTGATGTAGGCTTGATAACTTTTGATGACGATGGCAGAATTATTTGTTCTACAGAACTTGATAATCAAAATATTGATTTATTAAATATTGATAGAAATCGTAGATACGAATTAAAAACAACCGCAGAATTTATAAATAATTTAAGATATCACCAAAAAATTATTTTCCTTGGTGGAAAATAAAACAAATCATTTAATGTATGGTGCTATATATGAAACCAAATATTTTTTTCTTCTTCTCTGGCTCTGGTTTTCTCGATCTCGGTTTTGAACAATCGGGTTATGATATAAAGTTTGTTAATGAATATTTGCCGTCATTTATGAATGCGTATCAGTACTCTCGCGAGCAAATTGTTAAAATGGGGCGTTGAACAATTAGTCCCAATATATTTGGTATTCCTGAAACCATCTTTTGTGTGGGAGTGTTATCTCAAAGGTACTGTTTCCAAAAACAAACTAGTTGAAGCAATGCGAAAGATTCGTCTGGAAGATGTTTTTAGAAATGTGTTGAAATATCCAGACACGTTGCAATATATGGAATAGTAACGGCTAAAAATATGCTATATCCATCTTGCGTAGATTTAGAACAAGCGATGCCAATAGAAGGTGGTAAGTATTTATTTCATTATACTTCGTATTCGTCGGCATTAGGAATATTACTTAGTCAGCAAATGCGATTAAGTTCGCTTGTCAATATGAATGATCCGTTGGAATTTCAAGACCACCATAATGATGGCGTTGTTTCTAACGACAATCCCACAAACGAGGAATGTGCAGCACGGCTCTTCATGTTCTTAAACGCCGTGACAGAAAAGGAAAATTCTGTACGATTGGCCTGTTTTTCAATGGATACTCCTTTTCCAGATAAATCGGAGCGTGGTCAGACAAATTATTATAATAATTTGTCAAAAGGGTGGGCTCGTTCAAGGATGTGGGCTCAATATGCGGATAATCATAAAGGAGTCTGTTTAATATTTGACAAGTTGTGTTTAGAAAAAGAATTTAAGGGTTCTTTTGAAAAAAGTTCTTGCGAAACCTTTTGTGATGTAGTCAATTATACAAATAATCTTAACCCGATAAGAAATGCTTTTGATCAATCTTGCGAATCGTTTTTAACCCCAGATCGAATAAAATTTCTGTATCAAAAATGCGAAGATTTTAGAGATGAACAAGAATATCGGCTACTACTTATAAACAAAGCGTTAAAGAGTACCGGTGAACTTGTTTCGTTCTCCGTGGCAAATTCCTTATGCGGCGTTATTACCGGAGCGAGATTTCCCGAAGAAAATAAATCGTCTTTGGAAAAGGCGATGGATTGCTGCAATCCTAAAATGAAACGATTCTCAATTTGGTGGGATTATGGCGAGCCAAACTTAAATGATCCTGCTTATTGGAAGTCACTAATGTCTGAAGACACGGCGGATGAGAACAACTTTTCGCGTTAGGGATAGTGACCCCTTGGGGACAAGACTCGCATAGCGAGGCTTGGTTCTAGGAGGCGAGCGGCAAGCGTATGCGCTGGCGATTGCCTCTAGAATATAGCCCGACCCGGCAGGAGCCGGGGAACGCCCAAGAAAAACCAGAACCTGTTCGTCTTTGTTGCCAAGAACAAGCATAGCGGAAACAACCGGATTAACTGGCTGCGGACCATTGCGAAAAAGACGCCCTTTATTCAAGGCGATTCGCCAATCTACATGGAACTGGTGAACAAGAAGAAGTTTTTCGATCTGGATGACCGTCTGCTTGTTCTGTATTTCTCCGCGATGAAGTTTATCCAGGACGAGTTCGGGTTCGAAATGCCGCAGAGCGAGTTCTACGTTCCGCTCAAAAGGCAGGAGTTCGCACGCCTTCTGGAATGCGAACGCGGGCAGCGCGAGCTTCGCCGTATCAAGTACAAATATTTCGAAGACCGCCTGCTGAAACTCTACAACATAATGGAGGCGTTTTTCCGTTGGGGCGCCAGGTACACCAACAAGAACGTAAAGGCGAAGGAATACCTGATTGCAAATTCGTTCAACAACGTTTTCGAGGCGATGATCGACAGCCTCATCAGCGATCAGGATAAAGAAGTCGCGAAGTTGAAGAAAAACGAAGACGGCAAGATAATCGACCACCTGTACAAGGAAAAGTCGCTGATATTCGCCGACGGGAGCGAAAGCATTTGGCACATTGGCGATAGCAAGTATTATAAAGAAGAAAACGAGGTGCTCGGCCAGTCGGTTGCAAAGCAGTACACCTACGCCAAGAACATTGTCCAGGACTTTTTCTCTCCCGATTTTGTCGATGGCAATGACGAATGCTATAGTTCGGGTGTCCATCAAGGAGTTCGCTACAGGGACTCGGTGACGGAAGGCTACAGCGTCACGCCGAACTTCTTTATCCGCGGATTTGTCCCAAAGTACGAAAACGACGGCCAGTACGACGATCCGTATTTTTCGAAGAAAGGCGAAACAAAGGATATCGTTGAGCCCAGCGAAGATGATATGTGGGGCAAGCGCAACCGCCATTTCCGCAATCGCCTCTTTGACCGCGACACGCTCCTGCTGAAGGTGTACAACATAAACTTCTTGTACGTGCTAAAGACCTACACCTCTAAGCATTCGTCCCTACGTGACGAATTCAAGAAGAAGACCCGAAAGAGATTCCGCGAAGATTTTTTGGAGCTGCTGGGCGACAATTACTACTTCTGGGCCGTATATTTGCCGGACTGGCAAAAACCCGATTATGCAGAACGGCTCCAGGATTTTGTTGACCGCCATTTCCATGCGCTAGTGGGCCGCGTGTTCCAACCCGCAGGAACGCCGCATTGCCTGATACTCGCGCTGGAGCAAAGTGCCGTGAACATTTCGCTGAAAGGCGCCTTGGATAAAGATTACGAAAAAATTCGTCAAATTGTTAAAGACGAAAAGTGCGAAATGTTCCAAGTGTGGCCCCATGAAATTTGGGATAACGGTAATTCCCAGAAATGGGACGATGAAAGCCTGCAGCAAAACAAAGTCACTGAATTGGGTGTGGTTGACGCACTTGTAAAATTTCTTTAGGCCCCTTGCCAACTTTTTAGATATTAGGTACATTAAAGCTGCACGTGGTTCTCTGTCAAATGGAGAATCGCGTTTTTTTTATTCCGATTTTATCGAGGTCAAAATTTTTGACCTTGGTGCAGGAATAAGGGGACGCCTCTAACATCAACCAGCCGCAACATGCGGCAAATGGAGGCTATATGGCTAAAAAGAAAGATATGGCGGTTGCGCCAGTCAAATCGGAGTTCCCGCTTATTGACGAAACCCTGCTCAAATCGCGAATATACACCATTCGCGGGGTCAAGGTGATGCTCGATGCCGACCTGGCCGAGATTTACGGGTATACGACAAAGAGATTTAACGAACAGGTGAAAAATAATATCGAAAAATTTGATGAAGATTTTCGTTTCCAATTAACTTTAAAGGAGGCGGAAACATGTTCAAGGTCGAAAATTTCGTCCTTGAACAACAATCGACGGGGGACTAACATAAAATATGCCCCCTACGCCTTTACCGAACAGGGTATCTACATGCTCATGACGGTGCTCAAGGGCGAACGGGCGACTGCTCAAAGCAAGGCTTTGATTCGCCTTTTCAAGCAGATGAAGGACTGCAATGTGGAAAACCAGCAGTTGATTGGGGTTGATTTGTTCTGCTCAAAATATAGCCCTGCCGATAAGGACGAGGTGTAAAAAACATGTATTTCAATGTGTATTGTAATGTGTATTGACAAGTGTATATACATTTTCTATAATAGAGAGGTCAATAGATGAATATCACAAGGCACGCTTTTGAGAGAATGCGTGAAAGAGGATTCACCGTGGAAATGCTTGGAAAGGTTCTACGGAGAAAAGTCTTAGTACACGCCCCATCCGATAAAGAAGGTGTTTCTAAAATTATTACCGAGGTTGACAATCGATTTTGGACGTTAATTGTCTCTGACGATTTGAAAACTTTGATAACTGTAAGGAGAGCTCATGAAGA
>NZ_CALEFV010000064.1 GCF_937877005.1 uncultured Fibrobacter sp. | reverse complement strand
ACCTCTTCGGAGAAGGGGGGCGACGACTGATGCCTAGTCTGAAGAAGATCCTACACCTGTCGCTTGTCCTGCTGGCGTTATCTTTTGCCGTTTCGGTGCCTGCCAAGAATGCGCCTGTCGCGCAGAAGGACGAGCCTAAATCCCTGGTGCAATGGATGGACTACGGTGCCGCCCTTGAAAAGGCAAAAACGGAACCGAGACTGATTTTTGTGGACCTGTATGCGGACTGGTGCGTACCCTGCCGCATCATGGATGCGAATGTCTACAACAATCCGACGGTAGCGTCCATTTTGAATACGAAGTTCTATGCAGTGAAGCTTGATGCCGATTCTCAGGACTCCATCGTGTGCGACGGCAAAAAAAATACGGTGCAACGTTGCTATTTTGATGTATGGGAGCTGCATGCCCTCCCGGCATTTGTGCTAGTCGCCCCCAAGGGCATGAGCATCTTGACGGTGACGGATTCCATGTCGCCCGAAGAGTTGCGGTATATGCTGTACCAGTTTCTTGAAAAGGAAAAGGAGTGGATTTCTCGATGAACGAACAGGCTCTGTTTTACATCCAGGTCGCTTTTTGGTTGCTGCTCTTTTTGCTGGTGCACTGCTACCTGCTGTTCCCGATGACGCTCCCGTTCGTGAGTGAAATCTTCAAGCGTCGCAAGTCTCCGGAACAGGGCGATGTGGATCTCCCGACGGTCTCCATTCTGATTTCGGCATACAACGAAGAAGCTGTCATTGAGCGCAAGATTCAAAATATCCTGGAGCTGGATTATCCCAAGGATAAGCTTGAAGTGCTGATTGGCGACGACGGCTCCGCAGATAGGACTGCCGAAATTGTCGCCCGCTATGCGGACCAGGGCATTACGCTGGTGAAGGCCCCGAAGAATGCGGGCAAGGCAGCCATGCTCAACCGCTTAAACAAAATTGCAAAGAACGACATCCTGCTTTTCTGCGATGCAAACACGATGTTTTTCCCGAATGTGGTGCGCAAGCTGGTGATTCCGTTCCAGGACGCTAAGATTGGTTGTGCCTGCGGACACCTGATTCTTTCGGACAAGAGTGGTTCAACGCTTGGCCGCGGTGAAAGTTCCTACTGGGATTTGGAATCGGAAATCAAAAAGTTTGAAGGCGTGCTCGATATGCTCATTGGCGGTAACGGCGCACTGTACGCCATTCGCCGAGAACTGTATACGGAACTGCCTGTCAAGAAGAGTGTGATGGACGACTTCTTTGTGACGACCAAGGTTCTTGAAAAGGGCTACTACTGTACTTTTGTTACAAGTGCCATCGGTACGGAACAGACTTCCAAGGAGTCAAGCGGCGAGTTTCGCCGCAAGGTGCGCATCGGCCGTGCAAACTTCAACTACCTGTTCTCTTACTTGCCCTTACTGAATCCGCTACACCCTCTGCTTGCGTACTTGTTCTTTTCCCATAAGATTCTGCGCTGGTTCTCGCCGCACATTTTGATTCTTTTGTATGTAGCCAATGCTTGTTTGCTCACTAGTGGACTTTTCTACCAGGTATTCTTTGGTGCAATGACGGTCGCTTTCTTGGTCGCTCTCTTCAGGATTGTGCCCAGCGGCTACTACTTCCTTTCAATGAACTATGCGATGCTCAAGGGGTTCTTCATGGCCTTCAAACGCGAAAAGAGCGGTGGCTGGGCTCGCGAGGCAAGGAGCGACGAATGAAAAAGTTTTTCTCGGCCTTCCTGTTTGCGTTAGCGTTTGCCGCCATTCCGGCGAACGCCTTTACCATGGATATACAGGGTGGAGTGGTGAACCATGTCAGCGAAATCAAGAATTTCAACTTGAACGTGTATGGACATTGGTGGTATCCGATCGACCAAATGCTATTCTTTGGCGTGGGATCGGGTTACCAGGAAATTGACAATGTGAGCCTGATTCCTGTTTCGGGAAGCGTCTGGATTAGGCTTCCGATCGGGTCACGCACTCTTCCGGTAGCAACCGGCGACTGGGGGTACCTTTTTGGCTCGAAACACCAGATGTTCTGGCGTGCCGGCGGTGGTTTCGATATCAAGAACGGCGACTATTCGTCAATTATGTTGATGGGCGGCTACCAGTTCCTTGATCACGAAGGCAAAGGCTACGCCTACGTGCAAGCCGGCATATTAGTAGAATTGTAAAGACGATGAGTAATGTGTAATGTGAAATGTGGAGTTTTTTCATTAGTCATTACACACTTCACATTGCGACGCAGTCGCTCACATTCCACATTGCGCCTTTGGCGCTTACTGATCGATGCTCAGTCCCTTCTTGTCCAAAAGCACGCGCGGAATTCCGCCTTCTAGGGGGTTTTCTACCACAGAAATGGTTTCGAGACTTTCGCATTCGGCGAGGCTTTCGGGGAGGGTGGCGAGCTGGTTTGCATCGAGTACCAGTTCCTTGAGCTTTTTCAGGTTCGATAATTCCGAGGGGATTGCGCCAAGGTTGTTGCCCGACACCATCAGGACTTCGAGCGATTCCAGATGGCCGAGGGTGGCCGGAATACTGGTCAGGTCGTTGTTGTCGAGGTAGAGTTTGCGGAGCTTTTTAAGCTTTCCGAGTGTTGCCGGGACTTCGGAGAGCATGTTGTCATGGAGACTAAGCTTGGTGACGTTTTCCCACTTGCCGACTTCGAGGGTGAGGTCCAAAAGCTGGTTCTTGGCAATATTCACCGTTTCGAGCTTTTTGAGGTTGCCGACGGAATCCGGAAGTTCGGACAGGCTGTTGTAGCCCAGGTACAGGTGTTCAAGATTTGTAAGTTCGCCAATGGTTTCAGGAAGTTCCATCAGGTCGTTTTCGCTTACGGACAGTTTTTTGAGCTTTTTCAGCTTGCAAATGTCGTCGGGAAGTTCCACGAGCATGTTACGGTCGAGGATTAGCTCTTCGAGGTCTTCCAGTTCGAAAAGTTCCTGAGGAAGAATTCTCAGTTCTTTTTGGGAAAGGTCTAACGAGGTGGCTTTTTCGGCTTTAGCTTTATGAATAATGTCTAACAAGTTCATGGGAACATCTCCTATAGTGTAAATCATAGCATTTTTGTCCCGAAAAGATGAAACATTCTACAAAAAAAGTAAAAAAGTATGATTTTTACACAAATGTTCACTATAAATAGGGGGCATTAATGAAAAAAAATGAAAAAAATTGTCTTTAACTTGCTCAAAAGGGTGTTTTGATGCTATTTTTAGGATACAAATATGATAGTATTATAAAAGGTGCCCCTGTTTGCACCCGCATTTTGCTATTGTAAATAACAAAACTGAGGAAAAAAT
>NZ_CALEFV010000063.1 GCF_937877005.1 uncultured Fibrobacter sp. | reverse complement strand
CCGCAGCTCCGAAGGCCGAAGCTAAGCCCGCTGCCGCTCCTGCCGCTGCAGCTCCGAAGGCCGAAGCTAAGCCCGCTGCCGCTCCTGCCGCCGCAGCCCCGAAGGCTGAAGCTAAGCCTGCCGCTGCTCCGGCAGCCGCTCCTGCCGCGCCTGCTGCAGCACAGTAATATACTGCGACATGTTTTTGAGGGTTCCACGTCATAGGCGTGGAACCTTTTTTATATTTGCATTGTCTAATACGAGGTGTCCGTGAAAAATTTTTTTTCTTTTGCGCTGTCTATCCTGGTGGCGATTCTGCTTCTTGGCTGCAATGAACAGGAAAAAATACAGAATCTCAGGACGGAGGGCGCAAGACTCCAAAATAAGATTGATTCGCTGAATGCCGAAATTGAGCGCGCTCAGACTTTGCCGGGAAATTGGGTTGTCGAAAATGATACGGTTCGGGCTGGTGATGGTCTCTTCCAGGTGCTGGTGCGTATGCAGATCAACGAAAAGGAACGCGGAAAAATTGTACTCGCCCTTCAGGATAGTGTAGAACTTTCAAAACTTCGCGTAGGTCAAGTGTTTTATGCCGCACTTGATTCGTTGGGAAGCGTGCAGCGTTTTCGCTATGCCCCGAACCCGGCAACGGTCCACATGCTTAGCCGCACCGACTCGGGTTATGTCTACAGCCTTATCGAAAAGCCGGTGACTCGCCGCCAGTCCATTTTCGAAGGGGCACTCACCGAGGGCAGTACCTTGAACGGTACGCTTTTCAAGGTCGGCATTCCCGGTCGCATGGTGGGTATCGTGAGTGGAGTGCTCCAGTGCAAGGTGGCTTTCCCCTTGGCACGCGCTGGCGACCGTTTCCGCATTCTCCTGGAAGAAGCCTTCTACCAGGATTCCATCTGGATTTCGGGCAAGGTCGTCTACGCCGAATTCGACGGCCGCATCGTGGGGCACCATGAGGCGTTCCGCTACGAAGATCCGGACCCGAAGAGTTCCTTCAACGCCCACTACACTGAAAAGGGCGAAGCGCTTGTCTACGATGGCCTGCGCTATCCGCTTGATCGCTTGCATGTCACGAGCCCATTCGGCAACCGCATCCATCCAATTACGGGGCAGCGCAAGATGCATGCCGGTATCGACTACGGCAGCCCCACCGGCACTCCCGTCTATGCCGTCGCCGAAGGTATCGTCACGGTGTCCGGCTATGACCAGTATAGCGGCAACAAGATTGCCATTCGGCACAGGGACAATTCCGAAAGCTGGTACATGCACCTTTCTGCCCGCGGGGTAGGTGTCGGTGCCAAGGTGTCTGCCCGTCAGTGCATCGGGCGCGTGGGTTCCACTGGTCGCAGCACGGGGCCGCACCTGCACCTCGGTTTCAAGAACGAAAAGGGAGCCTGGATCAACCCGGCGTCCAAGACGATGATTGCAGCCCCGAAGCTCGAAGGTGAGCGTCTGGCTAGGCTCCAGAAAGAGGTTGCTGAAATCCGTACGCAAATCGAGGCGACTCTTGCCGCCCCTGCCGTAAAGGCGAACGACACCACCGATGTGATGGTTCGTATGCGCAATCTGTAGCTAACGATTTTTCATTTTATATCGGAGCTTCAGATCGTTGCGATTAGGAAGCTTGTTCCTAGATTCATAAACCCGAGTCTTGGAAAAGTGATTGAGTTTTTTCGTCCCGTAACCTGCAGTACGCAGCGCCGTTGCTTCCTTGGCAAGCTCAACTGCTTTTGCCATCTGCATATCGGGCTCGGTTATGTCGTAGTCGGGGGCGATTCCCAGGTCGTGGTAGCTTTCCCAGTTCTTGTCAAATCCCTGTAGTGCAGTGATGAGGGCGAGCCCCCCTCCGATCTCCGTTTGAATAACGGCCTGTCCGATACCTTTTCCGTAGGTCAGTTTGCCTACGATAGGTGACTTCTTGTTGGCGGCAATTGCAGAAATGAAGGTCTCGGCGCAACTGGCAGAAGTGTCGCTGGCCATGAGGACATAGTAGCGGTCTTTGGCGATGCCTTCGGTCTGTGCTGTGTAGACGATTGTGTCAAAAGACTGGTAGTATCGAGTATTCCCTTTGTCGATGACGGAATCGACAAAGGCTTCGATATCGATGATGATTGTGTCGCCTTTAGAAAGAAGTTCCGATGCCGCATTGCCGCATTGGTCTGTCTCGCCGCCGGGATTTTGGCGCAGATCAATAATCGTGGATTTTGCGTTGGCAGTTTTCTGCAGAGCGGAAATAAATTCGCCATAGGTACCGCTATCGCTGGTGGTCGTTACGGCGAAGTGCAAAATTTCAATGACGGGAATGGAATCTTCGTAATGAAGCTTTACGGATGGCGTTTTGTACTCGCCGAGCGTCACTGCGGTGACAACTGTATCTGCATCTCGCCCGACGACGATTCTTATGACATCTCCGATATTTCCTGTGCACATAGCATTGAAATTTTCGGATGTCGTGACATGCAATCCGTCCACCAAATAAATGATGTCGCCTTCTTGCAGCCCAGCCTTTTCGCTAGGTGATTTCGGATAGATAGCCGTGATGCGGAGATTAGTCGATGTTGAATCGGAAATGGGCTCCACTTCTGCTCCGATACCAATGACGGTCTCGCTTTCCATGACTGCGGAAAGAACCTGATCTGCGATATACGGATCGAAATATTGGGTAAAGGGATCCGCCATCTGATTGTACATATAGCAGACATCAAAAAAGTTCGCGGTGCAGTATCCCTTTACCTCGTTAACTTCGCTGGTTCCTTTGCCGAGGTAGACTCTGTAATCGGGATCCAGTTCTCCACGGGTGTGTGCATAGAGATAGAGCAAGTCTAGCATAACGTAGTTGTAGTAGAGCTCTGCCTCGTATGTGTTTTCAAAGTCGGTCTCGTCTGAAGTAGGGAATAAGTCCCTAAATGCGGAGGATTCCTCGCTGCTCACGGTCTGTGTGCAGGCCGTCAAGAGAAACGGTATCGTGAAAATGGCTAAAAGGATTTTTTTTTCAAACATGACTCACCTTCCTAATGT
Organism: uncultured Fibrobacter sp.; assembly: GCF_937877005.1. Classification (GTDB taxonomy): domain Bacteria; phylum Fibrobacterota; class Fibrobacteria; order Fibrobacterales; family Fibrobacteraceae; genus Fibrobacter. The sequence goes on along the minus strand of NZ_CALEFV010000063.1, from coordinate 3,770 downwards.
TCAAGGAACAGCTTAGGATCGCCTTCGATAAAGGCGCCGCCTACAACACTTTCCTTTCTTAAAATAAGAATGTCTTTGAGACTAATTGATTCCTTTTTGGACTTTCTACTTTCGTAATACTTTTGAATGGCGTCGAAACCGCACTGGATGGAAGCCGTTTCGCAGGGATAATCGGGGATGATGCCCTTTTTGTGGTAGGAATTCCCCTTGGGTGTCAAAAATTCAAGGTTCGTGATGATGGCAAGACCTCCGGCGGGGGTACTCCATGTACTTTGTCCGATTCCCTTCCCGTAAGAAGTTTCTCCGGCAACCTTGATTCCCCGGCCTTCCTGAAGGGCTGCGGCGAATATTTCGGTACAACTGGCACTGCCCCTATTTAGAAGGAGCACAAACTTTCCGTCTTCGCCGGAGTCCCCGCTCTTGGCAACTTCGGTCTCGCTGCGATGGACCGATTCGCCATCTGGCGAAATGGATCTCCATTTTCTTGTAGAAATGATACCTTCTTTAATGAAAAGATCCGCCATGGCGATGCACTGGCTTATGTGGCCTCCCGGATTTCCCCTGAGATCGAGTAGCCTCACCTCTTTACTTGTCCTAGTGGAATCAAGATGTCGTCTCAGTTCTCCTAGGGTACCTTCCTTTGCATCAATCGTAGACGGTTTGAACCCTCTAATGGTAATGATTTCAATGTCGTTAATGGTGTCGGCAAAAACGGTCGGGGCATAAATATCTTCCTTTTCCATCTCGAATTGCAGCGTGTCGTCTTGAGAGGATACCGTAAGGATGATGTTCTTGTTTTGACTTAGGACGGAATCGTAGGTGGCGTACGCATTATCGCCGGTAATTTCGACACCGTTGATTTCGAGGATGTTTCCGTAGCGGGGAACCTTGGCCCTATCGGCTGGACTGTTCGGATAGATTCGCTGGATGACAAGGGGATGTTCCATGCCCGGAAACAAGCTGTATTCGAGTCCTATGTCTCCCTGGACAATGCTTGTGTTGATGTGAGAAGAGGTTTCTTCGCTTTTTGAGGGGGGGACATAGCGGGTGTAGGGGTCGTTAAGCGCATTGTAAAGGGACGAGATGGAGTCGCCATCTGCGTCCAGTAAGGGCAGTTCGCCTTCGTACAGGTAGGTCCTTTGGAGTAGCCAATAATTATAGCTGTACTCCGTCGGCTCGGGCGTACTTTTTACCGGCTCGAAAAAGTCGCTACAGGCAGTGAGGAAAAAGGCGATGAGCACGCTCGCTGTGCTCGCTTTGAGCCATGAGCATTTGTGCGTTCGCTCTTTTTGCTTTTTTATTTTAAATAACAAAGCGAAACTCCTCTCACACCTCAAAGCGTAGCGACCTCATAGCTCAACGGCGCTCTGCGCCGGCCTACTGATCGATGTTCAGTCCCTTCTTGTCCAGGAGCACACGCGGAATACCGCCTTCAAGCGGATTTTCGACGACGGAAATGGTTTCGAGGTTGTCGCATTCGGCGAGGCTTTCGGGGAGGGTGGCAAGCTGGTTTGCGTCAAGGACCAGCTCCTTGAGCTTCTTCAGGTTGCTAAACTCAGAGGGGATGGCTCCCAGGTTGTTGCCCGACACCATCAGAACCTCGAGCGATTCCAGATGAGACAGACTTGCCGGGATGGAGGTAAGGTCGTTGTTGTCCAGGTAGAGCTTTTTCAGCTTCTTGAGCTTGCCAAGGGTGGCAGGAACTTCGGAAAGCATGTTGTCATGCAGGCTGAGCTTGGTGACGTTTTCCCACTTTCCCACTTCGAGAGTAAGGTCCAGAAGCTGGTTCTTGGCAATGTTCACGGTTTCGAGCTTCTTGAGCTTGCCCACGGTGTCCGGGAGTTCGGATAGACTATTATAACCCAGGTACAGGTGCTCCAGGTTGACAAGGTCGCCGATGGACTCGGGGAGTTCCATTAGGTCGTTTTCGCTCACGGAGAGCTTTTTGAGGTTTTTCAGTTTGCCGATGTCGTCGGGGAGTTCGACCAGCATGTTGCGGTCAAGAATCAGTTCTTCAAGGGATTCCAGCTCGAACAGTTCGGTCGGTAAAATCCTCAAGTCTTTTTGGGATAAATCGAGGGAAGTGGCCTTTTCGGCTTTAGCTTTGGCAATGACATCTAGCAAGTTCATGGGAATATCTCCTATGTTGTAAATCATAGCATTTTTGCGAAAAAAAGAGAGCTACGTTCCCAAAAAAAGTAAAAAAGTTAGTTTTTTGCACAAATGTTCACTAAAAATGCGCTGTTTTTTGAAAAAAAATAAAAAAAGTTTCGTTTTTTTTTCTCAAATGCTCATTTTGAAACTATTTTTATGGACGAAAAAAAGTGATAGGGAAAAAGGTGCCTCATTTGCACCTGATTTTCTTATGTATATAACAAAACTGAGGAAAAAATGGAACTAACCAAATCGCAGGAACGCCGTCTAGCATTCGTTGCTAGCCTCTTGAGTCTCAATCCGAACGATCCTACTGACCGAATTAAGGCACTCCGGCACCTAAATCTAGATGAAAATGGTTGCTTCCATGGATTCCAGTATTCCCAGGGCTTTATGGAATTCTTCATCTTCCTCGATGAAGATACTCCGCTCGAAAAGGTCGTCGCCCATCTGAATTCCGATCTTAAGCAGCTTCAGATTGCCGTGTTCCGTACGAGCGATCCTCCTAACCCGTTCTTCATGTCTCTCCGTGAAGAGGCTGACCCCTGGGCTGTTAACAAGATTAGCGATGACGACGAAGAAGAGGATGATTCCGATTCTCCGGCAAGCCGTCCCTATATGGAAACGCTCGAAATAACGGTGCTCCGTACCCGTGCTAGCCGCGATATCACGGACTCCGAATTGGAACGTACCCTCAAGGACATGCGCCGCAAACTCATGCTCTGGAAGAACGAAGTCAAGGCCAAGCTCGAAATTATCGCCGAACACGACGACTTGACCCGTGATTTCCGTAGCGCCGATGATAAGCTCGAAATCGTGATGGACTCCGAACCGTTGCATTTGACTTCGGACCATGGTGAGCTTTTCCTCGGTTTCTGCCCGATTCGCACTATTTTTGACTACCATGTCGCTCTCGGAAAGCGCCTCAAGACGAAGCACAACATGGCCATCGTCTCGAGCAACATCCGTACCTACCTCGGTAACCTTACCCATACGAACGCCGCCCTGATCGATGCCTTCCAGACCATGGAAAGAAATGACGACCAGAATGTGAATGTGGACGACTTCCCGTTCCTTCATAATGGTATGACGCTTACGGGTGATGACCTTCGCTTGAAGGATCGCGATGGCAAGAAGGTGCTCTATATTGAACGCCCGAAGATTATTAACGGCGCTCAGTCCCTGTTCACCTACGAACAGTATGCCAAGAAGAGCAAGAAGCCGGTGAACCCGCAGGTGCTCGTGAAGGTCGTGGTGCCGTATCCCGGTGCCGACAACTTCCTGAACCAGGTGACTATGGCCAACAACCGTCAGAATCCGGTGTTCAGCTACCATCTGCGCGCCGCTGACGACCTGCAGTTCTTCATTTGGCAGCGTTACCAGGAAGAAGGCTTTACCTATGTTTATAAGGACGGTGTTCGCCTCAAGGCACGTACCCGTAAGCTCGAAGTGCGTATGCGCCCCGAACTTGCCAAGACTCTCTTCATGATGGACGGCAAGCTCAGCGAATGCCGCAGCAGCGACTGCATTTTTGACAAGGAAACCCTGTATCAGCGTTGCTTCGGTGCGTTCGTGCGCGTGGCTCCCGAGAAGGAAAAGGATTTCGTCCGCAAGAC
>NZ_CALEFV010000062.1 GCF_937877005.1 uncultured Fibrobacter sp. | reverse complement strand
CTTTATGTGGCCGTCGCCCGAGAGCTGGTAGAATCTGTTTCGGGATCTGTGGCTAAAAGTGAGGATGTATCTGCAGCCTACCTTGCCGCCCATAGCTTGCAGTTTTATTTGGAGGAGGGCGGCAATGGCTTTATCTGCCGCCTGGCGACGAATCGTTGCCGAGAGTGTCCGCTGCGGGAATACTGCAGCTATGTCGAGTGACCTATTTACTAAATTTCTCGCATGCATTCCTTTTCTCGATTAGCTTGGCGGACTGTTGCGGCTTTTGCCGTAGCCCTGCTTGTCGGCTGCGAAAAAGATGATATCCCGGTGGATTATGCCACGATTTCGTATAAGTCGATCCAGCCGGCATTGTTCTCGGACAAGTCCGTGCATAGAGAAGATGCTCCAGCATTAACGCGTGAATTGCAATACCGCTACGCGGTGATGCTCGGCGATACGCTTGACGTGAGCGTGCTTGAATTTCGAAGCGATGTCTATGCCCTGGATTACTACATGAATAGCGGCCATTTTCAGGGCAGTACCTCGATTCTCAGAGGAAATTTTCTGGAACAGAGCTTTCGCGCCGATAATCGCATATTCATTTTCAGGCATGACAGCTACCGCCGTTACGAAAGGGGCGATCTCGAAAACTTCGTGCGCAAGTTTCCCGGCTATCATGGAGGCTTCCCTCAGGAATTCCTGAGCCTTCCCTTCGAATATCGTGAACAGGGCCGAGCATCCATCCAGACTCGGTATTTCCTAGGAATCCAGTCGACCTTCCCCGTGCTGGTGCAGAGTTACCGAGACGGAAATCTCCGCTGGAATATTGCACGCAGCTGGGAACAGGTGGATGCCGAGGCATTTGACGCGTGGGCGGCCAAACTCAGGAAGATTGAACCGCAGGAAATATTCCCGGCGAACGACTGTGTCTATTTTGACGCAGGGGAAGGTGCCTATGGTATTGCAAGTCGATTGGCCGGTGGTCGTGTGGTCGTTGCTTGGGGTTATATGGCCTGGTTCGACCTAGAACATCGGTTCTTTACTGCCAGCGACCGCATTTACGAGGCTCGTTTTTAACTTTTATTTGTTATATTAAAATCATGGCTATTGAAAAACTTGCAGAAACTCTTTTGGAAAAGCTCCGTTTCATCACGCAGGCGGAGACTGTTATCGGTAACCCCATTCAGGCCGGAGAATCCACGGTCGTCCCCGTGAGTCGCGTGTCGGTTGGCTTCGGCTTTGGCGGTCACCAGAGTAAGGGTGACACGTCTGCCTCTGGCGGTGGAGCCTCGGTGGAACCGGTCGCATTCCTCGTCATCAAGGGCGACGACGTGCGCGTGATGCCCATTAGCAAGGACAGTTCGCTTGTATCGAAGGTCATGGACATCGTGCCAGACGTTGTGAACAAGTTCAAGAAGAGTGAAGACTAATATTTGAAAATTCCCGCTGGAGCCTGCTCTGAGCATGCGAACGGGCGGAAAAAACTGTTTGCAAAAAAGCCTCGGTGAAAACCGAGGCTTTTTGAATGGTTTTGATAAGGCTTGGGCTAATTAGCCGAGCACCTTTTTCTCAAAGTCGCCGAGGCAGTCGACGAGGGCCTGCACGCCTTCGACCGGCATCGCGTTGTAGATGGAGGCACGGAAGCCGCCCACGGAGCGGTGACCCTTGAGCTGCTGGAGGCCGCGGGCCTTAGCGAATTCAAGGAATTCCTTGGCGAGATCGTCTGCCTTGTCAGCGGCAACCACGTCCTTGTTGAACACGAACGGAACGTTCATGATGGAGCGGTCTTCCTTGGCTGCGGTACCGACGAACACCTTGGAGTTGTCGAGGGCGCTGTAAAGGAGAGCAGCCTTGGAGCGGTTCACCTTTTCGATAGCGTCAACGCCACCGAATTCCTTGAGCCACTTGAGGGTGCGGTTCATCACGTACACGGCGAATACCGGAGGAGTGTTGAACATGTTGGCAGCATCGATGTGGGTCTGGAAGTTGAGCATGGTCGGGATGGTGCGGTTCACCTTGCCGAGAAGACCCTTCTTGATGATAGTGACTGTCACACCAGCGCAGCTGATGTTCTTCTGGGCGCCGCCGTACACAACGCCGAAGTCGGACACGTTGATCTTACGGGCGAGGAAGTCGGAGCTCACGTCAGCCATGAGGAAGCCGGACTTCGGCTTCGGGAAGTTGTGCCATTCCGTACCGTAGATGGTGTTGTTGGCAGTCACGTGGAGGTACGTGGCGTTGTCGCTGAGCTTGAGGTTCTTGTCGATGCGGCTGTAAGTTTCGGACTTGGTGTCGCAAGCGGCGAGAGCGTTACCGAACTGCTTGGCTTCCTTGTAAGCCTTGTTTGCCCAAACGCCTGTCAGAGCGTAGTCTGCCGTAGCGTCCTGGTCGAGGAAGTTCATCGGGAGCATGCAGAACAGAAGGGAGCAACCACCACCGAGGAAAACGATGTCGTAGTCTTCAGGGATGCCCATCAAGTCGCGAAGGAACTGTTCGGTTTCGGCGAACATGTTTTCGATCGGCTTTGAACGGTGACTCATGGAGAGGATACTGATGCCGCTATTTGCGTAGTCGATGCATGCAGCAGATGCTTCCTTGAGTGCCTGTTCGGGCAGGACAGACGGTCCTGCGCTAAAGTTATAGACTTTATTTGCCATGGTTGTGTTCCTTTTTGTTTTGCCCCGCATGGTTTACGGGAACTCTTAAATTACGCGCGTAAAAATAGCAAAATACGGCTTTTTCGGCTACTGTTTTTTGATGTGAGATAAAACTCTTATGATGAACTGCAATGGGAATGCGATGGAACGCAAAAAGAAAATGGCAGACTTTCGTCTGCCATAAAATTGTCTCTGAATTCTGAATTGAACTACACGCCGAGGGCTTCGATTGCCGCTTGATACTTCTTGAGGCGGAACTTGGTCTTGAGTTCGCGGCGTTCCTGACGCTTGATGTACTTGTCGTCCATGAGCACATTCAGAATGGCGCTCTTGGCCTTTGCCATCAGCGGATTGCTCTTGAGAGTTTCCATGAATTTCACGAATTCCTTTTCACGGGCTTCGTAGTTCGCTTCTTCGGCGGGGACACCTTCGGCCATCAGCTTGCAGCTGTATTCATCGATCCATCCCTGATTCTTGTGGTAAGTCATTTTCTGAATCATGTCGACCATGTCGGCTGGGACGCCCATCGCGATGACTTCTTCGGGAGTCTTCTTGGTGGAGTCGGTTATCAGGTCCTGCAAGATGGCGAGTACCTGCACGTCTTCGGATTCACCCTTGTTCTTGAGGTAGTCCGCAACGTTCTGCAGAAAATCGATATAGGGGCCGCCAGCCTTGTCGGTCTGGTTCTTGTGGACGTCGGCGGCGATCTTGTAGGCGTCTGCGTAAGAGAGCATATTAATCCTTTTTTGTTTTTAAACTTGTGGGCGCATACGGCACCATATACCCAATATACATAAAGAAATTGGGGAAAAGTGTCTTGTTTTTGTCAAATTTTTTTAAAAAGCCTGCTTTTGGGTGTTTAGCGATCTCGATTGAAGCAAAGAGGGCTTTTTTGCCTAAGCGAGGAAGTTCTTTCCGAGAATCGCGGATACGTTTTTCAGGATTCCCTCGGCTACGTCGGGCTTGTTCATCGAGTACACATGCACGTTCGTGATGCCGTTCGCATATAGGTCGATGATTTGGTCGCTTGCGTAGATGATGCCGGCTTGCTTCATGGCCTCGGGATCGCTCCCGAACTTGTCGACGAGCGACTTGAATCGCTGTGGCATGAACGAGCCGGAGAGCTTGATGGCGCGTTCCACCTGGTTTGCGTTCGTGATGGGCATGATTCCGGGGAGTACGGGACAGGTGACGCCCGCCTCGCGTAGCTTGTACATGAAATTCAGGAACAGGTTGTTATCGAAGACCATCTGCGTGGTGAGGAAGTCGGCGCCCGCGTCGACCTTTTCCTTGAGGTGCTTGATGTCTTCGGCTTGTGTCCTGCTTTCGGGATGCTTCTCGGGGTAGCAGGCAGCGCCAATGCAGAAATCTGCATCGCTTTTCTTGAGTTCGCGGATGAGCTCCACGGCGTAGTGGTAGTCGCAGTTCTCGCGGCCGTTCTCGAGGAGCTCGGGGGTAAGGTCGCCACGCAGGGCCATCACGTTCTTGATGCCTGCAGACTTCATGTCCTCGATGCGCTGGTGCACGGTCTCCTTGCTGCTCGAGACGCATGTGAGGTGCGCGAGCATCGGAATGTTGAACTTTTCCTTGATGTTCTTTGCAATGTCGAGGGTATAGTGGCTTACGCCGCCACCGGCGCCGTAGGTGACGCTCATGAAAGAGGGGCCAAGAGCTGCAATCGCTTCTGTTGCGGTTTTCACGCTATCGAGGCTTGTTTCCTTCTTCGGCGGAAACACTTCGAAGGATAGGCTCATTTTGTCTTGTTTTAGAATGTCGACAATCTTCATAAAATTCTCCATGGAGCAGACCGGCGTTTAAGGTCTATGCAAATATGTTGATACGTGCATAAATATATGAAAAGTCTTGCTTCGTGGCAACTACCAGTTCTTAAACTTGTAGCGAGACCGCTTCAGTTCCTTAATGGAGTCCGTTTCATCTAGAACTTTATCGCAAATAATGGACTGTCCAATTTGTTTTCTGTAGGTAAGTTTGCCTACGATGGGCGATTTTTTATTGGAAGCCATCTTCTGTTACGGAATAGATATCGGTCTTGATGTCGAATCACCGATTTTGAACCCTCGGTCTTTTCATATCCAAACCTCATGATTTGCAGGACTGTTTTCAATATAGCAATAACCCCTAGAGGAGGTCATCTTTGAGTGATTATAGTCTTCCTCTTTTAGATAAGTTGCGTTTTTTTCTTGAAAAGTAGGGATAGGTGTACTGAGCGGCGCAAAAATTTGCTATTATTGGTGGCAACCCTGCAATGGGACGGGCTCGCGTAGCTCAGTTGGATAGAGCAGCTGCCTTCTAAGCAGGGGGTCGTGGGTTCGACTCCCGCCGTGAGTATAAAGTCTGGACACCGTTGGTGTCCAGACTATTTAATTTTTAGGGGAGGCGAACCCGGTTCGACTACGGCGTAAGGCGAGTGATGCGCCGGCAAGCTCGCTTGCCGACATATCCGAGCCGAAGCCGGAGCTACGCCGCGTAGCGGTGTAGACTCCCGCCGTGAGTACGAAAAGAGGTCCCTTCCGGGGGCCTCTTTTCATATTCCTGACATGTCTTGCGGCAATTACTTGAACATCTTTTGGAGTGTCGCTTTCATGTGGTTCATGTTGGCTTCGTCCAGTGTCTCGTAACGGTAGAATGTCCCGTCCTTCTGAACAAGGTAAACGACAGGGATGTAGCCCGTACCGTAGGCGGGCGCGAACTTGTAGTCGGTATCCTGAAATACGGGGATGACCGCATGGAATTCGTCAATGAACTTGCGAATGTCGTTCTTCTTGATGCCGCCGCCGAGTCCAATCGCGATGCCGGTAAGGCCTTTCGGTTCGTATTCCTTCATCAGGTTCTGCATTTCGGGAAAATGACGCTGGCAGTGCGGGCACTTGGGGCTGAAGTAATAGATGAGCAGGGGCTTGTTTGCGAAATGGCTAAATAGGATTCCCGGATCGCTGATGCCGACTAGAGGCTTGGAAAAGTCCATCTTCATGGGCTGGTTTGTGGTGGAATCCTGCATGAGCTGAATATTTGCCATCTGGGGCTGTTGTGCAAGTTGCGCAAAGGGGGCTACTGTCGCAAGGGCAATGACGCTCATGAATTTCGAAACAAATCGCATCGTGTTACCTATAGAATCAAAGTCTTAACGGCGGGGAAAACGACTATCTGTACCCGACGACATTAAAATACGAAAAAATAGCCCGATAAGACAGAAAATCCCCAAAAAAACGAAAAATTTAAGGAAAATCACATTTTTGCAACAAAAAAGATGGCTCGCGGACATTTCCTGCGGCTTTATGCTACAGGTTGTAGGTCGTGATGATGGAGTAGTGGGGTTCGCCCTTGCGAACTCCGTTCAGCGGAATGCTCACGTCGAACTTGTTGATGAGGCGGCTGATGGATTTGGTCTGGGCGAAACGGACTCCGAAACCGGCCAGGTAGATCAGGTCCTTGCGGTTGATGTCCTTCAGGTCCCAGGCTGTCTCGCCGACGCTCCCGAAGACCACGAGCACGGGCCGCATGGTGGCCAGCTCAAAATCCGGGAAGTAGCGCTGTTCCAGGTTTCCGAACACCCGTGCCTGCCCTGCATAGAATCCGGTGGGGAACCCGGCAAAGCCGTTGATGCCGCCCAGGGTCAACTGTCTACCCAGGCGGGCTTTTTCGTAGAAGTCCATAAGACCGGATAGTGCTGTAGAAAAGGAATTGTTGGGGTGGAAGATGTACTCGCCCGAGACCTTCCCGTAGTAGTCGTGGGGCTCGCCGTGGTCCAGGTAGAAGTTCATCTCGCTTTTCAGGGTCAGGTGGCTCATGCCGCCGCCCAGCATCATCTCGGTCCAGAAATCCAGCCGGATATCGTTGTTGTCGGAGCCCAGCTGCTCGTAGTTCTTGGAAACCTGGGCCTTGAGGAGGTAACCCTTCTCGATGTCCTCGGTCCACTTGACGTTGTGGAAGTTCTTGATTTTTTCGTAGCGGATATTGGAATACATCACGTAGGCGCCCAGACGGGAATCCTTCCGCTCCGGTAGCCACAGGTCCCAAGCCGCGGCGGAGTCAATGGCGTAGACCTGGTCGTCGTAGGTGAACTTGTAGCGGTACAACCGTCCTTTGCTGGCCGTTTCCCGATGGTAGTCGTAGGTGGCCCCCAGGTAGAACTTGCGGAGGCTCCCCCCAAAGGAGCGGCTGAACCTGAAGCTCAGTGAATCCTCGATAAAGTCCTCCACCTTCATGAGTTTCACCGTCTTGTCGCCATTGTATTCGGGCAGTTCCGCCGGCTGGACATCTTGTTGAGCCACCGTAAGATCTGCGTCGGTAGAAGCGGCCTCTGCATCAGCAGAAGAAGATGCAGGCTGGGTAGCGTCCACTTTCGTGGCCTGTGCTTCATAATCCACAGCCGAAAAATAGCGGAAAGCTCCCTGGGGCAGGTCCCCGCTCCCGTAGTAGTAGGCGTAACGCTTGTTTTTGAGACCCGCCAGGGTGTAGGCCCACTGGTTAATGCTCCGGCTCAAGAAAGGCAAGTACATCTGCCAGCTGGCCAGGTAGCCGTCGGTGTTGTAGCTGTACAGAAAATCCAGGTGGTTGTAGCGGAACAGGAAATGGGGGTCGCCGTATTCCACCTGCCACATGTCCCGGAACTCGTCGTGGCCGAAGTAGAACCCCAGCTTCTGCCCGAGGCCGAGGAAGTTGCTCTCCTGCACGCCGATACCCCAGTTCAGGTTGTCGTAGTTCCACTCGCTCCCCGAAAAACCGAAACTCACGGGCACCGACAAGGTCCAGTTGTCGCTGGTGTTCACGGTGGCGACGTTCTTGCCACCCTCGCTTGTAATGTCGATGCTTGCGTCCGAAAGGAAGTTCTGGCTGCGGAGGAACCGCTCCGCCTCCTGCACCTGTAACGGCGTCACCGACTCGCCCTCGTTAAAGAGCAGCAGTTTCCGGACCGTGGATTCCCGGGTCTCGATGTGAATCAGGTTCAAAAAGTCGTAGGCCCACTTGTCGTACTTGGTGTGGTACTTGGAGTCGTCAAAAGCGTCACCGATATTGTAGCGAATAGAATCGATCTTGAATGCGCCTGGGGTATCCTGTGCCTGGGCTAGGATAGCGAGAATGGCGATGAACAAGATAATGCGCATGGCGCATAATATAGAAAAGAGGAGTATTCAAAATCTAGCTTTGCTGTGAAAACTTTTTTATATTTGTGGAGGGGTGGCGGATGGCCGCCGGCAGCAATGCTGGAGGAAAGTCCGGGCACCGCAGGGCAGGATGCTGGATAACGTCCAGGCGTGGAAACACGACAGAAAGTGCAACAGAAAGTAAACCGCCGGCCGCAAGGCAGGTAAGGGTGAAATGGCGAGGTAAGAGCTCACCGCACTTCTGGTGACAGGAGTGGCACGGTAAACCTCATCCGGTGCAAGACCAAGCAGAATTCCGTTCACGCAAGTGAACCTGGGGCGGCCCGCACCAGCTGGAATTCGGGTAGGTTGCTTGAGGCGGTCGGTAACGGCTGACCCAGAGAGATGGTCATCGCCTCCGCAAGGAGGTACAGAACCCGGCTTACAACTGCCCCTTTATATGAAGGCCTCTGCGTTAAGCAGAGGCCTTCTCCTGTAATTCGGTGAATTGACTGGCTAGAAATCGAAGTCGGCGCCGATGCCGACACCGCGGCTGGAACGCTTGTAGGTGTTGATGCCGTATGTTTCGGTCTCTTCGGAATTGTTGTAGAGCGAATGGAAGTAGCCGACATTAAACTTGAGCCAGTCGGTTGCACGGAAGGCGAAACCGAAGCCGAAAGTCGTGTTGTCGAGAATGATGCTCATGTCGCTCAGGTATTCATCGGACAGGTGGTAGCGTGTCACCTGAACGCCACCGCTGATAGTCCAGCGAGTCAGGAAGTCGATTTCGACTCCGTAAAGGAATTCGTCGGTGCCATCGGCGTACTTTTCCTGGTCGCCCGGAAGGTCGGCGCTGGAGTCGAACCAGTGACCGTAACCGAGGCAGATGCGGGCGTTGTCGAGAATGGAATAGGCGATGCCTGCGTAAATCGAGGCGGGGATGTCGTTGTCACCCTTGACTCCATCTTCGAAGCTTTCGATGTTCACGTCGTTTTTCTTGGTGTCGTTTTCCATTTCGATGGCGGTATTGTATTCGAATTTGACGCCTATCGAAAGACGCTTGTAGTTGAAGGCTAGGCCTGCTACTGGGGTGATGCCCCAGCCAGTCTGAGTCACGTCAAGTTCCTTGTCGCCGACGGACTGGGCGATTCCTGCGAAGGTCTGCGATTTCGTTGCGTATTCGGTCGCCTTTGCCTCGTATTCAGCTGCGCTAGCCTTGTCGCCCTTGCTAGCGTAGAGCTTGGCGGCTCCTGCGGCTTGATCGGCGTATTCGGCAAATGTTTCAGATAATTCGTTGAAGGTCGCGGCTGCTTCGACCATGCTGCCGTCGAGTCCGAGTTGCTTGTTCTTCGGATTCACCTGAATGTTCGTGAGGCTTGCTTCGTAGTGGTTGTATGCGTAGCTGAAACGGGCTCCCAGGTAGGCCGCGAACATGTCGTGGATCTTATAGGCGGCACCGAGACCGAATCCAAAAATATAGGAGGTGCCCTTGAGCGAAAAATCGACATCGTAGGCTGTTGCCTCGAGACCATTCAAGGTGAGTGCTCCTGGAATTTGGGCAATGGCGGCCTCGAACGAGGGTATTCCCTTCTTGTAGTCGAGCTTTCCGCCGCCACCGGTAATGCCGAAATAGCCGGAAATAGCGAGGTTGCCGCGGTGCCAGGATGCGAGTAGACTCGGCATGACTGGAATTTGGGCCAAGCCCTTGAATTCCTTTTCTCCGCCGAAAAGGGGCGATTCCGTGTCAATGGTACGGGACTGCCAGAATGCCTGCGAATTTAGCGAAATGTGCCAACCGTCGTTCATGAAGGCTGTTCCGGCCGGGTTGTAAATCGGCGCGTCCGCTTCGGTGGTCGCGTATCGGGCGACGTTTCTCTGGTAGGCGATAGACTGGTTGGTGTTAGTATTTAACCCGCCTGCGATGGCAAAATGGGCGAAAATACAGAAAAGTATTGGAATTTTAATATTCATGTTCCTATCCTGGCTGGCTGTCAAAGTTAGAAACGTGAAAAAAACAGTCACTATATTTTTTAATGTTCTTTTTGTTGCATTTCTAAAAAACTATATTTAGAAACCTAATCGAGGGTTATTTCTTGAAATTTGACAAATTGAGCAAGTTGATTTTGCGCATAGGAATTGCGATAGGTGCCATAGCCATGCTCATGGGGACCATTCTGACAGTTGCCGTATGGAATCAGGGGTATTTCGTGGGGGCCATGATGATGATCGTGACGGGCGCCATCAGCGTGTTTCTCGGATTCAAGGAACTCCTGCAACCGACAGACGGCATTTTTCACTGGCAACCGCTCTTTTACAAGATTGTGCGACGCAGCTTTTTCTTCTTGAATGCGGTCCTGATCGGCCTGGTTGTCTTGACTGTAGCCCCGATGCTGGAATAATACGAAATATCTTTATTCTCTGGGCACGAAGTGCCATTCTCTCGTCTAATCAATGCACGCCATCTTCGTTGGCGGATTTTTTTTCACTGTACCAGAGTTGAATTTTCTCGCGAGCGTCCTCATCAAAAGCTTCCTTGTCCTTGAGGATGTTTTCGGCCATCTGTAATGTTTCTGCGATGAGTTCCTGGTCGTGAATCCAGTCGAACCAGCGGAAAACCCAGCTGCCGCTCTGTTCGTTGCCTTCGAGGTTGCCTGCGCCGCGCGTCTGCAGATCGAGCTCGGCTATTTCAAAACCATCATCGGTGTGGCTAAATTGTGTCAGGCGATCGAGCGTGTTGTCGCTGTCCGCGTTTTCGGGCAGCATTAGGAAACACCAGGCCTGAACATTGCCGCGACCGACACGCCCGCGCAGCTGGTGCAGCTGCGCCAGCCCGAATCGTTCGGGCTGGTCGATCGCCATGATGTTTGCTTCGGGAACGTTCACGCCGACTTCGATGACAGTTGTCGCCACGAGAATATGGACTTCTCCGGCGGCGAATCTCTTTAAAATTCCATCGCGTTCTTCTTCATCCATCTGGCCGTGAATGCCTTCCACGACAACGCTAGAATCAAAGGCGCGCAATTCGTTGACTACGTCGTCGACGCTGCGGGAATTGCCCTCGTCGTCGCTACCAACGCGGCTTACGATCCAGTAACAAAGATTTCCGCCCTTCGCCTCGCTGCAAATGAATTTCTTCATGTCGTTTCGTTTGTCGGGGCTTACAAGGCGCGTTTTGACGGGCTTTCTTCCTGCGGGTTTTTCCTTGATGGATATGACCTGCAGGTCACCGTACAGGGTCATGGCGAGGCTTCGCGGAATGGGTGTTGCGCTCATTACGAGCATGTCGGGATATTCGCCCTTGGAAAGGAGCGCTTCGCGCTGATTCACGCCGAATCGGTGTTGCTCGTCGATAATGACGAGGCCAAGTTTTGCGAAACATACGTCCTTGGAATAGAGTGCATGAGTGCCGATGACGGCCTGTGTGAGGCCCATCTGCAGTTCGCCTAGAATTTGTCGTCTTTCTGCTGCGGGGGTCGCCCCAACTAGAAGTTGGATGCGCATTCCGGCGGCCTCGAAGAAGGACTTCATTTGCTTGAAGTGCTGGCGTGCTAGAATATCGGTTGGCACCATCAATGCGCATTGCTCGCCTGCGCCGCATACGGCTAGCATGGCTAGCATGGCGACCACGGTTTTTCCGCAACCGACATCGCCCTGCAGCAAGGCGTGAAACTGCCTTTTTCCGTTGAGCCCGTCGATGATGCGGTTCAGGGCCGACTCCTGACCGCCTGTCAGGGAGAAGGGAAGCCGCGACTTCGCGGCCATGACATTGCCTAGGTCTATTTGCCTTTCATGGCCGCGCATCTTTTGGTTTTCGCGACGGCGGATCATGCGCAGGCAGAAGGGGAGCAGTTCTAGTATTTTGAGCTGAAATTTCGCCTTGCGTATTGAGTCAAAGTCTTTGGGCTGATGCAACACCCTCAGGTTTTCGAGTACGGGGGCGTAATGCAGATAGTTCGTCAGTTCCTTTGGGCAAATTCCAGGAAGAGTGAGTGCTGGAAAGTGGAATACCACGTTATACCAGTTGCGTAGCGATTTCTGTGTGATGCGCCCCTTGACCATTGCTTCAGTCATTGGGTAAACCGGTAGAATCTGCCCGTTGAATTTTTCGTCTCCATCCATGGGCTGCATGTCGGGGTGCGTCATCTGGAGTCCACGGTATTCGCCGACAACGCCCGTGGCTAGCCATCGAGTGCCCGGTTGTAAACGTCTACTTTGGTACGAGGTTCCCTTGAAAAAGGTCAGGGTGATTTCGCCTGTGCCGTCAGTCATGGAGGCAACGAATCTGCTTGAGCGGCCGCGCAAAACGCCCGCTCGCTGGATAGTGCCGATAATGACGGCGCGTTCTCCTACATGCAAGTTGCCGATGGGGGTCACCCTGGTCTGGTCCAGGTAGGTGCGCGGAATATTGTATAGGAAATCGGATAACGAAACAATTCCTGCCGACTTGAGGGCTTCCAGGCTCTTGGGGCCCATCTTGGGAAGATTGCTTAAATCCATCGTCGCTATTCTTGGACGCTCTTTTCGGCCTTAGCCTTGGCCTTATCGCGAGCGTTGTCTCCGATCAGATTGATGTTTTTCCAGGTGAATAGGGATACGGGATTGCCATTGTCGTCAAGAACTTTGAGCCCCTTGGTATCTATAGCTAGGACAAGTTCGTTAATCTTGGTGACGAGCTCGTTAATTTTTTCAATAGTTTCCGTTGTCTGCAGCATCTTGGAGTAAAGGGGATTAGATTCGATGCTGTCGATGACTTCGTTCATCCTTCTTCCACCATCGGAAAGAACTTTCAAAGCGCTATCGGCCATCTGTATCTTTTGGTTTATGAGGTCGGAAACAGCTTTAACGGTGGAATCTGTTTCTTGGGTGACGGAGACCAGTCCCTGAGTTGTGGCGTTCGCCTGTGCAAAAAGCTTGTTCAGGGCAGGTTGTAATGTTCCTATGTTCCTTTCGGCGCTAGCGAGGGTTCCCTCGATGGTCTGCATGATGTTCTCAAGTAGTTCCTTGGCGGAAGCGTGGGTCGAATCGCCTTCGGCGACGAGATGAATCACTTCGCGGATGGCGATAATCTGTTCATTGACATTTTCTATATACCGCAGCATTTCGGCAATGCCCGGCTCGAAATGCCCCTGATGGATGTAGTCGTTGGGAAGAACCTTACCCGTCTTGGAAGGAACTATTTCTAGCCTACGCTGGCCCATGAGCGCATAATTGACATTATTGAATTGCGTCCCTTCGCGAATGACCATTGGTTGATCTAGCTTAATCTGGATTCGCGCACGGTCGCCGAGCCAGTTAACCTGACCGATGGTTCCTACGTTATAACCGCGGACAACCACCTGGTCTTCGGGCTGCAGGGTTCCGAGTTCGTCAAAATCGACCAGAATAATCGTTTTCGCCTCGTGATGGGCATCCCACATGCTAAAGGCAATAAATGCGAAAAGGCATAGCAGGGCGATTAGCGATATGTAGCCGAGGGCTCGATCCGAAATCTTCATGGTGGGGAATATAGTAAAATAGTAGACTGTAGACGGCAGGGCGATTTGGCTTACCCTAAAACGCGCTTGATTTCCTTTTCGTCCGTTCGTCCCGCTTGGACGAGGCGCTGCGCATTTTCTGCGAGAGTTCCGTCTACATAGCTGCCGTCGGGTTTTAGAATTTCGGTAATGGCGGTTCTGCCCGCATATTGTTGAAGATGGGGATGTCGACACCGAACGAGGCGCTGTGCCATGATGCCGACTAGCGACTCCTGCAAAACATTTCTTTCGATGCCAAGGTCGCTCAATCGCGTCCAGGCGGCCTTAGCCGAGTTCGTATGTAGCGTTGATAAGACGAGGTGCCCAGTCTGTGCGGCACGTAGGGCTATCTGTGCCGTATCCCGGTCACGAATTTCCCCGACAAGGATGACATCTGGATCTTGGCGCAGTATGGCTCGAAGGGCGACTGCAAAGGTAAAGCCACATTTCTCGTTTACTTGTACTTGGGATGCGCCTGCGAGAGGATACTCTACGGGGTCTTCGATAGTCGTCACATTTATTTTTCGATGCAGAATTTCTCGGAGTCCCGCGTGCAGTGTGGTGGTTTTTCCGCTGCCAGTAGGTCCTGTTACGAGAAAAATCCCTTGGGGACTATTGAATACCCTTCGCAGAAAATGAAGTGCGGGGCGACTTAGTTGTAGCCAGTCCAGTCCTAGCGAGTTGTGTTCGTGGCTGTTATCGGAAAGGGGTAGCAATCTCAGGACGCATTTTTCGCCGCCTTGTACTGGGAGCGTGCTGACGCGAATTTTGGCGGTATGTCGGAAGCCGTTGTAGGCGAAACTCCCGTCATGCGGAATTCTCTTGTCTGTGATGTCTATTTCGGCTAGAATTTTCAGGCGTACAAGTACGGGTTCGCAGGCCCATAGCGGAAGTGTCTTGTATTCATTCAGAAGTCCATCGATACGGAGCCGTATCCGAAAAATTTCGTTTTCAGGTTCTAGATGGATGTCGCTAGCCTTACTTTCCATCGCGTCGTCCAAGAGAGTATCGACAAGGTTCACGATAGGTTCTGATTCCCAGGAACTCGTTCCGCTTGTTTCTGTGAGGGGAGAGACATCGTCATTGGTTGCGTTCAGCTTTTGCAGATGAAAAATTTCGGCGGAATTCTTTTTTTCAAGAAAAAACGTGTCGCCAAGTTCTATTTTCAGTTTTTCGAGCAGCAGTTCGTCACTGTCGTTGAGAACCGCTACGCGGTAGGGGGGTGCATCGTTCAGTAGAGCCGCATGGTGCGCTCTGCACCAATTTGTTGATATTGGGGAACTCATGGCGCGAAAATAAAAAACATCGTGAGTTCTGTGTGCAATAGATTGTTTGCAAAAAGTCCCGGAGCAATGCTCCGGGACTTCCTCTCTCTCTATTGTCTAAAATTAGTTCTTGCTACGCTGTAGCTTGTTTTTGATTTTGCCTGCGTGTTTTTTCACCTTGCTTGTAATGGCGTTCGGGAGCCAGAAGAAGGTCGGCACCAGGTACATGGTGAGGAGGGCGGACACAATCAAGCCACCCACCGAGGCGATACCCATAGGCTGGGTCATGGCGGCCACGTCACCACCCAGGGCGAAGGCCAGCGGAAGCTGGGCCACCACAGAGGCAAACGTTGCAAGTACAATGGGCTGGAACTTGGTCTTTGCAGCGGTCATAATGGCAGAGCGTCTTCCCATGGCACCGCTACGCAAGAGCCTGTTGGCTTCGTCCAGGAGTAGAATAGCGTTGTTCACCACCACACCGATAAGCATCACGATAGCCATCAGGGAAATCATGGACAGTGCTTTGCCGGTAAAGATAAGGGCAAGGAACACACCGATTGCACCCATCGGGATCGTCGTCATGATGATGAAGGGCTGGGCGAAACTTTCCAGGAGGGCCACCAGCAAGATGTAGGTCAGGATAATGGCCATGATGATAGCGGTAATGAATTCCTGCACCATGTCGTTCTGCATGTCGGCGTTACCACCGAAGCCGAAAGTGACTCCTTCCGGAACTTCGTCCTTCATGTCGGCGGTGAGCTTGCCCAGCTTACCCATGATTTCACCGGTAGTGTGTCCCGGCAACAGGTTCATGGAAATGTCGATACGGCTCAGCTTGCGCTTACGGTCAATTCGGGTCGGACCGGCACCGTCTTCCACGAAGAAGAGTTCGCTTGTATTCACGTAGCCCTTCGGCGTGAGAATCGGGAGTGTCTCGATATCGCTATGGCTCTGTCTGTCCTTTTCCTGCAGGCGGACATACACGTCGTATTCTTCACCGTCTTCGGTGTACTGGCCCGCTTCGTAACCGCTCACGGCGATGTAGTTGTAAGTGGCTACGGTCTTTAGGGTCACGCCGTAGTCGGCCAAGGCCTGACGGTTCGGAATCAGGCGGATTTCGGGCTTACCGGCTTCGTAGCTGGTCTTCACGTCCACGATACCGTCGATTTTTTCCTTGACGCGGTCCATGACGATTTCTGCAGCCTTTATCACGGAATCCTGCTTGAGGCCGCTCACTTCCAGCACCACGTCGCCACTGGAGTTGTTGCTCATTTCAGAAGCGGAGGTGGACTTGATGGAAATGTAGGCGTCAGGAATGTCTGCAAAGTAGGGGCGCAGAGAGTCCACGATCTGGTCGGTACTGCGGGTACGGCCTTCCCAGTCCTTCAGGAGCTTGACACGCATGGTCGCCTGGTTCACGGCCGTCATACCGTTAGAACCGCCAACATTCATGCTGTAGTGCTTGATTTCCGGCAGGTCCTTGATACGGCTTTCGATAATGCGGGCTACACTGTCCGTGGTTTCCACGTTGGTACCCACCGGCATTTCCAATTTAATGGCCATCATACCCTGGTCCTGCTTAGGAGCAAGTTCCACAGTCATCTTGTTTATGGCCATGTAGCCTACAAACATGACCATGGCCACGAGAGCCACAACCTGGAAAAGAACTCCGGGAATAGAAAGGCAGAAGGAAAGGGTCTTCAGGTATACGAAACGGATGCCGTTCAGTACCGTGGGGAAGATTCCGAAAATGCGTTCGCCAATAGAAGGCTTGTCTTCGATGATGTTGCCGTTCTCGTCCTTCTTTTTACCCTTGAACAGGTAGGCCGCCATAAGCGGGGTCAGGGTAAAGGTCATGATCAGGGACACCGCTGTCGCAAACACCATGGTCATACCGAAGGTGCGGAAAAAGATACCCACGATGGACTTCATGAAGGCAATCGGCACGAACACGCAGACGTTTGTGAGCGTGGATGCCATGATGGCGACCATGATTTCGGAGGTGCCCCTGTAGGCAGCTTCTTTCGGGTCCAGCCCGAGCTTCAGTTTTTCGTTGATGTTTTCAAGCACCACGATGGAGTTCGTCACCAATAGACCCACAGAAGAGGAAAGGGCCATGAGGGACATCATGTTGATGCCGAATCCAGCAAAGTACATCAGGGTAAAGGCGCCGATCACGGAAATGGGCATAGTCAGGGCCGCGATGATCATCGTGGAGAACTTACCCAAGAAGAGGAGCAACAGAATGGCCGTCAGGGCAATGGCAATCATGATGTTCTGAATCACGTTGTCAATGGATTCGTTCACGGCTTCACTCTTGTCGTAAATCAGGTGCAGCTCGAAACCTTCCGGAAGAGTCTTGTTGATTTCTTCCATGCGCTTGAGTACGCCTTTGGAAACATCCACCACGTTGGCGTCAGAGCGCTTCTTGATATCCAGTGCAATCGAGTTCACGCCGTTGAAGCGGGCGGCCGAGGTAATGGTTTCGATAGTGTCCTTGACCTTTGCGATTTCGGAAAGCTTGATGACTCCCTTGTTGGTGGGAATGTCCAGGTTCCGCATCTCGTCCAGGCTCTTGAACTTACCGGCGGTACGGACGGATGTGTTCTTGTGTTTGCCGATGACTTCACCCACCGGGTTGTTCACGTTGGTAGCACCATAGAGACCCATAATCGTGGTGATGTCCACGTTACGGTCAATCATCTTGTCCTTGTCCAGTTCAATGGAAGATTTATCTGATGATGAACTGTTTCCGTATGAGCTTGCATACATCGCCATCATATAGTAGT
>NZ_CALEFV010000061.1 GCF_937877005.1 uncultured Fibrobacter sp. | reverse complement strand
CCCGTAAAAGCAGTCGTATTCGATCTCGATGGTACCTTGTACCTGAGTGGCCGCCCTTACCCCAAAGCGGTAAAGACTGTCTGTCGCGTGGCAAAGCAAGTGCCGGTCTACTACTTGAGCAACAATACCAGCAAGTCGCCGGTCTTCTACGAAAACCGCCTCAAGGTCATGGGCCTCCCGCTCACCGATGATGCAATCATCTCGGCTTTGCACCTTTCGCTCGACGCCATTCACGAAGAAGGCATCAAGAACGTATTCTTCTTTGCAAACCCCGAAGTCACGGAATGGTTTGCCGCGCAAGACCCGACACTCAACCTGCGCCCTGATGTCAAGGACACCGAGCTCGTGCTGGTTGCCTACCATAACAGCTTTGACTACCGTGAACTTTGCGAACTGTCGTTCCGCGTGCAGCGCAAGATTCCTTTCTGGGTTACGCATACCGACTTTGTCTGCCCCGACGCGAATGGGCCTGTTCCGGATATCGGTAGTTTCATGGCGCTTCTGAAGGCTGCTTATGGTGTCGAACCGGAGCGCAGCTTCGGCAAGCCGAATCCGGCTATGCTTTCGGGACTTTTGAAAAAATATGCCCCCGAAGAGATTCTGTTCATCGGTGACCGTCTCTATACCGACTTTGAACTTGCCAAACGCAGTGGCTGCCGTTTTGTTCTGCCCCTTTGTGGCGAGACTAAGCGCTATGACTTGGAAAAGCTTGACGTAAAACCAGAATATGTTGTTGAAATGGTCAGCGACATTGATTTCGACGCGTTCTTCAAGGGTGAAATTTGATTTTAACGGAGAAAATAGGATGAAGTTTAGAAACGCAAGGTCTTTAAATAGTACGGTCGCCTTTCTAGGGGGCGCAGCCTTGTTGTCGTCTGCGCTCGTGGCTTGCGGCGATGATAGTTCCAGTTCGGGAAACTTCAGCATGGAAGATTCCTTCGAAATGGTTCTTGCCAAGGCTGATTATCAGTACAGCAAGAAGGATTCGACTCTTAAGATAATCAAGCCGGTTTGCAAGGAAGGTACGATTGGCAACCTGGTCGGTCCCGAAGATGCGGACAAGTGGGACACGCTTTCTTACAAGGCCTACGAAAGCAAGGGCTTTGTGTACCTACAGGAAAAGGATAAGGACAAGGTCAAGTACAGCCTGGACGACGGTGAATTCCTGGATGGATTCTGGACGGATCCCAACTATGATTCGCAAAAGATTCAGGAAGGCTTCCATTACGATGATGACGGCATGGTTCAGTCGGTTCTCCGCTATACGGGAGAATGCCTTATGAAGGATTTCTATTCCCTGTTCCGCAAGGATGCTCCGGCCATTAGGGACATGGACAAGACTCTGACTGAATTCTATGGAATGTTCCTTGCCGAAGGCGAAGTGGTAAAGGAAAAGAAGATGCTCGAGGACATTCGCGCCGTCGATTGTGACGAACTGTCGATGTTTGACGGTCTTGTCAAGCTGAATGCCGAGGATTTCAATGAATCTTCTGGAAACATCAAGATTTCCTATGGCAACCGGACTTGCAATGTCTCGTTTCAGATCCGCTATGCGTACGATCAGGATGACTGCTCTGCTGCGTACGAGGAATTCTCGAATCACAAGAATGCAAAGAAGGAATTCAATTTCGAGGACTATAGCTTTGACGTAACTTATAGTGGCGACGACGATGATTATTGCCTGGACTACCTGATTCTCGATCTCAAGAAGGAAAAGGGTGTTCCTACCCGTCGCAACATTAGTTCGCGTGATTTTGCAAATGGAGTCGTGAAGCTGATGCTCGTCGGAATGAAGTGATTTCCGTTAGGGTTTACCTAAAAAAGAAAAGCCGCCGAAATATTTCGGCGACTTTTCTCTTTGGGGGAATTGGAATCCTTTAGCGCAGATCGGCAACGCAGCGTACATAGAGCCCCTTGTTGAGACTTTCGTCGGTGCGGTTGATGCTCTTGGCGGCGCTCCTGAATTCCCAGGAACGTGCCGTATTCTTCCTAACTTTCGAGGCGGACCAGTAATGTCCGGTGGAGCTGCTTTCGCAGTAGCCGTCCCATTCCTTGCAGCCGCCCTTGCCTAGGTTGTTCCAGTCGAGCTTGGACTGGTCTTTCTGGTAATCGCGCCATTCTCCGTCGTTGGGGAGGTGCCAGCCGGAAGGGCATGCCTTGACGGCTTCGTTGTGGCTGTAGAAGCGTCCGTACTGCTTGCAGAATTTCTCGTCTTCTAGGAGGCACTGCTTGGGAGTGGAGAGGCTAAAGGCGAGGTTGTTCTTCATCCATGCCTTGTCGCCCTTGATTTCGACCTTGTATTGCTTGCCGTCGCGCTTGTCGGTGAGGGTCGTGCCGTCGTCCGAAATGTTCTTGCTCTTGAGGGCGAGTGCGAAAAGTTCTTCTTCGGAAAGGGTTTCGCCTGCGGTGTCGAGGTGGGAACCCTTCTTGTTGATCAACTGGGATTTCTTGGAAATAGGGCTCACCTTGTGGGGACGTGGTCCTGCAGCAAAGGTGGTTCCACAGCACAGTGCAACAACGGCAAGAAATGCTATGGCCTTTCCAGCATGGTTCACGTATCGATTCTTTTCTAGTTTCAGCATTATACACCCCGAAGGCATTAACCTTACAACTAGAATATATACACGCGTTTTTTAAAACGAATATTACTTTTTTATGTCAATAGAAAAGTGTGATGCCGACCATGTTGGGGAAAGCCCAGAGGGAGTACCTTTTGTTCCGATTTTTGTGCAGCTCCAAGACGCCTAGACTGACCCCGGTTCCGACCAGGGCTCCTACAATGACGTCGCTCGGATAGTGCTTGCCGGCGGCGACCCGAAGGACGCTTTCGAAGCCCGCGAGGGAGTAGGCCGTAGCCCGTACAATTGAGGTGTAGGGGGATCCGCTGTATGCCGTCCTGAACCATTGGTCAGTAAAGGTTGCTATGCAGAAGGCTGCCGTGGCATGCCCCGAAAAGAACGACCCGGAAGCTTCGGATTTTGCGTTGTCCGCCAGGTCCCTTCCGTCGCCCGATTCCGCGTAGATATAGGGCCGGGGCCAGATTTCAAACGATCTGAGGGTGAGGTTGATTCCGTTGGAAATGCCTATGGACTGGAGCAACATGAGCGTGAATGTTGCGAATTCTTTACCGTTCGAGTTGCCCGAATAGAGGGCGATTCCGCCTATGGCAAAGGGGGCGATGGCGAGTGCCAAACCGTAGTCGCTCATCCGGTCTGCGGTCTCGCTGTAGCGTCCGGCGAAGGGTCTGTCCCAGGGTAAAAGTTCGTTTTTTTCGCGAAAACTATCGGGTGTTTCCATGCGATAATAGAGAAATGTCCCGAATCCGGCCATGCCGGCTGCGGTGAGCGTGAGCGTAAAATCATTGGCAAAATCCAGGGCGTATTTCGGGGGGGACGCTATTGCAGATTGAACTATTCCGATTTGGAATAAGATGGCGCCAATGAATGTCCTTTTGAGAAATCGCATGTAGACCCTAAGCTAAAAAAATTATATTGCTTTATAGTAAACGAATGGAGCTTTTGTGGCAGATTCTTTAAATACTCGCGAACCGATTGTACCCAGTATGGACCTTTTCGGAGCCATTTCCGACGAAATGCGTCTCAAGATATTGTTGCTTCTGGACCAGGCGGAATTCACCGTCAACGAAATCAAGGATATCCTGGATATTCATCAGAGTAACGCGAGCCGCCACCTGGCAAAGCTTTCTGCCTGCAACTTGCTCAAGGACCGCCGCGACGGGATCAAGGCGTATTACCGCCTGAGCGAAGACCTGTATCTGAGCAATCGCATGCTCTCGATGATTCGCGAGGCTTATGACGAACTGCCGGACAAGGATATCCTCAAGTGCCGAGCAGAACAGGTTCTCGAAGATCGTACCGACAAGACCAAGGGCCAAATCCACAAGCTTGACCAGGCAGGTGGTAGCCTCAAGGCGCAAATCAGCCTGTTCGGTCATCTGATGTATCCGTTCGAAAACGCGGTCGACGTGGGCTGTGGCGAAGGCGGCGACCTCACGCTCATGCTCTGCAACTGCTGCAAGCACGTGACGGCCCTCGACTGCGATCCCAAAGTGATTGGCGGTCTTCAGAAGATTTTAAAGCAGAAAAACATCCAGAACGTGTCGCCCAAGGTGGCCGACATGGTCAAGACGGGGCTCCCGGATAACTTTGCCGACCTCGTGCTCATGAGCCAAGTGCTTCATCATGCAACAGACCCGCGCCTTGCCCTCAAGGAGGCTGTCCGTATCCTCAAACGCGGTGGAACGCTTGCCCTGCTTGACTTGGCGCAGCACAAGGAAGAATCTTTCCGCACCACGCACGGTCACATTTGGCTTGGCTTTGACCGCAGTCAGCTCGAATTCTTTGTCAAGGAATTCAACTGCGAGGTCATTTCCAGCGAAATCATCCCGAGTGAAAACGAAGTCGACAAAAAGTTGCCCGTCATCTGCATGATTCTAAAAAAGAAATAATCTCTTTTAGCTGTCCCCTTTGACTTACTGTTTGTTTTTTTTTTACAAACGGGTTGGAGGGTGTGCAATATTAATGTATATTGGGAATAGTCATTTTTTAGGAGCTGTCTATGACCGATTTGCCCCGTTGTTATGCTCAAAGTCGTTTTACTGCTTTGAAAACGATTCTTATTTGTCTGTTAGCAGGACTATGCGGTACAGCATTCGCAGCCGACTGGGACGGCTCCACGTCGAGACCCTCCATGGACAGCATCGGCGGGAAGGCGTACTACGTAATCACGACCGCGGAGGAGCTGGCGTGGTTCGCGTACCAGACGAACAACGGGAGCAGGAGCATCAACGCGATCCTGGGCGACGACATCCACTTCATGGCGGACGAGACCGAGACGAGCCTGTTCCAGTGGACGCCGATAGGGTTCGACGACGACGCGCCCTTCAACGGCACCCTTGACGGGGCGGGCCACACGATCTACGGCCTTTACTCCCCGGGCGGGCTGGTGAACTACACGGGCACGGGGTTCGTGATGAAGAACCTGTCGCTGAAGAGGAGCGACGTCTACGCATGGGTGCGCGAGAACAGGGGCGTGATCGACAGCTGCACGGAATCTAACGACGGCATGCACCAGAAGGGCGGCCTGGCCTACACGAACAACGGCACTATCAAGAACAGCGCTTCCAGGAACTACGGGATAGCGCACTCGAACAGCGGCACGATCGACAGCTGCACGAGCACGGGGTACGCCCTGTCCACCAGCGGCATCGGCGGCATCGTGTACACGAACAGCGGGACGATCAGGAACAGCGTGGCGGAACCGTCCATGACTCTAGCCTACGAGTCCACCGGCGGCACCCTGAACTTCGGCGGGATCGCCGCGACCAGCAGCGGGACCATACAGAACAGCCGGTTCCGCGGGAAGGCTGTCGTGACGACGTCCGGCAGCGGCACGACCGCTCTCTACGCCGGCGGCATCGCTGGCTACCTCTCCAGCGGCAAGATAGTGCAGTGCCAGGCGTCCCTCGACACTCTGGTCGTCAGGGGCTCCAACTTCGGCACTGTCGAGATCGGCGGCCTTGCGGGGGAGGCGAACGCCTCGACGATAAGCGCCTCCTACGCGGAACTGAACCTGGACACTCTCGCGCTATCCGACACGAGCACCTACAACGTCAAGGTCGGCGGCGTCACGGGCTACGGGTACTACGGCAGCGGCCTCCGGAACAACCACGCCCTCCTGAAGCTGGGCAAGGGCTTCGACGTGAGTCCCACGAGGTACCCCTACGTGGGCGGCATCGCCGGCTACCTGTACGGCTCCTCGGTTACGCAGCTGGTGGCGGCTCACTCCTACGGCGTGATCAGCAGCTCGGTGGACCGCGGCAACTACCGTATCTCCGGCGTGAGCCCCTACGTGACGAACAGCCGCGTCGACAACAGCTACTACGACGCGAGCGTCGCGACGCCGGACACGATGCACGCCATCGGCACGCTGACGAGCACGGGCTCCGTTGCGAACGTTAACGGGAGGACCACTGCGGAGATGCAGACGGAGTCGTTCGTTGAGAAGCTGAACACGAACTCCGGCCTGTCGAGCACGAGCAGCGGCTGGTGGCGCTACTGCGAGGGCCATTACCCGATCCTCACGACCGAGGGCACCTGCGACGAGTTCTACTCGAGGTACGGAACCATCGGGCAAAGCCATACATTACTTGAGTCCTCTTCCAGTACAACATCTAGTAGCTCTTCAACATCGAGTAGTTCTGTTGCGTCAAGTAGTTCTGCAACATCTAGCAACTCTGTTGCTGAATCGAGTTCTTCGAAGGTTGAATCTTCTAGCTCTACACAGGTAGCTTCTTCCAGCAGTGTTTCTAGCAGTTCGACAAAGGTCTCTTCTTCGAGCGAAGTGAAATCCTCATCCTCTGCGAAGTCTTCGTCCTCGGAAGAGAGTTCTTCGAGTGATGCGCAATCCTCGTCTTCGGCAAAGAGCTCTTCAAGTGACGCGAGATCTTCGTCTTCGGCAAAGAGTTCCTCTTCTGCAAAATCGTCTTCCTCTTCAAAGGTGAAGAGTAGTAGTTCCTCTGCAAAGTCGTCTTCTTCGTCGAAGGGAAGTAGCAGTTCTTCGGAGGACTCGGACTTTGTCTTGAACCAACTGGAATACTCCTTCGATCTCGAGGTAAATGGTATGACGATTACGCTCATGAATACGCAGGGTGGAGTAGTCAGTGTCTATGATGTACTCGGTCACCGAGTGGTCTCAAAACCGCTTTTGGAGACTTCTACAAGCATTACCTTGCAGACGCCCGGCAGTTACATTGTTCGCGTGAATGGAATAAGTCAGAAAGTGACTCTTAAATAACTCTTGTAGCCCCTAAAGTTGATTTAGGGACTGCATTTTGCAGAAATTACGCAATTTGCGCTACGCATTTTGCGTATTTTTGTGTATATTAGGGTAAAGAGCTTTTTTATAGGAGAATATCATGGGAAAGATCATCAAGTATGTCGCCATTGCCGCCGCTTGCATCATCTCAGCTTTCGGCGTGTATTGCCTGATCAAGTATTCTTCTGCCGACGACAAGCTCGAAGACAAGTCGGAAGAGTAGTCTCATACTCATTTCGTGAAAGGAACGGTCACTGGCAAATGACCGGTTCTTTTTGTTTTAACTAAATTAACTGCATGAATTTTCTAAACAAGAAGCCTGCTTTCTTTGTGGCGCTTTCCGCCATTTTCCTTGGAATTTTGCTGATCGTGTTCCGCGACTTTGCGTTCGACAGCAACCAGCTCATGCTCAACAGCGACCAGCTGAACGGTATCGGTAGCCGTATTCTGCGTGCCGAAAGTGCCGTGCTCACGGAATGGGACGATTCCCGCCTGGGCGGCGTTCCGACGATCGACGCCTTGTTCGCCGACGCTTACCATCCGCTGGTGTGGGTGCAGTTCCTGATGGACCCGGCCCGCGCCGTGGGCTTCAAGTTTATCCTCACGTTGTGGGTGGCCTTTATGAGTGCCATGGCTCTCGCCTGGAACCTGACGGGGAACCGTTGGTGGGCGGGGCTCCTTGGCATGCTTTACGCGTTCTCGCCGGAATTCTTTACCTACCTGTACGGTGGCCACGACGGCAAGATGATGGTCTTTGCCATTGCGCCTCTTACGCTGCTTGCCATTCGCAAGGTGGTACGCTCGGGTAGCATTCCTTACATGATTGTGCTTGCGCTCTCGGTCGCGTGGATGATTTTGGGCTCGCACCTGCAGCTCACTTACTTGTTCCTGTGGGGCGCCGGTCTTTATACGCTTTACGAAGTCGCCTTCCATTGCGATGCCCTAAAGACTCGCGGCAAGCGCCTTGGCCTTGCTGCGGTGGGTCTTGGCTTTGGCCTTGCACTTTCTTGTTTCCAGATTGTGCCGCCTTACATGTACACGACCACGCAGTCGGTGCGCGGTGACGATAGCCACACCAATTACGGCCACGCCGTGAGCTGGTCCTTGCACCAAGAAGAAATGGCGCAGATTCTATTGCCGGGCTTTGTGGGTGTCGACGTTTACGAACAGAACGAAAAGACGGGTGACCTCGAAGGTTCCTCTTTTGTGAGTTTCTCGATGGACGAATACCGCAAACTGCAAGGTGGTTCGCCGTTCTATTGGGGCCACAATGCGTTCAAGTTGGACCACAACAATGCGGGCGCACTCCTTACCTTCCTCGGATTCCTTTGCCTGTTCTTGCCGGGCAAGCGTCGCTATGCTGCTTTCTGGGGCCTGGGTGCAGTCGTTGCCTTGAGTTACGGCATGGGCGACCATTCTCCGCTGTTCAAGCTGTGGTACAATGTGCTCCCCGGTGTCAAGAATTTCCGTGCTCCGGGTATGGCTCTGTTTTGGTTGCCGCTCTTGTTGGTGATGATGGCGGGCCCGGTTCTTAAGGCTTTGTCTGCCGAAAGCAAGACTCCCGAAGAAGCCGCCGAAGCCGAAGATAACCGTCGCGCCCTGTTGCATGGTTCTGCAATGTACGGCGTGCTCCTGGTGCTTGCCTTGATTGCCCGTTTTGCCTGGACGACC
This sequence comes from uncultured Fibrobacter sp., assembly GCF_937877005.1. GTDB lineage: Bacteria > Fibrobacterota > Fibrobacteria > Fibrobacterales > Fibrobacteraceae > Fibrobacter. The sequence continues at coordinate 15,040 of NZ_CALEFV010000061.1, read as the reverse complement.
TTTATTGGCCCTGTCGGCTTGGTGGTGATGATTCTTTATGCCGCCCTTTGCCTTGGCGTGATGAGCCTTGATGACCAGAAGAAAAAGCTTACCGTTGCAAATTTGACCGAGGCTTTCCAGAAGGGCCTTCCGGGAACTCCGCGTGCACTGCAGGCTTGCATCTTTATCGGCTTTGCCTATCTCGGCGTGATGCTCATGAGCGGCCAGAAACTTTTGGAAGATCCGATTACCGCTCCTTACTTTAAGCCGCTGAACGAAATCGTGATGAATGCGACCGCCGGCAAGGCTGTCCCTGGCTTTGTGCTGGTGCTGGTGATTGTCGCGGTGACGCTCTTTGTGGCAAAGTGGAAGGCTCCGGTGGCTCACAAGGCGGGCGTTCTTGCGCTTGCCGCAGGTATCGAACTTTTCTTTATCGATGGCGCGTTCATCCAGAATGTTCCGGCAAACGAATACTTGCAGCCGACTAATCCGGTGGTTGCCGCTATCAAGGCTCCGTACAAGGCTGATTCGCTGAATACGCCGCGCGTGCTTTCGCTTTCCCGCAACAAGGCCTTGAGCGGAAACATCTTTTCGCAGTACCATATGCGCAATGCCGACGGCATTCACGATAACGAACTGGCGAGCTACCGCGCTTTCCGTGGCGGTCAGCAGGATGCGAATTACCTGATGAATATCAATGACCCGACGGCCGTGCACCCGTTCCTCGACTTGATGAACGTGGGCGCGATCATTTTCGATAGCCGTCAGGGAACGACCTTCATGCCGATTCCGACGGCGATGGGCGAGGCTTACCTCTACGGCGAAGCTGTGGTGATGGATGATTCCGCTGCCATCAAGACGCTCCAGACGCAGGCCGCCATTCGTGAACAGAAAACCGCCGAACCGGTGGCAGAATCCGTTGCAGACTCCGCCGTGGCGACCGCCGATAGCGCTACCGCCGATTCCGCAAGTGCTGTGGCGGCAAAGCCTGCCGCTCCAGAATTTGGTGATGAACCGGGTAAGTTCTTCTACCGCGAAAAAGTTATTTTGTCTGAAACTCCGGAATTCGACGGCAAGGGCAGCGTGGCTGCCAAGGGTCCGATCCAGGGGTCTGCAAAACTAGTCGCAAGCCCCAAGATGGATACGCAGGTGTTCAATGTGAATGCGGACCGCGAAGGTTTCATGGTCGTCGCCGGCAACTATCACCCGTACTGGAAGGCTTACGTGAACGGCAAAGAAGCTAAAGTCTACAAGGCGTTTGGAACCTTGCGCGCCGTGCAGATTCCGACTGGTAACTCCGAAGTCCGCATGGAATACCGCAGCGTTCCGTTCCACAAGACAATTCTTGTGAGTGTAATTGCAGCGGTGCTGCTGATTGCTCTCGGCGCAGTGGCTGCCGTGCGTTGCCGCAAACGGTAATCTACGAAATAGATGCTGAAATGAAATTTAAAAGGACTGTTGTGAAACAGTCCTTTTAGCTATATCATATTGTTAGCGGATGCGCTCGCCCTTGTTGTTTGTTCCGGGCGGCGTTTTGATAAAGTAGATAGCGCACGGAACAACGATACATGCCATGTAGCAGATGCTCAGAAACGTATCGAAACCCGTACTTGCTGTAAGCGATGCGGGTAGTAGCATGTTGCTGACTAGTTTCAGTGCAACGGCGATTAATAGTCCAACGATGATTCGTGCAATGATTTTGCTCATGCCTTGAATGTAGTATTTCTTTGGACTAGAGAGGATGCTGTTGCTGTAAAATTTACTAAATTGAACGCATGAATATCCGAATTTCTGCGATTGCATTGGCTTGTTTGGTGGGTCTGTCTTTCAGTGCTGACCCGCGAATGGAACAGGGTGCCCGTTTTGAGGCCAAAGGTGACTACGAAATGGCGCTCGGTGAATACCGCGCGATTCTTGCCGAAAATCCAAAGAATGCCGAAGCCTATCTCGCTGCGGCTCAGGTTCGTATGAAAATGAAGGACTTTAGCGGAGCTCTCGCTAATTTCCGGTTGGCCTACAAGTTTGAACCGACTTTGAGTGCCGCCTACGAAGGTGCCGCCCAGGTGTACGAAGCTCTTGGTCAGAAGGCAAAGGCCGATGCCGAACGCGCAAAGGATCCTAAGAATAATCCTGTAGCTGAAGCTCCCGCTGAAGCCGCTCCTGCGGAAGTTCCTGCCGTTGCGCCTGCCAAGGCCGAACCTGCTCCGGAACCCGCTAAGGTAGCGGAAGCTCCGAAGGCGGCTGAACCTGTAAAAGAAGTCGAACCGAAACCAGTTGAGGCAAAGCCAGTTGAACCGAAGCCTGTCGAAAAGCCGGCAGAGGTGGTGAAGCAGGAACCTGCCAAAGTGGCGGAGACTCCGAAGGCTGCAGAACCTGCAAAGACGGAAGCGGCTCTTCCGACCGATCCGTTCGAAAAGGGCAAGGCGCTCTTTGCCGAAGGCAAGTACAAGGAAGCGGCCCCCCTGTGGCGCGAAGTGCTGCGCAAGCAGCCGGGACATGCCGGTGCGTATTTTTATGCGGGTCTTACGCGATATGAACTCGGTGAAATGGACAAGGCTGAGTTCAACCTGAAAAAGGGCCTCGAATACAAGGAAGAGGGCAACGATGCCAACTACTTCCTTGCATTGATTGCCCAGAAGAACAATAAGCCGGAACAGGAACTCAAGTTCCTCGCTGCTTACATGAAAAAGGCTGCCCCGAATGCCAAGTACCGCAAGGCGGCTGAAGACCGTATTGCGGCGATTAAGGCCGAAAGGGAAGCGAAAAATCAGCCTGCTGTCGAAGCGGCAGCAGCTGAGACTGCAGCGAAGGTCGAATCGAAACCTGTTGATGCGGCTCCGGTAAAAGCCGCGGAGGCTGCTCCGGCTGCAGAACCGAAGGTGGCTGACATTGCCGATGCTCCTTCCGGAGTTCCGACGCTTGCAAATGCGAACCTTTTGTTCCGTGCGGGGAGCATCGAAGCCGCTCTCAAGATGTACAAGGAATTGCTGGAAACGGAACAGCAGCCCGAAGAGCGCTACTTCACGATGCTTCAGATGGGGAATGCCTATCGTGAACTTCGTGATTTCCACAGCGCCGTAGTTCGCTACCGTGAGGTGGTGCAGCAGTTCCCCGATTCTGACTGGGCTACCGAAGCCGAACGTGCGCTCGAAGACGCCGTCTGGCTTGAAAAGCATGCGTCCGAGCTGCCGCGCAGAACTAGATAACGCTAGTTTGGCGGTTTGTTAACAACATTTGACTTTGAGAACAGCGAAGCCGTAGGTATATTTATAATGCCTGCGGCTTTTGGGTGTAGCGGGTGAGGTATGGAGTTGGATATGAAAAATCTTTTTGTTGTATCAAGCATTGTGGCTTTGTCGGCCTATTTTGTGTTTGCCGACCCGCCGGCGAATTTTAGCGGTTGGGAAAAAGTATTCGAGGATAACTTCGACGGCACTTCTCTCGACAAGAAAAAGTGGAACCCCACGTACAACTGGGGCCCGACGCACAATCACCGCGCCTATTGCACCGAAGAGAATGTGATTGTTTCCGATGGTACACTCAAGCTGAAGGGCGAAAAAAGGGTGCATCCTGATGCCAACGGGCGCAAGGCGAAGTTCAACAACAAGGAAATCCCCGTCGACTATACGAGCGGCGCGATTGACACGAAGGGACATTTCGAAGTGAAGTACGGCTACATCGAAGGTCGCTTCAAGGCCCCGTGGCAGAAGGGAACGTGGCCTGCCTTCTGGACTTTGCAAGACGGCTGGCCTCCGGAAATCGACATTCTCGAAATTCCGGCTTCGCGCAAGCAACATCATTACTACCTGCACTACACCGATCCGAGCTGGTACAGCAGTCATGGTTCGGCATGGGATCACGAGGCGTCTTTCGGCGGGCACAAGGACGACGACGTGGACCGCTCCGCAGGTTTCCACAACTATGGCGTGGAATGGGACGAGGGAACCCTCAGTTTTTACTTTGACGACAAGAAGTTTGCAAGCTACAACCGCCCGACCGAAATCAAGCAGCTCGCGGCGCAGTACATCATCGTGAACCTGGCCATTGGTGGCTGGGCAGGCGACGATATCGAGATTACCTCCGACAAGCCGGCGTATTTCGAGGCTGACTGGGTACGCGTGTGGCAGGCCAAACCCGCAAAGCCCGATACGGTTCGCATCATGTCGATGAATTTCGGGACTTGCATGGTTAGAACTTCAGACGACAAGCTTGCGTTGGGCGATTGCAATGGCGACAATGCGATTGCGACGATCACTCCGCTTTCTTCGACGACTTTCCGCATTAACTTTGGCGACATCTCTCTCGACACCCCGAACGAATCGACCGATGCTGGTATCACGATGGGCCTTTACAAGTGGAATGGAGGCAATCACCAGAAGGTAATCATGGAAAAGCAGTCCGGTTACGAAGGTTCCGTGGTGCGCATGAAGATGCCGCACAGCGACATGTACCTGCGTGCAACAACCGATGGTGAACGCGTGGTGCAGAGCTGGGCCGACGACTGGGAATGGAACCAGATGTGGCGTTTGTTGCCCGATACGGTCACAGCCGATTCGGGTACGACTGCGCTGGGCAATTTTGCCAGTAGGTACGGGACCTCGGTCCATTACGCGAATGGAACCCTGCTGGTTGAGCTTGGTAGCGTGTTTGTCGAAGGGGCTACAGTACGCGTCCTTGACCTGCAGGGACGCGAGGTGATTTCCCGTCGAGTAACGCGCACGGCTACGCTAGATGTGCGAGGCTTGCCTATGGGTCTGTACCATGTGGTCGTAGGCGATAGGCTCCACACCGAGATGAAACACTTCAAGAAATAGAAACGGTATCTTATTTCACGTGAATCTTGTCTAGTACGATTCCGTGTGTTGTTTTTAGGCGGATTACGAAGTTACCGGAACCAAGGTTCTTACTTTCTACGAAAACATTCCCGTGCGGTAGGGTATTCATCTGCAAGACGCTCTGACCCAGACTGTTAAATACGGTCGCGCAGAGCACGGTTCCTGTACTATTGTCGATAATCCAGTTGTCATTTTCATGACGCAGAATCTTGTCTCCATGCTGGATGTTGCGGATGTTAGCAACCTGTTTCGGAGAACTTGTGGTGAGCAGCACTGCGGTAATTGACTTTGCGGGGAGCGTCATCTTGAAACTGTTGATGCTGTAGCTTGTCGCAGTGGTGGTTCCGCCCTGCGCATTTGCTCCAACTGCATTTTCTTTCAAGGCGTTGCTTGTGTGCGAAACGAACGTTTCACCTTTGAGGTCCTGCAAGGTGAGCGTTTTGACCTTTCCGTCGGAGGCGAAGTTCGCAAGATCAAGGTTCACGTCCTGTGCGTCTTTTTCGGCTCGGTTCACGAAGATGACCGTAAGTGAATCGCCCTTGTTGCTGATGGAACTGTAGGCGGACACCAGCGAGTCGTTGCTGGAGGTGGACTGCACGCGGTTCGGGTGGCCGTAGCGGCTGAACAGGTGCACCGTTTCGTACATGCCGTCGCCCCAGGTCCACGGGGTGAAAATCTCCACGCCGTTATCCTGCATGGTTCCGAGGAAAGACGCGTAAGTAAGTGCCGTGACCATGGGGTCGGAATCGTTCAGGTCGGTTTCGGTGATGCCGAGCTTGATGCCGTGATCCTTGCCAAAGTATTTTTCGAGCCAGTTGTTGATACGCACGAAGATGTATGACCTGTAGCCCTTCTCCTTGTCGCTCCAGTCGCACTTGCCCGTGGCGCAGCGCACACCGTTACCGCCCTTGTAGTAGTAGGTGGTGTCGAACAGAACGCGGTGCCAATTGACGCGGCTTTCGTAGTCTTTTTCGGTGGGGTACCAGTGGATGTCGAACACGTCGAGGAGCCGCACGCCGCTCGCCTTTTCAGCTTCGGCGATTTTCTTGGTGAAGAATTCTAGCCAGCAGTATTCCTGGCCGTCGATCTTGGGCCTACTTTCTTCGTTGTAGGCATTGATGTGGCACCATTGCCATTCGTTAGCGACCACCGGGCCGGTGAGCTTGATATCGCCCCAGGCGGCGCGCGCCTTCTTGGCTACGTCGATATAGCGTTCAACGAGGAAATCTCCTGTTACGGGCAAGTCCAGGTCGTTGTGGGTTCCGCGCCAGATTTCAATTTCGTTGTCCATGCTCCAGTATTTAAAACGGCTCATGTCGTACTTGAGTTCATCCTTCCAGTGCGGGATGATGCCGACCGTGGAATCGGCGGGCCATTCCATGTTGTAGAGCGAGGCGTCGCCCGCCTTGATGAGCGTCTGGCCGTCTTCTGATACTTCGCCGCCACCCGCAAGGTCGAATGTCCGTGACGGATACGAGCCGTGTTCCTGTTTCCAGTTCCAGTCGGGGAAGTTGTATTCGGTGCTGCTAGCTGCGTAGCCCGTGAGCTGGAAGCCGTACATTGCGTCGACTCCCGGCATCTTGTCGAGCACCTTTTTCGCGGTGATATCCCAGTCGTGCGCATAAACGTTGTTGAACCAGTCCGGATGAACCGTCATTTTGTGGCTCCAGTTGTAGCGCGTGGAGTTGTTGCCGTTGTTCGCACGCATCATGTGGATGCCCGCATCAAGCATCTGGGCGATAAATGCTTCTTCGTCTGCATCGCTTGCGGCGTCCGTATCGCTGATTTTATCGATGTTTCGTCCATAAATGTATGGAGAAATGGGGATGATGCCTGCATCAGCGTCAACTGAAATGTTGATTTCGGCAAAGGCTGAGGTAACAGCGAGTAAGGAACAGAATGTAATTCCAGTAAAAAAATTGTTGAAAACCATAGAAGCCTCCCTTGACCTTTTCTACGAAATAGACCTCTAAGGAATATATACTGAAAAAAAAGAGAATGTCAAAAAAATGTCCACAGCTGTGGACATTTTGCGCATTTAGACGACCTGAACGAGTAAACCCTTGAGGTATTGTCCCTCGGGAAATGCCGTGTTCACGGGGTGGTCGGCGGGTTGGCCGAAGCGTTCAATGATTTGAACGCGCCGCTTGGCATCGGCGGCGGCATCCGCGATAATCTTCTGGAATAAGTCCATTTCCATGAGGCCCGAGCAGCTAAAGGTCGCGAGCATGCCGCCCTCGGCCAAGAGCTTCATCGCAAGCAGGTTGATGTCCTTGTAGCCGCGGGCTCCCTTCTGCAGGTTATCCTTGCTTTCCACGAACTTGGGCGGATCGAGCACGATCAGGTCGAAGGTCTCGGCCTTGTCGCGGCACTTGCGCAGGTACTGGAACACGTCGGCTTCCACATGAGTTGCGTGGGCGGTGCAGAGCTTGTTCCTCATGATGCCTTCCTTGGCGAGTTTGAGCGCGTCCTTGGAAACATCCACCTGATAAACTTTTTCGCAACCGCCGCGGAGAGCGTAAAGTCCGAATCCGCCGGTATAGCAGAAGCAGTTCAGGACCTTCTTGCCCTTGGAAAGTTCGCCAATGCGGCGGCGGGCGTCGCGCTGGTCCAAATAGTAGCCGGTCTTGTGACCGTTTTTGACGTCGATGGGGAAGAGGATTCCGTTTTCGTTGATGATGACGGGCTCGTCGCTCACTTCGCCATATACGCAACCGGTGCGCAGCTGCAGGCCTTCTTTTTTGCGCACATCGGAATCGCAGCGTTCGTAAATGCCACGGCAATGCGTCTTTTCGGCAAGCAGTTCATAAATCGTTTCGCGATGGATTTCGGCGCCGGCGGCCAAGATTTCGACAGAATAGATGTCGGCGTACTTGTCGATAATGCAGCCCGGGATGCCGTCGTTCTCGGCGTTGATCAGGCGGAATGCCGATTCCTTGTCTTCGATATCGAAGCCGCGGCTTTTGCGGGCGGCTATGGCGCGGTCAAGCAAGTCGCTAAAGAATTCGCGGTCAATGTTAGCCTTTTCGCCGAACGTCCAGAAGCGCCCACGGATCTGGGACTTGGGCGAGTACGCCGCAAGACCCAGAAAATCGCTCTTGTAGCTGTAGACTTCAACGGTGTCGCCAAGTTCCGGGTCGCCGATAACTTCGTCAACGGCTCCGCTAAAAATCCAAGGGTGGTAACGCAATGCGGACTTTTCGCGTCCGGCTTTCAGGGTAATCGCTTTCATGGATTCAAATTTAGAAATAATGTAGACTTTTGAAGATGCTCTCTTTTTCTATCTTTGGGCCCATACCTCAAAGCGCCAAAGGCGCGACCTCATACCTAATATGTTTGAATCGCTATTTGACAAGTACCCCTTCTTTAGAGCCGTGCCTTGCGTGCTCTGCATGGCAATCATTTTTAAGATTTCTTCGCTGACGAATGAACAGCTTGAAGATTTTCCGCATGTTTGGGACAAACTGGCTCACTTTTGCGAATACGCGACTCTTGCCGGCTGCTACGCTATGCTCTGGACCCGTAACGAATGGTCCAAGCGTCAGTGGTTGCGCGTGCTGATTGTGGGCGTACTTGCTCTCGCTTACGGTTGCACCGACGAATACCACCAGAGCTTTGTCGAAGGCCGCGACAGCAGCGTGCTCGATTTGGTGGCGGACTTGACCGGTGGCCTCACGGGCGGTGTTGTTTACGCCATCGTCACGCGAATCCTGAATCGCTACGACCCCGTGCCGGAAAAAAAGTTAGAAGTAGACAGTAGGCTGTAGACAGTAGACGGTAGACAGTAGGAAGTTGATAGTGATTAGTGGTTAGGGATGTGAAATGTGAGGTGAGTAATGAGGTCGTTCATTCCACATCTCTCATTGTATCGCACTCCACATTAGTTCTAAAATTCTCCTAATAGAATTATCTCTCTCTTGAGTTCGATGCCGAATTTCTCGGCGACTTTTAGCTGTACAAGTTCGCTTAATTGTTTGATGTCATTGGCGGTGGCGCCGCCTGCGTTTACGATGAAGTTTGCGTGCAACGAGCTCACTTCGGCGCCGCCGATGCGGTAGCCCTTGAGGCCCGTTTGTTCAATGTAGTAGCCGGGCGCGACTTGCGTGGGGGTGTCGGCCGCTCCGACCTCAAGCCTTTTAAAGGTGGAGCCTGCGTTCGGCATGTTCAAGGGCTGGCTTGCCTTGCGCTTGGCCATGCATTCGGCGAGTTCCGCTTCGAGGTCATCGGCAGTCTTGCCTTCAGTGCTTGCGGCGGGTAGCTGGAATGCGGCCGACAAAATTGTATCAAATGGATTGCTTCGGCTTTCAGCCTCGCGATGACGTAGCGAAAAAATACTTTGTCTGTATCCGAAGGCGCAGTCGGCGTTAGAAAGTTCGCGAATGCTTCCGCTGCTTTCCAGAACGGTTACTGTAGTGCAGCAGGTTCCAATTTCTTGACCGTATGCGCCCGCGTTCATGTAAATCGCACCGCCCAAGGTGCCTGGGATTCCGGCGAGTTTGTGGATGCCTGCAAAACCTTGCTTGAGTGCGCTGCGGGCAAACTTGCCGAGCGGGGTAGCCGCCCCGACTTTGAACGCTCCGTTTCCTAAGTCTTCGATGGCCGAAAATTCTCCGGCAAGCGTAATGATGACGCCGTCGTATCCCTTGTCCGAAACAAGCAGGTTCGTACCGTTCCCTAAAATAAAGTAGGGGAGCGCCTTTTCGCGGGCCAGGTCCAATGCCATCCGGAGATCGTGCAGGCATTCCGCCTTCGCAAAATAACGAACTGCCCCCCCGACCTTAAAGGAGGTGTGCTTGCACATCGGTTCGTTTTCGAAAATCTGCATGACAGAAAATATAGTTATTAGTTTCTTCCCAATTTTCACATTCCACTTCCTACTGTCTACTTCCTACTTCCTACTTCCTACTTTCTATTTACTATAATTCCTTCCATGACCAATGAGGAACTGAAACAATTCAAGGCGGCCATCTCTATAACGGCTGTTGCCAAAAGCCTGGATATCGATGTGAATCGGGGCCGTTGTCGTTGTTTCTTTCCGCAACGCCATGCTCATGAAGATCGCACGCCGTCCGTTTCCATTTCCGAAGAACGCGGAACTTTCCGCTGCTGGGTTTGCGACGATGTCCGTGGCGACGTAATCTCCCTTGTTCAGCTAAAGAAGGACTGCAGTTTTATCGAGGCTCTCAACTGGCTCATGGAACAGTATCCGTTCCTCGTACCTGCTTCCGCCCGCAAGGCGGTTTCGCAGGCAGCCACCCGCGTGGCAGCGGCTCCTCGCGAAGTTCCTCCGTCGTTACCGCCAGAAACGGTGCCTGTTGTGCAGGAACAAGAAGAACTTGTTAGCGAGGATGAGCGCAAGAAAATCATCCTGTCGTTCCTAAAGCGTTTAAGCCCTGTCGACAACACTCCCGCAGCAAAGTGGCTCGCTCGTCGCCGCATCTACAAACCTGTATGGGACAAGATGCTTTTGCGTACTATTACAAATTATGACGAGGTAAGCAACAGTCTTAAGGCTGATTTTGGTGAAGAAGTCTTAAAATACGTGGGACTCTTCAATGATAAGGGACACCTGCGTTACTATAAGCATCCCCTGATTTTCCCGTATCTCGATACGCAACGTAGAGCGTTCTACTTTCAGTCCCGGGCTATCGATAATACGGTTGTCCCGAAGGAACTCAACTTGCGTGGGACGGTGCCCTTTCCCTATAACTTGTCTGCCCTAGACCAGAAACCGGGTTGGGTATACCTGTGCGAGGGCGTGGTGGATACTCTCACCTTTATAGGTCAGAAAATCAATGCGGTCGGTATTCCTGGTGTCCGCAGCTTTAAGGTGGAATGGCTGAATTATTTTAAAACAAAGAACGTGGTACTTTGCCTCGATCACGATGAAGCTGGCCGTGCTGGCATGGAGTATATTGGAAATCTGTTTAGCCAGGCTGGAATTCACAATGTTATATTAGGCGAAGGTATGGAAAACTTGTCGACGGCAATGAAAGAGGGCGAAGACATCAATGACTGGTTCGGAGGAAAGAAGTAATGAAAAAAGTGAAGCTGTATTTGGGTAAGATCCAGGATTTTTTCAAGTGGTTCGCAGGAACGACATTTGCGAAGGTTGCCGGGTTTATACTCAAGTGGCTCTACCGGACGGTTAATTTCGTTATTCGTCAGGCTCTCCTGATCATGATTATTTATTCGGCGCTGTTTTCGGCAGCGGCGACCTATGCGCTTTATCGAGCGTTCATTTACGGTTATGAGATTTATGATGGAGTTGCGCAACTCAAGAACGACCAGCCCGAAATGAGCAAGTATATGGAGGCGCTGCAGGATTCCAGTCCGAACTTGCAGATTAAGCATACCTATGTGCCACTTGATTCTATCAGCCCATATCTGCGCAAGGCGGTCATTGCTAGCGAAGACGCCGGATTCTACTTCCACCCGGGCTTTGATATCCGCGCCATTGCCGAGGCGCTCAACGCAAACCAGGCGGCAGGGAAGACCAAGTTCGGCGGCTCAACGATTACGCAACAACTCGCGAAGAACCTGTTCCTGAGCGGGGAACGCTCCTTCAACCGCAAGTTCAAGGAATTGGCGTACGCGCTCTTGATGGAACATGAGCTCGGCAAGGACCGCATTCTGGAACTCTACCTGAATTATGCCCAGTGGGGCAAGGATATTTTCGGTTGCCAGGAAGCCTGCCGTACCTATTATAAAAAGAGTTGCGCCAAGCTCAGTGTTGACCAGGCAATCAACCTGGCCGCCATGCTCGCAAGCCCGGGCAAGCACCATCCGAACATGCGCGAAAGCCAGTTCATGGCCAAGCGCCGTGCTGTCATTTACCAGAACATGTTTCCCAAGAAGGATAGCGTGCTGGTGGATTCGCTCCGGCAGTTGATGGCTCCGCCTCCTAAGGATTCTAGTAAGGTCTCTCCGTAGTTTTTTTTCATCATTTTTCTATAAAAATTCTTTCGTCTTTCGTCTCTCGTCTCTCGTCTATTTCTATATTTCAATCGTCTAAAATTTTCTTAAAGGACGCTAAAAATGGCTAAGAAAGAATCCAAGAAAAAGGTTGTCCTCGCTTATAGCGGTGGACTCGATACTTCCATCATCATCCCCTGGCTCAAGGAAAACTACGACTGCGAAGTGATCGCTTTCGCCGCCGACCTCGGTCAGAACGACTTCCCGGACGCTAAGGCCCTCGAAGACAAGGCCCTGAAGACTGGTGCTTCCAAGTGCTATGTTCTCGACCTCAAGAAGGAATTCCTCGAAGACTACGTTTGGCCGACCGTTCGCGCCGGTGCTAAGTACGAAGGAACCTACCTCCTGGGTACCTCTTTCGCCCGTCCGCTCATCGCCAAGTACCAGGTGAAGATTGCTGAAAAGGAAGGCGCCTACGCTGTTGCTCACGGTGCTACCGGTAAGGGCAACGACCAGGTCCGTTTCGAACTGACCTACGCCGCCCTCAACCCGAAGCTCGAAGTCATCGCTCCGTGGAAGGACCCGAAGTGGACGTTCCATAGCCGCGAAGACGCTATCGACTACGCTGCCGCTCACAAGATTCCGCTGAACGGCATCAGCAAGAAGAAGATTTACTCCGAAGACGGCAACCTGTGGCACCTCTCTCACGAAGGTGGCGTCCTGGAATTCCCGGAACAGGAACACAAGTACGAATTCCTCAAGCACACCAACACGTATGAAAAGGCCCCGAACAAGGCCGACCACGTGACGATTACCTTCGATAAGGGTAATCCGGTGGCTATCGACGGCAAGAAAATGGGCGCTGTCGAACTCCTCGAATACCTGAACAAGATTGGCGGCAAGAATGCTTGCGGTCTCCTGGACATCGTCGAAAACCGCCTCGTTGGCCTCAAGAGCCGCGGCGTGTACGAAACTCCGGGTGGCACGCTCCTGTACAAGGCTCACGAATGCCTTGAACAGCTCGTGCTCGACAAGGAAACTTTGTTCGAAGCCCAGAAGATGTCCATGACCTACGCGAACCTCGTGTACAATGGCCAGTGGTTCACTCCGCTCCGCCAGGCTATGGACGCCTTCTTCGCCGAAGTCAACAAGGTTGTTACCGGTGACGTGACCCTCAAGCTCTACAAGGGTAACATCATCCCGGCCGGCATCAAGAGCCCCTACAGCCTCTATGACATGGGCCTCGGCGGATTCACCGATGTCGACATGTACGACCAGAAGGACGCAACGGGCTTCATCCGCTGCTTTGGCCTTCCGCTCAAGACGCGCGCCCTGTTGCTCGGCAACAAGACCAACGTCGACTTCGGCAAGCCGGTGGTGCTCCCGAAAAAGTAGTCGATAAAGACATTCGTCAAAAAATCCCTCGGTTCAAAACCGGGGGAATTTTTGCTTTTGGACCTCTGCACAGGGAAAAATGTGCTGAAATTCACAGCAGTGCTTTTTTTTTATTGACAAGGTGCTTTTTATTTTACATTTTTGTTTCAAATGAACTCCACCATATAAAGGGGAAATTATGAATATCAAACAGACGCTTTTGGGATGCACTTTGGCATCGTTTATGTTTGCCGCCTGTTCTTCCGACGATTCCGGTACGGGTGGTTCGTCTGGTTCCTGTGATGTTTCGGCGTTGCCTGCTTCATCTCTATCTTTTGAAAGTACGGGTGATGGATGCGTTGCGGAAAGCTCGATGGATGCTGTCGCCTTTATGTCCATGGTTGCCGACTATACGAATGCGGGTTGGCTTCCTGTTGCGGCAAATGCGCAACCGAATGGCGATGGTGAATATTCATTCTCCAAGCAGGACGGAGCTGTCTCTCATTCGGTCACGCTGACCACCACGGGAGGAAATGTCGTTGTCGTTTATGTCAAGACCGGCGACAAATCAACTGATTCGGGAACAAATCCTTCTACTCCGAATGCGTCAACTTGTGATTTGGCTACTGCAAAACTGCCTCCGTCGGAACTTGCCTGGAAACCGACTTTTGCGGGTGGTTGCGAAGTAAGCCAGACGATTGCGCTTGACAAATTGCAAAAGTTTGATACTCTCCTGATTGCGGCTGGTTATGAACAAACTAAAATCTCCAATGAAAGCTTTAGGTACACGAATTTCGTTGAAGATCCTGTTGCGGGGACTGTCGAAAGGGATACCCTATTCTTTGCTTACACAATGGAAACTTTTGTAGGTACATTCTCTGGGGCGGTAACGCCTATGTCGGAAAGCCGTAAGCTAGAAATTGAACTTCTCGATGTTGCTTCGGCAAACCTTCCGCAGGAACTTTTTGTGCAGGGTGATTATTATGGGGGTAGTTTTAGTATAGTTGCAGAATCCAAGGAGAATAGGGGAAAATTTGTGTCAACGCTTATCCAATATGGATGGATCATGCTGGATGATGGTAACAGCGGAACGACATACTTATACAAAGGATCGAAAACCTACAATGGGCACAACTATAGCCTGGATTTACACTATCGTGAATACTCTACGGGTTATGATTCTTTCACTATAACCATCGAAAAAGTAAACTAGAACTCAACCATATATCCTGCGCCCCACAGGATATTTTTTGCATCGTGTTCCTTGAACCGGTAGGCGGGAACGCTAATTTGTGTGTAGAGCCCGTAAAGGTGAACCCAGATTTCTAGAGAAATATCTAGGGCTTCCTTGAAATTGTATGGGTACAGGAACATTCCGCCGTTGGCGTGATTGAGCGCTTGGTGCATTCCGTTCGGGGCTTCGGCGTATTCGTAGCCGCCTCCGGCTCCGACATCGAAGTTGAACGGCAGGTCCGTAAAGAAAGTCCAGAGCAGGCTTCCGCGGAAAGCGCACCAGTAGTCGTTTGGACCATTGTGAATGCCCATTCCCTGAAAACGGAGAATCATGTCCTTGTAGCCCACTCCGCCAATGAGCACGACGGGAGACTGGTTCCGACTTCCCAAGCCGGCGTTGAACCTCCATGGCGAGGCTGTGCTCGCGGATGCTGACACGAGGATTGCCGATAATAGGGCTACGAGGGTTTTGTTTTTCGGGAAAAACATATTCCAAATATAGCCAAATGGAATAAAAACCTTTCAAAAATGGTTTTTTATTCCTATATTGCTATGCAGACAACGGCCCTGCCCTTATGGTCGGGGCGCAAAAAAAGGAAATATTATGAAGGTAAAATCTCTGATTAAGGCATGCGCGCTCGCTTGCGCTTTCGCCGCACCTGCAATGGCTGAAGGCGGTATGTTCGAAGGGGCTCTCCCCGAAA
>NZ_CALEFV010000060.1 GCF_937877005.1 uncultured Fibrobacter sp. | reverse complement strand
AAAGGTTCAATCGTTTTTGAAGTATACTGATATGAGATGGGATGAGACCGTAGCAAATTTGCCGATTGCCCATAGAAACACCACTACATGGCATGTTGCCGTCAATGCTGTAATGTCGGGCTGCAGGCCAGAGTATATGCCTATATTGATTGCCCTTACCAAGGGTCTCGGTGACCCTGATTTCCGGAGGACTCTTGCCAGTACTCATGCGTGGACACCGTTTTGTTGGCTCAATGGTCCGGTTGCAAGACAATTAGGAATAGATAGCGGTCAAGGTCAGATCAATGAGGCTGCGAATATTGCAATCGGCAGATTTATGAACCTTGCATTAATGAATCAGAAATACTAGCAATAATATCTGTATTTGAATGAGTTGGAATTTGTGCTTGAATAGTAAAGTCTTTCATAGATGCTGATTTTTGCACATCAGTATCATGACATCTTCCGATTGTTATAAAACTTCTTACTGTATGAACAATTGCTTTTGCACGAGAAGAGTTTGTTGAACCAGATGAATATGTAACTGTAAATTCATCATCTAAGTTAACATCTGATATTAATTCTGGTTTTTCAATTCCTAAAATTTCACATACTCTGTTCATTTCATGTGAATTGCTGACAACAATGTGCGACATATCCACACACAACAAAAAATCTGTTGATAGCTGCAAACAGTTGATTGCAAAAACAAGGGGTTCTCGTTTTTTGCAATTTTTAATTGTAGATTTGCACACTCAACAACTTTTAGGACATTGACTCGTCCATGGTATTTATTTATATTTATGGAAGGTCATCTAACATGAACACAGAAATCAAAAAAGACATTAAAAAGCTGATGGACAAATTGCCCGAGGTAATTGCAGCCAAGAAGCGAATGTCTGCCCATATTAAGAAATATGGGTCGTTAGAATCGTTTAACGATGACCACATTAAATTCGTCAAGCCGCTATAGTTTAACCGAATCCCCAAATGGTTATATCTTTACAACAGATTATGGTAACGAATATCTCGTTACCTTTTCGGACTTAACAAGTATAAGCTAGAAATAATTGACCTCCCCCTATGCGAAAAAGATTTTGAAAACGTCTGCTTTTTACTCATCCGCAAACAAAATCCCCATTTGCAAGATATTCAATCAGCCCTTACAGAATACCTAAATTTATCCTTTGGGAATAATTAAAAAACAGGGCAACAATTAAGGGACTCCCTTGGAGTCCCCGCGTTTCATTACAGCGTTCGCCTTGCAATCAGTCCTTCACGCAACGGACAGAGTTCCCGACATACTTATAGAAACCACCTAAAACCCCTCTACTAAAAGTTTCACTTTCTCCATTGTTTTCCGATATCACAAAATTGCACGCTTCTTGGCTATTATAAGTATACTCCGTAGAAACATACTCCGAAGAACTCCAGAAGTACGCTAATTGCCCCTCATGGTAATATTCCTCCTTGTAATCCCTGTAGCCGCTATTAGTCCTGAGATTTACAAATGATAGTGCACCAGCAGCAATCAGAGTGTTCCATTCGGTCGAGTCAGGCAAATGCCAACCTTTCGGGCAAATTCCTCGCACGGGATATGTAGGTGAACATGCCGAAGTATATCCACACCCCTTGCCACTGATACTCCATACGCCAACACTGTCCATAGCAGCCGCCCACGTGTACAACCGGCCATACTTGGCACAGTTTGCAGCATCATTGTCGTAGCACCAACTAATAGAATCAGAATGGTTTTCACTGACTTTGAATATATCGTAGTCATAGGGAACATCCACATAAGCATAGTTCAGATTTTCGGTCATCCAAACCATCGAGTCACGTTCATAGTTGGAATTAACGAACTTTATTTTCACCGTTCTGTAAGTCTGTCCATCGCGAAAGTCCGTCAGGGTGTTGCTACTGCTATCGTAAACGCTTTCATCACGGAATTCTATCGTTACTTCGCTAGAGCTAGACAGCGGTGTATCGATTGAGGAGGATGACTCCGCCAAACTGCTACTGGATTCTTCGCTCGCGCTCAGAATGACGGAAGAGGAACTACTCAACTTTACCGAACTCGACGAAGTTTCTTTTTCACCACTACTGCTAGACTTCCCAGACTTTTCACTAGAACTGGATTATTTCACTTCGCTCCGGGGGTCGCTTGACGAAGACTTCGCCTTTTCACTACTCGACGAAGTCACTTCGTCAGGCTCAGTGACCTTGCCACTGCTCGAAGAAGACGATTCAACACCCGGTTCGTCATTCGGCCCAGCAGATGCCGACGACGAATCACCACAGGCCGCCAGGAATGCCAGCAACACAGAAGTGAACAAATAAGTAGAGATCCTTCGGCTACACTTTGTTCCGCTCAGGATGACACAGTCAATCTTTTTCATAAAAATCCTTCGCCCCAATGGCTTGATTTATCCAACGGAAATATAATTATTTCTGTATGAACTTGTTCAAAGTTAGTCCTTTACGCAGCGAACAGGCAAACCAGCGTGCTTATAAGCATTGCCAAAACCCGCTTTATCGTTAAAGTAGTGCATGATTACATTACAACCGCGGTCACTAACATGCTCAGAGGCAACCCAGAAGTCAGCACGGTTGCCAAAATTGAGAAACCTGTCGTCTCCCCCCGTGCCAGTAGGCAATGCACAAAAGCCTACATCGTCCGTGCCGCTACTACCTTTGTACCAACCCGTCTGTGATCTAAGAACCTTACCCGCATTGTCTTGCCCGCCAACAACCGAGAACAGGATATTCCATTCGTCCTTTGTCGGCAAGTGCCAACCATCCGGGCAAACCCCCTGCACCTTTTCAGGCAATATGCAAGTTTTACCGTCACCACAATCTACGCCATTACCGCCATCGTAAAGCGCAATGCTGTCAACTGCCGCTGCCCAAGTGTAAAAACGACCAAACAACTCACATTTTTCCGGATCATTTTCATAACACCACGACCAATCGTAATTCGCATTTCTGGAGCCGCCCTGACCTGGGTCGAAGTTCAAATTTTCTGCCATCCAAGTCTGTTCGCCTATTTGTACCGTTCTATAAACTTGTCCGTCTCGACTGTCTGTCATAGAGCCATAGTCAATGTCAGGATTGAAAAAACTTTCCTTCAGCTCGGCAGATGACAACGAGTTAATGCCATCATCAGAATCGTCGCTAGATACTGTCGGCGTGGCACATGCAGCAAGGAACGCAGTGAATAGGAGAAGGGTGAAAGAGATTGTCGCACCCGCATTCTGCAAGTTCGCAAAGATGTATTTTTTCCCGTTTTTCATAGACACTCCCTTATTCTAGTCCACTATGCAAAGAAACTACATTATTAGCATCGTTTTTGCAACAATCTCTACGCTTTTCTTATAAGAAACACAGTCATTCCCTAATCCACTTGTCCAAAAAGTCCATTTGTTCGGCGGTGTGGAACCAGTGTTCGCCACTGTCCATTACGGTCAAAGGGGCACCGATTTTCTGGGCGAATTCGCGCATCGTTTCTAGCGAGGTCAGGTTGTCATTCGAGCCGTACAGGATTTTTGTCGGGATACGCCACTCAATCGGATTTTCGTGCACGTAACACAGGTATTCCCAGGAGAGCGTTTCGCCGAAACTCGTCGGCACCGTTTTCTTTTCGCGAAGTTCCTTTTCGGAGACTCCCGCCCACGTCATCATGTCGCAAATCAGTTTTTCCAAGTTGACCATCGGCGAAATAAAGTAGGCCTGTTTGATTGGCTTATCGGCCAGAGCATTCATCGAAAAGAACGCCCCGATGCTATTCGCAATAAGAATCACCTCGTCGTAGCTCGCCGCGACGGAATCAAAATATACCGGGAATTCCTTCTTGGCCTCCCACGGGGTCTCGGCCTTGTAATCAAACCCGAGAACATCGGCTTCCGAGAACAAGCTCTTGTAATGCAGCGCCTCGTCGGCGTTTCCGCCCTTTCCATGCACATAAATAACAAGTTTCTTCATTTCTCAGCCCTCAAATTTCCAGCCACAGTCGTTGTGGTAGACCATTTGGTGAGTCATGCCGCCGTCGATGCAGATGTTTTCGCCGGTGATGAATCCGGCCTTGTCACTTGCAAGGTAAAGCACCATGTTCGCGATGTCGAGCGGATTGCCGACGCGGCCTGCGGGCTGCTGCGTGGCATCGGGACCTTCGTAGAGTTTGAAATCCGTATCGATCCAGCCCGGCGAAATGGAATTCACGCGAACGCGGCCCGCAAAACTCAAGGCCAGCGCATGCGTGAGGGCTGCAATTCCGCCCTTCGCCGCCGTATAGCTTTCCGTCTGCGGCTGACTCATGCGGTCGCGACTCGAAGAAATGTTTATAATGCTTGCGCCCGACCCGAAATGCGGTGCAAAAAGTTTCGCGAGGTAGAACGGGGCCGTCACACCGACCGCCAGCGCGTAGCTGAATTCCTCGTAGCTGCACTCGTCAATGCCCTTCATCAGCGGAAGCGCGTTGTTCACCAGCACATCCACGTGCCCGTACTTTTCGATGACGAACTGCGCAAACTTTTCGAGGACTTCCTTCTTGGAGAGGTCCCCCACAAAGCAGGGATTCTCGCGGATGTCGATGTAGGCGGTCTTCGCGCCCTCTTTCTCAAATTCACTCACGACGGTAGCGCCAATCCCGTGCGCCCCGCCCGTCACCACGATCACTTTATTTTCAAATGCTTTCATGTAGGTAAATATACCCTAAAATGTACCGAAGCGCACGCCTCCACTTGACGCACATGCCGCATTATCCTATTCTTTCCGCAAATGCTCCAGTATTTCGAAGTCACAAAGAAATCTCCGTGGTTGCCGCAGGTCAAGGCGCTGTATGAATCGGCTTTCCCGGCGAACGAACGCATCCCGATAAAGCATTTGCTCGACGACAAAATCAAGCGGGAATTCTGGGCATTTTTCGACAAGGATGATGGCGAGAACGCCGCGACCCCCATGTTCTGCGGATTTTCAAATTCCATTTCACACGGGGACATCACGAACATCGTCTATTTCGCGGTAGAACCTGAACTGCGCTGCCGCGGGTACGGTTCGCAAATTTTGCAGGCCATCCGCAGGCAACACCCCGACACGCGCATCGTCGTCGATATTGAAGTCGAAGAAGATTCCAAGAACGCCGAAGAACTCGAACGCAGGAACCGCCGCCGCAAATTTTACACCCGCAACGGCTTTGACTCCTCCCCCGTCGATTACGTCTGGCAAGGCGAGCACTACCGCCTACTTTCCGCCGGCGGCCCCGTCACCGAAAAGGAATTCCGCAACTTCTGGAAAGAAATACTGAAGGATATTCCCGGAGCGAAGTACCCGTAAATTTTTATATAGGCTCATTATAAGTTGATTTAACACCCCTGATGAAGTGCGTCCTGAAAATATTCCTGTTTGCCCTGGTGTTCGCGGGGTTTGCCTTTGCCGAAGCGCAAGACAGCGACGAGCCTTCGGTTTCCAAGTTCCGTGAACGGTTCTCGCTGCGTTTCTTGTGCGATTACAATTTCGTGGCTATCTGGAATTCCGCCTACAACAACTCGACGCTCAATTCGAACCGCCCGATCGATGTGGGCATCGGCTTCGGTTACGACAGCCTGTTTACCACATTCGGAATTTCGTGGGACGTGTCCGCCGATTTCAAGTACAGCCTCCCTTTTACCACTTCAAAAGAAAAATCAGACACCCAGGCTTTCGAGACAGGGCTCGACTTTTTCCCGGGAAACTGGTGGCTTGCGGCAAAGCTCCGCTTTTACAGCGGCTTTACCGCGGAAGTCGAACACGACAGCGAAAAGGAACGGGAATTTATAGACCTCTGGTTCGCGGACATGTATTTTTCGATGCTCTGGATGGCGACCGCGAAAGAAATTTTCGCCCCCAGGAGCGCCTACTTTTTGGATCGCCGTCAAAAGAAATCAGCCGGAAGCTTGATTATCGGCGGACGCCTGCAGCGAAACATTGCCGAAGATAACGACGGAATACTTGGCTACGAAAACGACAAACGCGACATCACCTCCATCTGGGGCAACGTCGGGTACACCTACACCTTCGTTTTCGACAACGGATATTTTTGGAACCTCTGGGGAGTTGTAGGCATCGCGTACGGTCGCGAGAACGCTGACGACGGCAACCTGCTCTTACCCGAATCGGACATAAAGACCGCCTTGGGCTACATCGGGGAAAAATGGGCTTGGAACATCGTTCTTAAATGCGGATACTCCGCCATTGCGTTTGGCGAACATCTGGAGCAAAAATACGTATCTGCCTTCGAAATCCTTGTGGTACGCAGATTCTAGTTTGCAAAATATTCCAACCTCGATTTACTATTTTTTTTGCATACTCTCATAACTTCAGGACAATTCTATGCGTTTCTATGTACCCACGGATATCTATGTTGAAAAGAACTGCGTGAAGAACCACGCGCAAAACTTGCTTGCGATTGGAAAACGCGCGTTCATCATGACGGGCAAAACTTCTGCCAAGAAGAACGGTTCCTTGAACGATGTCACCGCCGTCCTGGACGCGGCCCACGTGCCGTACCAGATTTTTGACCAGGTCGAAGAAAATCCGTCAACAGATACCGTGGGGAACGCCGCAAAACAAGCTCGCAAATTCGGCGCCGATTACATCATCGGTATCGGGGGCGGCTCCGCCATCGACGCGGCGAAGGCTGTAGCATTGCTCCTTGCGAACCCAAGCATCGAGGCAGACAATTTGCACAAGGCTCCCGAAAAGCCGCTCGGCCACGTGCCCGTCGTCGCCGTTCCGACTACCTGCGGAACGGGTTCCGAGGCAACGCCGGTCGCCATCATCACGAACCACAAGATTCACCTGAAAAAGAGCATCCCGCACAAGATTTTCCCGGCGCTCGCGCTTGTCGACGGCAAGTACCTCGCCTCGGCCAAGAAGACGCTGATTATCAATACCGCGGTCGATGCGCTCGCCCACATGGTCGAAAGCATATTGAATGTCCATTCCAACGCGTTCAACCGCATGTGTCCGGAATACGGCCTCAAGCTCTGGGGCGAATTCAAGGAAGCGCTCCTCTCCGACTCCCCCGTCGATGAAAACCTTTACGAAAAGCTCATGCTCACCTCGACAATCGCCGGCATGTCCATCGCGCACACAAGCACCGCTGTACCGCACGGCATGAGCTACGATCTCACGCTGCACCAGGGCGTGCCGCACGGCCCCGCCGTAGGCTACTTCCTCGCCACCTATGTAGAAATCTGTGAAAAAAAGGTTCCCGAAGATGTCAAGCGAATTTTGGAACTTTTAGGCTTCAAAAACACCACCGATTTCGCCGCAATGCTTGACAAACTTATCGGCAAATGCAAGGTTTCTCGCGAAATGCGCGATCAATTCGCCATCGCCATGAAGGCGAATCGTTCCAAGCTGGACCTCGTTCCCGGCGGAATCACGCCCGAAGAAGTCAACTTTATATACGACAAGTCCCTGATTGCCGAATAAATTTTTCCTTAATAAAAAAATAATTATAGATTCATTTAGGTAGACAACCTAAAAACATAGGAGTGCAATATGGAAAGTGAAGAACTGGAAAAAATTAACCAAACATTAGGCCTTTTAGCCGAAAAATACGATGCACTTCAAAGATTGCAAAGACTCGATGTTGCGATGAAATTACTAGACATTTATAATAGGAACCTTTTCAATGCAAGTCTAAGTGCGGTGTTAAATGAAGTCGATGCCTATGCAGACTTTGAAACAGAAAGTGACAACTGGGCAGAAATAAAAAAAACAAGATAAACAACCAACAAAGGTCCGTTCATGAAAAAAATATCGACCATAACCTGGATTCTTCTCCTTCTTTGCGCAAGCGCTTTCGCCGAAATCGCAGATATCGAAAAGAATGGTGACTGGTACTACCTCTACAACGAAAAGGGCAGCCGTTACAAGACCATGAGCGTAAAGGAAATCGGCACAATCAAGAGCGTGTCAAGCAAGGGTTTTACCTCAAAAAACAACAGCTTTATCTACACCTGGGACATGAAGGGAAAGCGCACCGGGACAAGGCCGGCCAATTAGCAAAATGATTCTGCATAAGCCGGATTTCTATGACAAATTTAAGTGCATCGCCGCGCAATGCACCGACACCTGTTGTGTCGGTTGGGAAATCGACATAGACAAGGATTCCCAGGAAACTTATCGCAAGGTGGCTGGCATATTCGGCGACAAGTTGCGCGAAAACATCGAGGACGGTCATTTCAAATTGCTTCCCCACGACCGTTGCCCCTTTCTAGACAAGGAAAATCTCTGCGAGATATACACGAACCTCGGCAAAGACGCCCTCTGCGACATCTGCCGGGAGCATCCACGGTTTGTCGAGGTGTATGGCGACATCATGGAACGCGGAATCGGACTCTGCTGCGAAGAAGCGACAAGGCTGTTGCTAGCCGGTGACGGCCCACTCACCTTTACAAGCGAAGAATGCGACGAACCCGAAGATGAGCTCAGCGAAGACGACGCCGAAATTCGGGATGAAGTTTTATGGACTCGGAATCACCTATTTAATATTCTCGCCAACGAGTCCGTTTCGTTCGGCAATAGACTATATGAAGTTTTCGGCGTCACCAACGAGAACCCG
The DNA here is from genome assembly GCF_937877005.1 of uncultured Fibrobacter sp. Lineage (GTDB taxonomy): Bacteria > Fibrobacterota > Fibrobacteria > Fibrobacterales > Fibrobacteraceae > Fibrobacter. The sequence continues at coordinate 5,216 of NZ_CALEFV010000060.1, read as the reverse complement.
TTCACGCCATTTGAAAGCATTCACGACATGATAGAGGCTCTCGCCAAGACCGAAAGCTACGGCCCCGCCTGGGACAGGGCACTTTCACGCATCAAGAGCCGCCTTGACCAAGCTGCGCCCTCCCTTGATCAAGGCTTTTTCTCAGAAAACGACAGTTCACGCTTGTTGACATATCTTCTTTACCGCCATTATGCCAAGAGTCTCTACGACGGACGCGAGCAGGGGCGGCTTCTATTTGCGCTATTCTTTTGGAATGTAGCCCGTTTCTTTACGCAAGAACTCGCAGGCGACTTTTCCACACTAGACCAAACGGGACGCATCAAGATTGACGCAATCAAGATTCTTTCCAAGCAACTGGAGTATTCCGAAGAAAACATGGATTTTCTAACATCCATTCTAGACGGAGAGAATGGATTAGGCTAATTTTCCCTAAAAAGCATTCCCGTCAGCACGCAGCTCGAGAATGTCAAGATTGAATCCGGTTCCAAGGACTTGCAGACCGTTTTTGTCGGAACAAATGTCAACTACCACGTGGATCCGCTCAATGTAGAATACCTGATGCTAAAATGGATCGAAAAATGGGACGGAAAACTTCCGCAGGTCAACGGGAACGACAAGATGATCCCGATGTTCAATATCCAACAGTAAACCAAATGTCTAAATGACAAAAATGGCGCTCACCTATCGAGTAGGTGCTTGCGCCATTTTCCGCTTTTCCAGCGGAACCAGAACAAGAGCGGTGCGGTGCTATAAACGGCCACCACCGTAATCCAGGCATAATGCGCAGGAAGATGGAAAACGTAAGCCGAAACATAGAGAGCACCGGCCACGCACCAGTTCATGATGGCACTGGCAAACATGACCCACAAGGTATCTCCCGCTCCGCGAAGCGCGCCGGCATAAATGACTAGGAGCACTTCAACAAAAATATAAAGGGCCGCCAAACGCAACATGAACAGGCTCATGGGTCGGGCTGTTTCAAAGATGGCAATCGCCGATGCCGTCGCATTGGAATCCGGCCTAAATATATCGGTCAAAAGACCTGGCAAGAAAATGAACAATATCCCGATAATGGCGGAATAGCCCCACCCAAGCCGAAGTCCCGAAATAGTGGAACGGTTCGCGGCAGCACCCTGCCTTGCGCCTACATAGCGGCCGACAAGACTCGTCGAAGCCACCTCTAGACCCATCAGAGGAACATAGGCAACCATATCCCAGTTGAACATCACCGAAGACGCCGTAGCCGCTTCGGGACCAAGCGCATGGAACATCAGAATCAAAAGCTGGAACGCCGTCATGTTCAGGCACATTTCGACTCCCGAGGGAATTCCCTTCTGCAGCAGTTCCTTGGTCAAGGGCCAGCTAAACGCAAACGCATAACGGGTGCGGAAACGCTCGTGGCAATTCTTGCCGAAGAATTTTGCGAACAAAATTACCGTCGAAACCAAGTTTCCAATCAAGGTTCCGTAAGCAGCGCCCGCCACGCCCAGCGCGGGAATCGGACCGCATCCGTAAATCAAGAAGAAGTTACAGACTACGTTGACAATCATGCCAACAAAGGCCGCCTTCATCACAATCTTGGTTTCGCCGATACCGCTAAAGAAACACGGGGCCGCATTACGAACCAGGTTAATGATTCCGCCGAACATCAGAATGTTAAAGTAGGTCTTTTGGTACTGCAACTGGTCCACCGGCAGATGTTCCATTCCAAAAACCAAATGTCCCAGCGGGATCGTGAGGTACAGAAGCGGCACCGATGCAAGCGACAGATAAACAGCCTGCATGAACACGCGACCGCAATCCCAGCGTTTTTTGCCACCTAGGCGTTGCGCCACCATGGCAGTCGTGTAGCTGATTGCCCCCGTAAAGAACATAGTGAGCGCAAGCTGCACCGCTCCCGCCCCCAGCGCAGCGTTCATTTCGGCAGGTCCGAGCTTCGAGAGGAACAGACGATCGATAAAAGTCATGATGGTGTCGAAAGACATCGACAGGAGCATGGGAAGTGCCACCACGAGTACATCCTTCACATCACCATTTTTCTTGAATCTGGACGGCCTATAGAACTTATTGAGTATCGCATCGACCATAGCGGGGGACAAATATAAAAAAAAATGCTAAATTTGACCCATTATGTTTTCACAGCTGACAGACTCTCTAGAATCTACCCTCAAGAACCTGCGCGGGCAGGGCAAACTCACCGAAGAAAATGTCGCCGAATCGTTACGCGAAGTGCGCCGCGCATTCCTCGAAGCCGACGTGAACTTCAACGTGACCCGCGACTTCGTGAAAGCCGTCAAGGAAAAGGCCCTGGGCTCCGAAGTCCTAAACTCGGTGACGCCCGGTCAGCAGATTGTCAAGATTATCCACGACGAGCTCGTGGCCGTCATGGGTGGCGAGACCAAGGAAATCAACCTTTCCGGCCCCGCTCCAGTCGGCATCATGATGGCAGGTCTCCAGGGGTCCGGCAAGACGACTTTCGCCGGCAAGATTGCCCTGTGGATGCGCAGCAAGAAAAAGAGAAAGCCCCCCCTGGTGGCAGCCGACGTGTACCGCCCCGCCGCAATCAAGCAGCTGCAGGTGCTGGGTAAATCCATTGGCATTCCCGTGTACGACGAAGGCCAAGGCGACCCGGTCGAAATCATCAAGCACGGCTACCAGTACGCCAAGGACAACGGCTTCGACCTGGTCATTTACGATACCGCAGGCCGCCTGCAAGTCGACGAAGAACTGATGCAGGAACTGGAGAAGGCGAAGGACGCCGTCCACCCTGATGAAATCCTTTTTGTTGCCGACGCGATGATCGGCCAGGAAGCAGTCAACGTGGCAGAAACCTTCTGGCAGCGACTGAACTTTACGGGAGTCTGTCTCTCGAAGATGGACGGTGACAGCCGCGGCGGTGCAGCACTCAGCATCAAGAAGATGACGGGGGTACCCATCTGCTTTATCGGTGTCGGTGAAAAGCTCCCCGAAATTGAACTGTTCCACCCCGACCGTATGGCAAGCCGAATACTTGGCATGGGCGACGTGGTGAGCCTCGTGGAAAAAGCCCAGCAGGTCATCGACGAAAAAGACGCGAAGGACCTGAAGAAGAAGATTCTCAACAACACCTTCGACCTGAACGACTTCCTGAACCAGCTGCGCACCATCAAGAAGCTCGGCCGCATCAAGGACATTCTGAGCCTGATTCCTGGCCTGAACAAGCTCCCCATCGACCAGATTGACGAAAAGGAACTGGTCTATGTGGAAGCCGTACTCAGCTCCATGACCCCGAAGGAACGCAAGAAGCCGCAGATTCTGGACGGCAGCCGCAAGGCACGCGTGGCCAAGGGTTCCGGCACCGAAATCGGTCGCGTGAACGCCGTGCTCAAGCAGTACGAAACCATGAAGGAAATGTTCAAGAAGGTCGGCGACATGGCCCGCAAGCAGAACAACGGCGGAACAGTTGGCAGCAACTACACGCCGCCGAAAGACAAGAAGAAAAAGAAGAAGAAATAGGACTTATCCGTAAGCAGGCAAGGTGCTATACCTTTTTCATCCAGTTTTTCTTTTCGTACATCAACTTGTCAGCGCGCTTAAAAACGTCGCCAGAGCAAGTATCGCCTTCCCGGAATTCGCATATTCCGCAGGCGATACTGACTTTGCCGTTGGCATAGTTCTGAACAGAAGTCTCATCTAGGGACCTTTCGAGTTCGTCGCGGCATTCATAATCGCTGCCGCGCAAAATGGCCACGAATTCGTCTCCACCGATACGGAATACCGGGCTATGCTTGAAGGTTTCGCAGACAAGGCGCGATGCCGCCTGAATGTATGCATCTCCAGCCTTATGGCCCTGCGTATCGTTCACGGTCTTCAAACCGTTCACATCGCAGATCGCTATCGCAAATTGATGGACTTCACCAGATTTAATCTGCCGATCCAGCCCCTCCTCGAATTCCCCGAACGCATTCTTGTTGCGGATACCCGTCAAGTCGTCATGACGGGACTTCGCCAGCGCTTCGCCGAGAGCCCTTTTGATTTCAATCTCTCTACGAACGCGAGCATCGACATTTGTCACGCTCAAAATAATATGGTTCGCATCGGCATAGACCGCATTCAAGTTCACATAGACAGGGCGCGAAGACATCATGAGACGATATGTAAAGGAAAAAACTCCGTTCTCATCGATTTCCTTCAGAAGAACATCCCTTCGCAACGCAGCACTAACCAAGGCCAGATCTTCCTGATAAATGACGCGCTTGGCATCTTCTTGCAGCTGTGCAAAAAAGTTATCGCCCTCCATTGCCATGCGCAGTTCACGATACTGATGATTCGCCTTGTATTGCGCAAAATGTTCCGTTTCCAAATTCACAAGGTAGAGGCTGGTATAATGCTCCGCTAAAGCCATCACGATACGGCTATAGGTCACCCCCTTATCCGCCTGTCTTCTCAGTTCCTGCTCAGCTCGCTCCTGTTCATCGATATTGGATATTCCTATGACCCAGAATCTCCTGCCACTGGCGGTATCGGCCACCGCCTTAAGCGAGAACCAAACAGGTTTGGAATCAATGACAAGCCGATACTTCATCGCGAACGGGTTACCGGTCGCCGTCGCGTCCAGAAGAGTTTGCTTATTGAACGCACTTGCAAAAGACGGTTTGTCTTCTTCGAAAATAAGCACCTGTAAATTTTTCCGGGTATCCCCCCAGAAATCACCACTATTGTAAATATCCAAGTCCTTGTGCTTTCCGCGGAAAGCATACATGGAATAGTCATCCGAATCAATATCGACAAAGAAAACGCACTCGTAATCCAACGATAGCGCTGCAGCAATTCGCCCCAATGGCAAGGACATGCTTTTGTCGATCAAGAAAGGAACTCCGTTTTTTTTGAAAAATACAATAAAAAAAGCCCAATCATGTCACATTGTAAGAATATTGTAATGTTTTTAAGTGTTTTTGCAGGCATCCCAATCGACATGGAGCCGAGTCGACCCGTCACACATCCAATTTTTCACCATTTTAAGCTAAATTTCGCCATTTTTCCACTTTCCAACAGTTACTTTATTTGTAAAGAACGGATTTTTTTTACATCCCGTCCTTTACACACAAGAGATTTATTTCTATATTACCCCGCAAAACAACAAACAACCCCAAATTTCCTCTAAAAAGGAAATACAACAAGAAAGAGGTTAAAATGGCAACCGTTATCCGTCTCGCTCGTTTCGGCAAGCGTCACAA
>NZ_CALEFV010000059.1 GCF_937877005.1 uncultured Fibrobacter sp. | reverse complement strand
CATCGGCATTGTAGCCGTTACGATAGAAGTGGGCGTTCTTGTAGTTGTTGAACAGGCGAGAGTACATGTAGTTGGATTCCGCATCGTCGGTCAAGGCGTTCTTGGAATAAGACGTCATGAGGTTCGTTGCGTTGAGCGGATTGGAATTGTACACGGCCAGGTACATGTTTTCGAGGCTAGCCATGCCGAATTCATCAACCAGGCTAGGGTAGTTGGCGTCCTTGAACAGGGCATTAGCATTCAGCACCGAGGTGCCGCCACGGTATACCGGGCTAGAAGCCATTTCGCTCCAGAACTTTTCATCGTTCTGCAAGTACATCACCTTGATGGAACCTTCGATACCTGCAATATCCAGGTTCACGAACGGTTCCACATAGAAGGCCATTCCGTCGTCCTTGAAAACTTCTTCTTCATGGACTTCTTCCTGCTTGGTGCTTTCAGAAACCTTGATGTAAATGAAGGACGTATCCATCGGGTTCGTGATAGCCGGGTCCATCTTGCTGGTGAATTCGGTAAGAGCGTATTCCTGCTTCTTGTAGTCCCTGACGTAGTCGCGGTCAACGCTCCACCAGCTCTTGGCAAGTTCGCCGTTCAAGCCGAAGGAAACCGGAAGATTCGAGAGCAGTTCCTTGGAATCGAAACCGATTTCAGCAGAAACCACTGCGTTGTCTTCGTAGTACACGGTGTCGGACTTAGCGATAGCGCGGGAGCGACGGCTCTTTTCGCGGTCAAACACATCGGTGTAGTTCACGCCCAAGTGTGCGCCAAAGGCGTCGGCACCGAGACGCAGACCGTAGAAGTAGCGGTCAGAGAAATCGAAGTCGAAGAACACCTGGTCATACTTCTTGGCAGTGTTGCGCATACGGGCGCCCGTTGCCTGAGCATGAATGTCGCTGAAGGGGCCGACATTGCCGCTATGGAAGTCGGCGTTCAAGCCCTGCATCAGGCGGTTGCTCGTGGTATCGAGGTTACGCATGGCCAAAGCTTCGACACGCTTCTGGGCAAAGATTTCGGGTTCCTGGAGCAGTTTCTGCTGCGGAGTGTACAAGGTGTAAGGCGTAAAGCCTACGCGCATGTAACCCAGGTTGAAATCCAAGTGCTTGTTCAAGATAGAGCCATCGTAGCTGAACCAGTGGCCAATCAC
>NZ_CALEFV010000058.1 GCF_937877005.1 uncultured Fibrobacter sp. | reverse complement strand
TCCCCGTGAACATTCTAGGGGCGCTCAACAAAGAATGGGAATTAGGCGCCAAGGTGGACATGTACACCTACAACCAGATGGACAACATGGAAGCCTCCATCGACATCGGCGGAAGATACCGCATGGGTGCCGGCCGATTTGTCGAATTGGACGGCTATTTTGGGCTCAACCGCAACAATGGTAGCGCCATGGTGCTGACCTACGGCAAAGAAGTTTATATTGCAAGTAGTTTTTCGAACACCTACGAAGCCCGCGCCGGCTTTTTTGACGGCGTTACCGGAGATGACGGCTATGTCAAATTCGCTTTCGGCACCATTCCGACGTTGCACTTTGGCAGAAGCTTTCTTTGCATGATCGAAATTACCTCAAGCGGAAGCGTCGGACATTTCCGCGATGACTTTATGGTCGACATTATTCCGAAAATGGAACTGGCCTTCGGTAGCACACGCGTGCGCCTGGAATTCGACATCGGCGTTCTGCAGGATGACAACAACGACCAAAAGAGCATCGGGCTTTACGTACAGACCGCATTGTAAATGCGGAATGTGTAGTGTGGGATGTGGAATGACTTTGTTCATTTAAATCATTCTATCATAGTGTTAACAAGAATCGTGTCCGCACGGAATACCACATCAATCGTTCCTTTTTCAGCGGTATTCAAATACGGAATCTTAAGCGAATCAAGCCTTTGAATCACCTGCTTGCTCGGGTGGCGAAAACGGTTCTTGCGGCCGCTCGAAATCAGCGCCAGTTCCGGATTGACCCGATTCAGGAATTTTCGACTGCTCGACGTCTTTGAACCGTGATGGCCGAGTTTAAGCACGTCGCTTTTCAAATAGACATCCGTTTTCATGATTTCTTTTTCGCCTTGCACGGTTAGGTCGCCGGTCAAGATAGCCGAACGCCCGAGGCCCTTTACCCGAAACGAAATGCTTTGCGTGTTGGCATCTACGCAGTGCTTGGTATCGGGGTGAATCACCTTGATTTCAAAGAATTTTTCTTTGTACAGTACTCCGCGAGAAATGTCGCGGATGGGAATGCCGCGCCGGTAGGCTTCGGAAATTACCTGCTGCCAGTTTTCTTTTTCGTCGATTCTTGCGCAATCTGTTAGCCAGAGTTCCTTGACCGGAAACATTTTGATGATCGAAGCTGCACCGCCAAAATGGTCCTGATCTGGGTGTGTGATGACCAAGGCGTCTAGCTTGGAAACCCCGATATGGTGCAGATACGGCACGATGATGTCTTTCCCGGAATCTTGCCGTTTGATATCGCCGGCATCGACAAGAATATGGGAGCCCGAAGGCGTCGTAAGCAAGAGGCTATCGCCCTGTCCGATATCGATAGCCGTCAATTTCCAGCTCGGCTTGACAATGGCGTAATAGCCTTTGTAGGCAAAGGTTATTGCAAAAAGAATCATGCAGCAAAGTGAAAAACGCCGGGCAATCCTGTTTTTACCCGCAACAGGCATCAAGACAATCAACACTCCGCACAAAAGCAATATGGAAGGGTCAAACGGCCCGACAGTCACCGACGCCTGCGAAGAATCCGACAGCAAGCGAGTCAAAAGCGACGCTAGTCGCAAAAAGAACCGCGCCGCATAGCAAAAATGCTCCCGCAAAATATCAAACGGCGAAAGCAGCGCAAAAAGTCCCGCCTGCATGCCCATGGAAATCGCAGGCACCACCACAATATTGCCAAGCCACGCAAATGGCGAAAGAGTCTTGAAATGGTGTATCAGGAACGGAGCCGTCGATAGCGTGGCGCATAAAGTCACATAAGTCGGCTCCACCACAAGCGCTTGCAGGCGCGCCCACCATTTATTCTTCTGGAGTTCTTCGGGCAGCTTTTTAAGCGGGTTCCAGGTACCCCCCATCAAGATTCCCATAGTCGCCGCCACCGAAAGCTGAAAGCCC
>NZ_CALEFV010000057.1 GCF_937877005.1 uncultured Fibrobacter sp. | reverse complement strand
ACCCTCGACCCCGACCTTGGCAAGGTCGTGCTCTACCAACTGAGCTATTCCCGCGAGGTGACCCAATTATAGAATAATAAGAATGCTATGTCAAGGGCTTTATGAGGGAAAATAGCAAAATTTCTGATTTTTTTCCTTTCAGTTCGAAAAACCCCGTTTTAGTGCAATTGAATCCGTGAGGCAGAGGACGGGGGAGTCTGCAGAATAGGTCCTCGGAGATTAGGAAATTCTGCCCAAGCTTGGAACAGAGTCCCTGGATTCGGGATGTTGTGTTCAGAACATCCCCGTGGTAGGCCATTTCGCTTCCAAAGTTCCCGACTTCGGTAGAAATCACCTTTCCGCAATGGGCTGCCGCCTTGAAAGACGGAACTCTACCGTATTTCTTCATGAATTTTTGGGAGGTTCGGTTCAGGCATTCTTCAAAATCGTGGAAGCAGTTTAGCGGATGGGCGTGTTTACGGCAGTCTTTTGTTTTCCAGGTCAAGAAGACGCCATCGCCTGCTATCTGATAAATTTCGCCATGATTTTCTTCGCAGCAGTTTGAAAGTAGCCTGTAGTAGTCCTTGATAAAGTTACTGTATTTGACATGTCCGAGTTCTTCGGCTATTTCGGTAGAGCGTTTCATGTCGATAAACATGAAAATGAGGTCTTCCTCTTTAGGGTCCTGGTTCTTGCCTAGAACGGTGTTGATAAAAACTCTTGTGCCGAATTTTTTGTGAACGGAGCGGATGAATGTAATGAGATGCCCCAGCAGGAATAGGGCAAAAATTAGAATATGGTTGTTCGGATCCTTGAAGAACGCTATTACATGCCTGAGCGAATGATCGTTAATAATGCCCTCGCTTTTGTCTAATTCCCAGATAAGGATGCAGAGGGTTAGGTTTGCGCAAATGGAGCAAAGGAAGAAGAGGGAACGAATCAGGAATGCGATGGCGACCGGTCTCTTGTCCATTTCGTCTTGCAGGATGGTTACATCGTAGATGCCATGGGCAAGTCCCGTAAACAGCGAAAGCTGCAGCATGAACAGGAGCTTGTTGCTGGTAAAGAAATCCTCGCCAGAGCCGTACATAAGAAGGGCTGTCGCGCCGATGGTGACGAAAACCCAGCTGAAAATATAAAAACCAATAGCTTTGCACTTGCGCTGCGTCAAACGTGAGATAGCCATAGGATACTTCAGTGGATAAAGAGGGGAAGGGCCCAGATCATGGCGATGATTATGATGTCCTTGTAGGATTCATCTAGCACGAGGGCCGATGCTAAAAAGAAGATGATGGTGGACAACGACAGAAAGACAAGGAGTGGAATCCTTTTCTTTATTTTTTTTTGCCAATTTTGGTTTTCATCGTTCTCCATACCCTTTATATAATCTAAATTTTTGCAAAAAGCAAAAAAAACTTTGATAAGTATGATGTTCGGCGTTTATCTCCACATTCCCTTTTGCTTCAAGATTTGCGATTATTGCGATTTTAGGGTTCTACCTGCAATATCCAGTCTTTTTCAGGAATATACTGAACTTTTATGTAAGCAAATTGAAAGTTTCGAAAGCGGGCATCCTGGACTGCTCGGTACTGCCAAAACGCTTTATTTGGGAGGCGGAACACCTTCTGCGTTGCCCGGAGACTGCCTTCGGCGTATTTTTTTGACGTTGAGGGAGGTGGGGGTTGATGTGGAACGTTTATCCGAAATATCGATGGAATTTAATCCCGAATCGACATCTGCAGACCGGTTGGATCTTGCTCGCAGGTTGGGCGTAAATCGCGTTAGCCTTGGTCTTCAGACTTTTGATGCGAATTTACTGCGACTTGTGGGACGCTCCCATTCGGTGCGGGCGGGATTGGATGCCCTGCGCCTTTTGACTTCGGTTGGTTCTCTGCAAGTTTCTGCCGATCTGATGTTCAATTTGCCGTGTCAGACGGTAGATGGCTTCCTGGAGGATGTCGACAGGCTATCGGATTTCCCGTTGAACCATCTGAGCTTTTATGGACTGAATGTTTCTTCTCGTACGCGACTAGGGCATCGCATTGCCAAAGGGGAGCTGTCTGTCGATGATTCCCTTTACGAGGCGATGTATTTGGGAGGTGTTGAGATCCTGGAAAAGAAGGGGCTTGCTCGTTACGAAGTTTCCAATTTCGCAAGACCAGGCTTTGAAAGTATCCATAATCGCAATTACTGGGACCGTGGAGAATATGTCGGCTTTGGCCCTGGAGCTCACAGTTTTTTGGACAGGTGTCGTTTCTGTGCACCAGAGCTGTATCCAAGATGGAGGGATTATGTCCTTGCGGGATGTCCCGAAAACGGCTTGAATGTCGATAACTTGGATGAAGAGGACGAAATTATGGAGCTACTGTGGCTGTCCCTGCGTCAGTCTCGGGGCATCATTTTAAACGACCTTGCGAAAAACAAAATAAAACTCTCGGAAGAATGTTGTTCCAAGTGGATTGAGAAGGGCTTTTTGAAGCGTGAAATAGTGACGAATTTCTTACAAAATACCGAATCCCTAAGGCTTGAAGGCCGGGGTTGGATTTTTATGGATGATATCGTTACGGATCTTGCAAATTCCTATTCCAGATTGGAATAAGTTGCTTTGGAAATATGGGGAGATTCATGTCACAACCCCCGTTTTTCTTGTTCATATTAATAAAAAAAAACATATCTTTGACTTGAGAGGCATGTGAATTTTTATTTGCATATTTTTTGCTATTTGAGGTCATTATGTTGCAGTTCAAAAAAAATCTTCTTTCGTTCCTTGTTCTGTCGCTCCTTTGGCTTGCGACAGGTGCCTTGGCGTATGAAGATGTAGACTGCATCAACTATGCGGACAAGCCGGATGTTCGGTGCAAGTATTACCGTATCTGGAATGTCCGTGGATCTCAGTTGTATGTGGTTCCGCCTGATAGCGCCTTGATCAAGAAAAATGCGATCAAGGGAGCGTCGTTCTACATTTATGCTCCTCAGGAAGAAAAGGTTGGCCGTGACACCTTAACGCTGTTCCTTGCTTCGGAGGACTCTTCCGATGTCTTTAACCTGATGCCCGTGAAGAGCGATGAAGACTCCGGACTTGTGAATCTTCGGATTTCCAGTAACTACGAACTCTACAACTTTATGCTAGGAACATCGGATGACGCGTCCGCTTCGAATCCGGTGGTAAGCCTGGTTTATAATTTCTATGTGCCCTATCTCAAGTATTACGATGACAATTACAAGGAGATAACCAAAAAGACGGATGTGTCTTTGGAAGTGGGTGACACCTTGAAGGTTCATGTCGAGGCGTTGATTCCGGTCGGTCCGCAAAAGGATCGTGTCGATTCCACATTGAAAAAAACTTTCCATATCAAACCTCTTGGTGAAAGCGAATCCATCAACTATCTGAGTATCGGTGGAGTTAACCTGAAACAGTCCGATGGTAGCATTCGCCTGGATGTTGAAAATGGTAAGGCTTCTTTCATGATGGTGGCAACTAAGTCCGTGACCGATGGGTCGAGCTTTACGCTCAACGCTTTCGAGACGGGTAAGGATGCTGATGGTGAAACCAAGTATGTTCTGACGGATCCGTTCCCGGGAAACTATGAATTTACGAATCCCGATATGCCGACATTGGATAGTGCTGCTATTTATGATACCGATGGAGATGGTGTTGGCGATAGTATAGCGACCTGGTTCGGTGGAAAGATGGATTCGGCTGAAGTGGAGGGCTTCAGCTATAGTTGGCCGAATGACAAGTCCTTTGAAACATACGGTGGCGATGTGAAGCGTAAAGGAAAAGTCTATGGTCTGCCGGATGTCGAAGTCGAGTTGCAGACGGATTCTGCAACGGGTAAGGTTAAGGCTTATGTTTGTACGACCGTCGGCAACCGTTGCGATACATTGACTACGGACTTGCGTGATAGTATTGGTGCTGCAATCCAGTCTGCAACGCTTCTGAAGGGAACCGGTAAGAAGGATACCTTAGTTGTCCGATTCAATAAGGATATGGATTCGACTTGGCGTTCCGGTCTGGGCTTAAAGTTGAATGGTGTCGCAATTGATGTCTCCGCATTTTCAAAAGAAGGGAATCTGTGGAAATTTGCGGTGGATTCCGGAGTTGTCCATGTTGGCGATATGGTCAAGATAGAGACCTTCTGTAAAAAATCCGAATGTCCGGATGGAATCTTGACTGCGGCCGATGGAGTCCCGACAAATGCGAACAACCAGGAGGTCCCGGTGCAGAATGGTGGACGCGTGCTGGTTGATAACGATAAGAATGGCTTCTACGATCGGGATGCGGATGGCCGTATGGATAGTGCCTCGGTGGGTTTTGAATCTCCAATTACGGAAAGTGACCTAAAAAAGATGGACATCACCTTCTACTGGCTCGATAATGATGGAGAGCTTGTGGCGATTAAGCCGAATTTGTCCGACCTCACGATTTCCTCCGATGGACTGGTCCTTGGTTTTGCTCTTGATCCGGAAAAGTATGATGTTAAGACAATGTTGACGGGAATAGACGAGTCATACTCCAAGGATGGCAAGACGGAATATGGTTTTGCATTCATTTCGAACAAACTCTCTGTTGATGGCGACACGACAAGGGAAGAAGTCTTGTATGGGATGAATGACTACATGGCGCCTGTAATCTCATCAACATTCCTGAGTCCGGAATCTTTTCAGAGAATGGAATCGGATAAGTTCAGAGTGAGTTTCTCCGAAGCGATAGACTATAAGAAACTTGACTTGACGGATGACTGCCTGGAATTCTATGTAGACGGTTCCTGGGTGCATTATAACCTAGAATCTGCAGAATGGAGTGACGATGGGCGTACGGTCACTTTCCATATGGAAGCTGGTGAAGAATTGGCTGACCGCATGAATCCGGCTGATTCGGTTCGTTTCTCTAACTTTACGAGTGGCCTGAAAGATACGAAGGGGAACTATGTATCGGAAAACGCACCTTCTGTCATGGTAGAGGGTGATCCCCGCGTGATCATGGTGACGACTTCTTTTGCGGATTTGAATCGTGCAGCCGAGCTCAGTGATCGTGTGAAGCCGTTTACGATTGAGCATGTGAAAGATGCCAAGCAGGTCTCGGATCAGTCTTCCCTCGGCGTGCTGATGGATGTTGGTTTCTCTACGATTATGACTGAAGATTCCGTAGGAGGAACGACTCCGGATTTGGAAGAGATTGGCCTCAGTTGGGAACTGTATGTCTATACGAACTTGGGTGCCTATGTGGGTGGAGCCTCTGGCCGCATAGCTTGCGATGATCCTTTCTTTGACGGGAATTGTCTTGAAAATCCTGACAAATTATATGTGCGCTGGAATATGCGCGCTGACAATGGACGCCGCGTGGGCGTAGGAATTTACCTTGCGAAGTTTAAGATTAAGGTTTACGGAGCAAAGGATGACTTTAAGGTTGAAAGAATCTTTAGATGGGGAATCTCTGCGAAGAGGGCCAAATAAGGATTTTTTCCGAGGGTGCAATCATGATTAAGATGCTAAAATATCTATCGACCATGCTATTGGGCGTTGCTGCGGTTCCGGCAATGTCTCAGACATACGGTGTCCCGGAAAATCCGGCGACGGGTATCTGGATTCAGCAGGTAGGCGACATTGTTCCGCATGCCTCGACCAAGGCGACCTTGTACTATACTAAGTATGAGAAGGAAGATCGTGTCAAGAGCATCAGTTATCAATATAACGGTGCCGGTTATTTGCTCATGAAACCTTCTGACAAGACCACTTTGTGTACCATGAGCGATGGCGTGCAGGGTGCAGATGGTATTGTTCACCATCCTGATGGTGACTTGCTTGTTGCTGGTCAAGGCGAAAAGATCTACAAGGTGAGCAAGACCGCGAAGGCGAATGGCGGGCAGTGCCTTGTCAAGCCGGCTTCTACCCCGCTGACAAGAAAAGGTGGTTTCTGGCACTTGATGATGGACCCGAACCAGAAGTGGCTTTGGGCTGCGGGTATTCCGGGATACCTTTACCGTTATTCAACCGCACCGGATCCATCTGTCGGAAATTTTGCCACGACAGGTTATCAGGTTAAACTGAGACCGGCTTCAACGAACCGTAGAAAGGATGATAAACTGGCGACTGTTATCTGGGATGGTGAAGGTACGGCTTATTTCACTTATTCGGACTATTTCGGTGGTGGTTGCGAGCGTTACGAGTCCGGTAATTATAGGGCCTGCTCGGCAAATTCACGAAAGGCCGCTTCGGCGGGAGCCTATTTTGGTGTGTTTACCGATACGACCTGGACTACGGTGACTAGCGAAAACCAGGCGGAAATCGGCGGCAAGATTGGCGAAAAGGTTATTACGTCTGTCGGTACTAAAATTTTGATAGACTCTTTGGAAGGTGCTCACGGCGGAGCCTACGATAGCTATTCCAAGACGATTTTTGTGTTCGGCGGATCGCGTATTGTGCAAATCAAGCCCGGGCGTGATTCGGAAGGAAAGCCGACTGCCGAGGTTGTCGCCTTTATTGACATGCGTGACTATTTCTTTGTGGAGACAACCGAGAATCTTTCCGGTCCCCGTACGGGTGGTGTGGGCTGGCGTCTGGACCAGGGAACGACTGACGGTTATGGGCATTTGTTTGTTGCGTCTAATACGGGACATATGATCTTCGTGGACTATGCGGCAAATCCGAGCAAGCAGATTGACAATAATGTCCTCATTCATGTGCAGTGGATCGACAATTATCTCGACGACCTTGCGCCTCTTTCTGGAGTGGGGGTCATTCGCGAAGGCGGACAAACCGGTGGTGACGAAGATCTTTCCAGCAGTTCTCGTAGTTCTTCTTCGATGGTTGTATTCGAGGAATCTTCGAGCAGCGCGAAGTCTAGCAGTAGCAGCGCCAAGAGTTCTAGCTCTGGCGAGGGAATTTCTAGCAGTTCCGGAGCTAATACGGGAAGTAGCGGTAGCGTAGGCTCCAGCTCTAGCGGCACGGACGGAAGCAGTTCCAGTGGCACGGGTGAAGGTAGTTCTAGCGGTACTTCTGAGAACAGTTCCGAAAGCAATGTGGGCTCTAGCTCTGACGGGGTCGGGGAAAGCAGTTCTAGTGGCGAAAATGTTGGTTCTTCCAGTTCCGGTGAAAATACGGGTTCGAGTTCTTCGGGAGGCAATGTCGGTAGCTCAGGAAGCACTGGTGATTCCTCGTCGAGTGGCGAACAGGGAAATGGTGAAGATGTCGAGGACGGATCTTCGTCTAGTCGCGCCATTGGTTCCGGTGACGATGTCGATGATATTTCCAGCTCGTCCAGAATGTACTTCGGTGCCGATGACTACGAAGCGGATGATGGCTCGGGACTTGACAACTATCCCTCGGCAGATGACTTTGAAAAGGGCGATTCGCTAGTCTCCAAGACGGTTGTTCTGGAACCGACGGATCCGGATCCGACGAATCCTAAGATTATTGTCGTGAATGGAAATTCCTATGTGTTGACAAATGATCCCAAGGGAATCCCGATGGATCTGCATTACAATTCCGGCCTCGATTCTGCTAAGGTGGGCGAGATTGTTGCCATAACCTTGGATAAGGACAAGGTCAAGGAATATTTCGGTACGGCAGATTCGCTTACCCTTATTTCCAAGTCGGGCGTTACCTTGGTTGATCCGCGCACCGGAGAAAAACTCGATACGCTAAAGATTTCGGCAAATGATCCCGTGACGATTTTTGTGACTGCAGATCAGGTTGTCGAGGGTGGCTCGGTTAGGGTCTACGGCGGCGGAGAAATGGTTATTATCGATAACATTAATTTCTATGACCCGATTCCAGACTCTCGCATGGGCTACATCAAGGATTCCGATTCCGATATGAACTTGGATTATCTTGAAATTCTCCTGGGAGATACCTTGTCTGCATCCTACTATTTGGAAGGGGTGAAGCTTGTTGTCGGTAAGGATACCTTGGAGTGTGTCAATCCCGTGCTGAAGGGAGACCGTATCGTTGTCAATGTTGACAATTTGAGCTTGCCTGGTGTCGGTGAATTCCCGAAGGATGCCAAGGCGTTGATTACCTATGGGGACAAGGCTGGTGCAGGTGCGAATTACCAGCGTGAATGCTCGGTGGTCGAGGTGGGTAGCAATGTCATCAAGGATGCCTTTGCCATTCGCAACACGAAGGGCTTGGATTCCCTGTTTGTGCAGTATAACATTGACCTGATTCCGGTGGACATCGGAAATCCTGAAATGATGGTAATGCTCAAGCAGGAAGCTGCCCGCTACGGATTTGACGTGGGCCAGGTCAAGAAGGTCTACATGCCTGCCAAGGACATCATCATCTTTGTCGGCAAGAACTTCAAGCTCAAGGGAAACAACAAGGATAGCGTATCGCTCTATCCGGGTGCGACCTTTGAAAATCTGCCCTACATCACTTCCGACGAATACGAGCGCGAAGTGCCTGTCAAGGTGGTGGATCGATTCCCGCT
>NZ_CALEFV010000056.1 GCF_937877005.1 uncultured Fibrobacter sp. | reverse complement strand
TTCCCATAGGCCGCAGCGCACGCGGATGTGGTTTACCTCGAAGAATTCTGTAATGATTCCCTGGACAATGTTTCGGATGTTGTCGTAGTTTTCCTGGTGGGTCGCAAAGATGTAGAAGGTGTCTGCGTCTGCACGGCAGGCGATGGCGTTCATGGGGGCGAGTTCATTCTTGAGCGCGCTACCGATTTCTGCAAGCAGGCGGTCGCCAAAGTCCCTTCCGCAGAACTCGTTTACCAGGTGGAACTGTTCGATGTCAAAGACGATTGCGTCGCGGGGAATGTCCCTGCTCCACAGTTCTATCTGGCGGATGTATTCAAAGAAGTAGTCCTTGGTGTAAAGGCCGGAAATATGATCGCGTTCCGTCTGGCGGATGATGTCCCTGTCTTCGCAGAGCTCGATAATCCTTTCGCAGCGGGCGAGAACCACCTCGGGCATGTCGAAGGGTTTGGCGATAAAGTCAGCGGCGCCCAGCTTGAGGCTGCGGACTTCGGATTCCTTTTCGGAGGTCATCACGATGACCGGAATGCGCTTGAGTGTTTCGGTGGTTTCTCTTTTTTTCAGGAATTCAAACCCGTCCATCACGGGCATGAGCAGGTCCAGCAGGATAAGCGAGAATCGCTTGTCTTGCCTGGAGAGGGCTTCGAGGGCTTCCTTGGCGTTGTCGGCGTATTCGACCTCGTAGTTCACGGAAAGAATGTTGCCCAGGATTTCTCGGTTTACCACTTCGTCGTCTACGATAAGGACGTGTCTCTTGACGGTAGTGATCTGGCGTAGTTTTTTCATTGGAGAAAACTCCTTTTATCCGTGAATAAATATATGTAAAAAGAAATAAAAAGGTATCGGATTGTGCGACAAAGCATTTTTTTTAGATATCTTTAAAACAGAATTACCAGAATACGAGGTCCCCATGTTCGGTCGACATCTTCCCCTGAGCGAACAGGCTTTGCAAGTTATCGAGCAAATCGGCGAAGACATGCCGGGCGGCTTTTTCATTTACAAGGCGACTGGCAACGAGGAACTGCTGTACGCGAACAAGGCCGTGTTCAAGATTTTCGGTTGCGAAACACTTGAAGAGTTCAAGCAGCTTACGGGCTATACCTTCAAGGGGATGCTCTACCCGGACGA
>NZ_CALEFV010000055.1 GCF_937877005.1 uncultured Fibrobacter sp. | reverse complement strand
GACACATCGCAAGGCTCGATGAGCCGAGCGTGCTCGGCGAGCAGCACCCGCCCCGGCCCTTGGCCGGGGAACGCCCAATGCTTTCCTGTCATGAAATCTTGGAAAATTCCTATATGTCCCAGGTTGAGTCATATAGAAAATTTTGACGAAAAATCTTGAAAAAAGTTGTTTTTATGTGCGCTGAAGGCTTGCGGTGCAGGGGGGTGCTTTGTTATTTTTAGGGGGTAAGGACAACAACGGGTTTCCCATGAAAAACGCATTTTCTAGAAAGCTTATGATCTGCGCCCTCGCGGGGGTGCTCGGTGCGGCGTTTATCGGCTGCGGGGATTCCAGCAGTTCCAGCGCCAGTGAAGATCTGTCAGAAAACGAGCCAAAGGAAGACGATGTTCTCGACTCTAGGGATTACACCGATTCCTCGGCGGCGGGAACCAGCTTCCGCTCTGGAATGGGACCGGCGACAATTATCAAGGATTCCGTTTCGAGCTACAGCACCATCCGCTTTGGAGCATACGAGTGGATGGCCGAAAACCTGAACGCCTTCATCGGTTACAGCATCTGTTACAACGACGACGAGGAAAACTGCTCCGACTACGGAAACCTCTATCGCACCGCCGCAAGGAAGAACGCCTGTCCCTACGGATTTCATATGCCGACGGTCGGAGACTACGAGTACATGGAGAACTTCGCCATTGACGTGACGGATAAGGCTTTCGGATTCAATCCCCAATATGCAGGAACCTGTTCTGGTTCGGAAAATTCTCCCAAGTGTTCCGGTATGGGCAAGTCTCTAAATCTCATGACGGACGGCGACAAATACTTTAGCATTATACCGTCGGGAAAGACGGAATACCTGCCTATGGACAGCGAGACCTACTACTCCATTCGCTGCATCCGCTACTCAGGTTTTGTTGATAACGAAAAGTTCCTCCCCGCCTGCAATTTGAACATGGAAGACGAGGAGTTCTACGTGGCAAACCAGGGAGAGAACTTCATCTGTCAGGATGGCACATGGCAAAGGACGGGAGAACGCGACTGCCATTATTCCTATCGCGGTCACAAGCACTACGTTCGCGATACGCTGTATATCTGCGACGGAACCTGGCGTCCTGCGGAAATGGATGAGTTAGGCGTGGCCTGCCTGGATTCCATCGAATGGACCGTTTACAAGCTGAATGGCGAAAATTACGTGTGCAACGAAGACTCCTGGCGTAGGGTGCATTTCCCAGAAGATAAAATCGGCTTCTGCAAGCCCGAAGACAAGGGAAAAATCGATTCCTGCTGGGTAGATTCCACCATGACCCCCTTCTATTGTGACGGGGACGATTGGCGAAAGGCCGAGCTAGAAGATGTGCTCGGCGAGTGTGACAGCACGAGAATCTATAAGTTGGGGTCCTATATGCATACCGATTACGTGTGCAGGCCTGGCACCTGGGACATTCTCACCTGGCAGACCTATTCGGAACTCGAAAAGGAAATCGGAGTCTGCATTCCGAAACGGCAGGGAAAAATCGACACGGTTTTGAAAGGTTCCGACACGCTTATCTACACCTGCGATACCGCAAAATGGCGGGCCGCCCTACCAAAGGACTTTTATGGGGATTGCGTCAAGAAAAAACTTGCCGATACCTTGAATTTTAGGGGGAAAATCTATGTTTGCAGGGATAACCTGAAATGGGAAACTCTCACCTACGACGAGGAGCGCTTCGGAGTGTGCACATCGCTTCAAATGGGTTTACGAGATACGGTTTATGATTCAAGGCTTGGTAAATTCGTTTATTTTCGTTGCGACTCTGCTACCCTGGATGGTAAGCACCTTGTTTATTGGAAATACGAAACAGTGGGAGATTACTACGAATGTAACGAGGCGAATCGCTATAAGATTATAGAAAGGTTCGACGGGAAAAACAGCTTCGGTTGCAACGAGGACCTGAAATGGGAACAGCTCACGGAGCCCGTTGCGTCCATTGGATATTGTTACGAAAAGATAAAAGGTGAGATAAGGGAATCGAAGGACAATAAAAAATATATTTGCGATTCTACATGGCGGAAAGCGACAAAGGAAGAAGTCCTTGGAACCTGCACAACGGCCCGCGAAGGCGAAAAAGTCAATTTCCAAAGTTCATACAACCTATGTTCTGACGGGGCGTGGAAAACCATTACAAAGCTGGAATACGACATGGGTTTTTGCGAAAACTCCAGTGTTGGAAATATCTCGTTCGACAGAGACAGCATAGGGTATATCTGCAAGACAACGGGTTGGAGCAAGGCCACCGTAACGGACATCTTCGGAAAATGCCAGAGCGACAAGGCCGGAACTGTAGTCACTCTCCATACGAGCTCTACCGGCATCGCCCGCTATGTCTGCCACGGCTCTTCGAGCTGGACTAGTCTTTCTAGCCTAGAAGAAGACGAAGGCATCTGCACCAAGGAACGGGAAGGGGACATGCTTTTCTATCGCGACACCTTGTTTGGATGCAACTCTTACAACTGGAGAGTGGTTCCACTGACGGAAGTCCTTGGCCCCTGCACATCTACGGAATATGGGAAAACGGGAACCATCGAAACCAAGAAATATACATGCACAGCCAATGGATGGGGTGCCTACAACTCGCTGGTTTCTGAACTGGGTGTCTGCGAAAGTTCAAAAGTGGGAACGGTGAAGACTTACAACGGAAAGACCTATGGTTGCGGGAAAAATTATCATAATTCTACCACCACCTATGACTGGGTTCAGGGAAGCGAAATTACGGATTCGCTGGGATTCTGTTTCGGGAACAATTTCGGTTGGGGTGTATTCAAGGGCGTGGATTACGGATGTGCTGGACATGGCGAAAGCAAGTGGATCAATTCTACCTTCTGGGCAATGTATGGCTCGTGCGTGAATACGCGATACGGAATTACCGTTGGTCTTGAAGGACAGCACTATTATTGCGATGCATACCTAAAGGATTACTCGACAAGTTCAAAGGGCTGGCACAAGATGACCGCCATGGATTCAGCAGTGGGAGTCTGCCGGGAAGCGATTCACCTAGAACCTGCCACCTATCTTGGAGAGCATTATTACTGCGGAAAGGAAAAATGCTCCCATGACTCCTGCTATGTATGGCTACAGGCTACGACTCTGGAACAGACTTTCGGCCTATGCAACGCAAACCGAAAGAATCTGAAAGGAACATGGAACGGCATGAACATTGTCTGTGACGGCACAAGCTGGACGCGGGATCCTGACGACTACGGATCCTTCAAGGATTCCCGCTCGGGACAAATTATTCGGACCGTTAAAATCGGGGAAAACGTTTGGATGGTGGACAACCTGAATTACGAAGTTTCCGGTCAGAGTTGGTGCCCTGAAAATGCCACGGACGGTTGTGACGAATACGGACGGCTATACAACTGGATGGCCGCCATGGGCGTCGGCGAACAATACGAGAAGACTCGTCTAGTCTATTCCGATTCGCTTTCGCACCAGGGCGTCTGCCCAGAAGGCTGGCATATCCCTGCAGCGAGCGAATGGAAAACCTTGCTGAAGGATATTGACAATGGCGGACTGGGTTTCCGCACAAAGATGCTTGGCTATCACAAGGTCTGGTATCGAAACGGGATAGACAGGGTTGATGAATTTATCGCGGATGCGTTTCCTAAATACTGGTCCGCATCGCAGTATTCGGATTCCTCAGCATTCCATGTCGATTTTGTCGCCGGGAAACTTTATGGGTACAATATTCCAAAGGCTTATGGATACCCTGTCCGTTGCGTAAAGAACTCCGACTAAATCCCTTTCGGATAATCATCTCACACTCCACACCCGCCCCGGCCCCAAGCCGGGGAACGCCCAAAAGATGAAAAACCAGAGGCGTGGGCATACTTGCCGCGGTGAAAATTTTTATTTTGCGGATGTATGGAAGAAAATCAGAATTTGGACGATTTGGCCGAAGAATCGGCGGAACTCCCGAAAGTCGAGAGCCAGGAGGATTTGGCCCGCATTATCCAGGCGCTGGTGTTTGCGTCTCCTGACATTGTGACGCTTAAAAAGCTGCGTGAAATTCTGGGCGATTTTTTGGATGCGCGTTTGGTGTCCGATGCTTTGATTGCGGCGAACGATTCGCTGAACAAGATTAATTCCCCGTTCGAAATCGTGGAACAGGCGGGCGGTTACCGTTTCCGCACGCGTGCCAAGTATTACCCGTGGGTGCGCAAGCTGTTCCCCGAGGCAAATGCCCGTAGGCTTAGCCAGGCGGCGCTTGAAACCTTGGCGGTCATCGCCTACCAGCAGCCGATTACCAAGGCGGCCATTGAACAGGTGCGTGGCGTGTCGTCGGTGGATGGCCCGATCCGTAACTTGCTCGACAAGGGCTTTATTGCGTTGGGTAGCCGCGCCGATACGGTGGGAAACCCCTATACCTACGTGACCACGCAGGAGTTCATGAAGTATTTTGGCATCAACCGCATCCCGGAAGACCTGCCGCGCCTCCGCGAATTCAGTGAACTTCTGGAAGCGGGCGCCTTGGTGCCGCAGTATGCTAAACCCGAATCGGTGAGCCCCGAAGAACCGGTGCAGCCCGAAGAAAATCCGGACCAGGTTGAATTGTCGATGGGAGATGCCTAATGGCTGTGACCCCGTTAATGCAGCAGTATTACGAGATCAAGAAACAGAATCCCGGCTGCATCTTGTTTTTTAGAATGGGCGACTTCTTCGAACTTTTCGAAGACGATGCCGTGGTTGCCTCGAAGATTTTAGGACTCACGCTCACGAGCCGCAACAACGGCGCCTCGGGAGCGACACCCTTGTGCGGGTTCCCGCACCATGCCGCGGACCGCTACGTGCCCAAGATGGTGGCGGCGGGTTACCGCATCGCCATTTGCGAACAGGTGGAAGACCCGAAACTCGCAAAGGGAATCGTCAAGCGCGATATTGTAGAAATCATCAGTGCCGGCACCGCGATGGACGAATCGAACCTGAATGCGAAGGAGGCGAATTACCTTTGCGCCTTCATTCCCGAGAAGGACTCGGTCTCGTTTGCGATTGCCGACGTGACGACCGGCTACTTGGCCGCGTGCAAGAGCTCGGTGCAGGCTTTTGAATGTGAATTCTGCCGCCGCATGCCGAAAGAAGTCGTGGTGCCCGAAGGAACCGTGATTCCTAGCGGTGTGATGGACTTGATCCGCTCCGAAAACATTCTGGTGACAGAACTTCCGGCATTCCTGTTCGGCGAAGATTCCGCGAAGGATGTGCTGTTTACGCACTTTAAGGTCGAGGCTTTGGACGGTCTCGGCCTGGATGGGCGAGTGGTCGAAACGCAGGTGACGGGAGCGCTTCTCCAGTACCTGATGGACCAGAAGAAGTCCGAACTTTCGCATTTTACGACGCTCGAGATTCTGAATCTCGACGACTACATGACGCTTGACCCGAGTACGCTGCGTAACTTGGAACTGGTGCGCCCGCTGAATGCCGACGATATCAGCAGCACGCTCTGCTACGTGCTCGACTTTACGGTGACTGCCATGGGCGGCCGCAATCTGAAGGAGTGGGTGAGCCACCCGCTGATTTCGGTGGACCGCATCAAGGAACGCGAAGAAGCCGTCGAAGAACTTGTCAATAATCCGGTGGCGCTAGACGAATTGAAAGAATCGCTGACTTCGATTCTCGATATGGAACGCCTGATGGGCCGCGTCGGTTCTGGCCGCGCGAATGCCCGCGATTTGGCGGGCATGGGCCGTTCGCTTTCGCAGGCATCCAAGGTGGCCGATGTGCTTGAAGGATTGAATTCGCCGATTTTTGAACCGATGCGAGCGGCCCTCATTGCCGCCCGAGGCCGTGGCGAAGAACTCCTCTCGCAATTTAACGATGACTTGCCGCTGACCGTCCGCGAGGGCGGCATGATTCGCGCGGGCGCAAATGCGGAGCTCGATGCCATGAACGAAGACATCAAGGAACGCCGCGAATGGATCGCCTCCTTGGAAGTCCGCGAGCGCGAACGCCTCGGAATCCCGAGCCTGAAGGTTGGCTACAACCGCGTCTTCGGTTACTACATCGAAATTACCAAGGCGCAGATGGCGAAGGCGACCGCTCCGATTCCCGACGAATACATCCGCAAGCAGACAACGGTGAATGGCGAACGCTACATTACGCCCGAGATGAAGGAATGCGAATCCATCATCAGTAACGCCGAAGTCAATATTCATGCGCTCGAATACAAGATTTTCTGCGAACTTCGCGAACGCGTGAACAGCTGGCGTGCTGAACTGCAGGAAATCGCAAATGCGATTGCGCACGTGGATACGCTTTACAGCTTTGCCCGCGCCGCCCGCAAGTACAATTACGTTTGCCCCGAAGTTTTCGAAGGCTCGGGCATCGAAATCAAGGGAGGTTTCCATCCGGTGATTGTCGCGGTCAATTCGGACCTGGACTTTATCCCGAACGATGTGAATCTTTCGCCCGAAGCGACCCGCCTGATGCTCATTACGGGCCCGAACATGGCCGGTAAATCGACTTACCTGCGCCAGACGGGTCTCATTGTGCTCATGGCGCAAATCGGCTGCTTTGTACCGGCTGAAAGTGCCCGCATCGGCGTGGTGGACCGCATCTTTACCCGCGTGGGCGCAAGCGACCGCCTGAGCCGCGGCCTTTCGACGTTCATGGTCGAGATGATCGAAACTGCAAACATCTTGCGCAATGCGACGTCCCACAGCCTGGTGCTCCTCGACGAAATCGGTCGCGGAACGAGCACCTTTGACGGCCTCTCGATTGCGTGGGCGATTGTAGAAACGCTGCACGACGAACCCGCCCGTGCCGCCATCACGCTGTTTGCGACGCACTACCACGAACTCACGGGCCTTGTAGAAAGCCTTGAACACGCCGGAAACTTCCAGGTGGGCGTTCAGGAAAAGGGCGACAAGCTGATTTTCTTGCACAAGATTTTGGAAGGCGCTTGCGATTCGAGCTACGGTATTCACGTGGCGGAAATGGCGGGCCTCCCGAATAACGTGCTTCGCCGCGCCCGCAAGATTCTTCTGCGCCTTGAGAAGCAGAAGATTGACCCGAGCGATGGCGCGACCCACAAGAAACTCATGGAAAAGCCGCAGGTCGACCTGTTCGCTCCCCCTGACGAATCCACGCAACTCCTTAAAGAAGAAATCCGCCGCTTAAAGCCCGAAGAAATGACCCCGATGCAGGCGCTCCAGTGCCTGATGGACCTGAAGGAACACTACGGAAAATGACGCGTTGTGGCATCACAATGCACAACGTGTCATCCTGAGCGTAACGAAGTGAAGTCGAAGGATCTATGCTAGATTTTGCCGCCTTACAAGAGTTTGTCTATAGTAACCGAATCGTGGATTCGACGATTCATGGACTTTCTCATTGGCGGCAGGTGGAATTCAACGGCTTGCTCCTTGCGCCTATTACAGGTGCCGATGTGACGGTCGTGCGGCTGTTCGCTCTCTTTCACGACTGCAAGCGCGAAGATGACGGCTACGATGGCGAACATGGTGAACGCGGAGCTGCCTTTGCCAAGGAATGCTTCGAAAAGGGCCTTCTCGAAATCACGCAGGAACAGTTTGATAAGCTGTACCATGCCTGCTTCTATCACACTAAGGAACATCAGACCGATGATCCGACCATCAACACCTGCTACGATGCCGACCGCCTAGACCTCGGTCGCGTAGGTATGCATCTGGACCCCAAAAAGATGGCGACCACTCCGGGTGCAAGAATCGCCCACAAGTCTTTGCGGGCGAATGTTGATGTCTATGAAATGCGCGAATGGATCAAGACCATTCAGCTTTAAGGTTTATCCTTCAATCCAGCCATAGCGTCCCGTGAACTTGGCTTCGGCCTTGATGACCTGGAATGTACAGCTTATTTCTATAGCGGCATTCTTCGGTAAGCTGGATACGCCTACAGCGGTACGTGCATGTTTGCCGTTGTCTCCAAAAATTTTGACAGCAAGTTCGCTGGCGCCGTTCAATATGGCGGGCTGTTCGTGGAAACCTGCGGCTGATTGTACGAACCCTTGCATCTGTACCAACCGGAGAGTTTCTCCTTCTTCTAGCTGCGAGAGAGCGGCTGCCACGTTGTTCATGAGGCAGATGGCAGCACCTTCGGCAGCTTTTTCAGCTGAAATTTCATTGGGAACAGTGCCACAGAATGCCGAAAAATCTCCGTTGACGGAGGGAAGCTGTCCCGATACATATATAGTATCTCCGCTACGTACGGCAGGAACGTAGGCTGCGAGTGGTGCCGGACATTTTGGAAGTGTCAGCCCCAGTTCTGCCATTTTTTTTACAATTTGTTCCATATAACCTCCTTAATCAGTCGCCTATATACTTAATATACAACTTTTCGGACAAAATGTTTTGCCATGAATGTCATTTCTTGGAATTTTCTGCTAATTCTATCGCTAATTTTTTCATGCCGTTAAAATCCCATTTGCCGCTCCCGAGCTTCGGAATCTGATCGACACTGAAGACGGCGCCCGGCTGCATGAGCGGCGGAATGCCCGATTTGCGGAGTTTGCGGGATATTTCTTCGGCGTTACCCTCCTTGACCAGGAGCACGATTTTTTCGCCCTTGGCAGAATCCGGAACGGCCGTCACGGCGAATTCGTGGTCTTCCATGATGCCGGATTCGGCGATGCGGAGTTCTACGGCGGTGAGTGAAATCATTTCGCCACCGAGCTTGGCAAAGCGGCTGTAACGTCCGAGGATTTGTACGAATCCGTCCGGAGTGAGCTTGCACTTGTCGCCGGTCTTGTACCAGCGACGTCCGTTGATTTCCAGGATGACGCTGTCTGTTTTTTCTTTGTCCTTGAGGTAGCCCTTCATGACCTGCGGACCGGTCACGACCAGCATACCTTCTTCACCCTGCGGCAGGAATTCGTTGGTTTCCGGATCGATGATGGCGCAGACGGAACCCGGTACGGACATGCCGATGCTCGAATTGTCGGAGCATTTTTCCATGGTGAGGAAGTCATCGAGGAGTACGTTCGGGGCGTTGAGCGTTGCGAGCGGCGTGAGTTCGGTGCATCCGTAACCTTCGTAGACATCCTTGCCGAATTTGAGCTTGAAAGTTTCTCGCATTTCGGGGCGGAGCTTTTCGGCACCGGCGATAATGTAGCGCAACGAATCCAGGCACATCGGGTGAACCCAACGGTTGATCGCGATGGCGCGGAGGAAGGTCGGCGTGCCCATCATGATGGTCGTCTTGTACTGGGCGCACACGCGGGCAAGCGTCTTGATGTCCGTCGGGTCGGGGCAGAGAACCATCGGGACTCCGTCCAGAAGCGGCATCATATAAGTCATGGTGAAGCCGAACGAATGGAACAGCGGGAGAAGGGCTGTCATGACATCGGTGCGGCGAAGCTTGATAATGTGGTCGCCCTGCTGGGCGTTCGAGATCACGTTCTTGTGCGTGAGTTCGACTCCCTTCGGGGTGCCTTCGGAACCCGAACTGAACAGGATGACTGCGTCGTCGTTCAGGTCGGCTGCGGTAAACCACAGACGGCGTAAAATCGCTCCCGGGCAGATGTGGATGATAAAGGTCGAAACAAGGCGACATATCGTCGACATTTTCGCTTCTTCTTCGTCCAGGTAAATCATCTGGCATTTGCCGGCGATTTGTCCGAAGGCGACGTTCTTTCCGCAGAGCTTGTCAAAGAAGGCGTGCGTCGTCACTACGGTAGAAAGGTCGGCCTTTTCAATGCAACCCATGATCGTGTCGACCGGCGCAGAGTAGTTCAGGTTCACGGACGTCTTGCCGGTGCCGAGAATTGACATAATGCCGAGGGCGGCGTCGCGGCTGGTCGAAAGCATGAAACCCACATTGCGGTCACCCTTGGCGACAGACTTGATGACTTTGCCGAAGTGGTGGCACAAACGAATCATGTCGTAGCCGTTGACATGGTTGCCGGCGGGGTCAATCAGCATCACGCGGGAACGGCGCTTGCGCATAGCCTTGAACCAAAGCGGGACTATCGATGCGGAATGGTCCATGGCGGCATTCCAAATATCGGTGTCCAGAAGTTCCAGGTCGTGGCGGATTTCTTTTTCGGTTGCGTTCGTAGGAAGCGGCTTCGAAAAACCGACGCTAATAATGCGGTTGAAGGACTGTGGACGGTTCACGCATTCCGAGGCGTGGCTGTAACGGCTGCCCCAAAGACCTTGAATATAGAACGGGACAATCGGGGTGTCTGTACCTTCGATGGCCTTGGAATAATCGAGCGAGAAGGTTGATACGAACGGGGTCTTCGAAACTTCGCCTTCAGGGAAAATCACGACTGCTTCGCCATTCAAGAGAGCCTTGTGGATTTCTTCCATGGCAGGGGCCGGGTCGCGGCGGTTAATGCTAATTAAGAAGTTCCCGTGGAAGAACCAGCGCTGGTACCAGTCGGCGAATGTGTTGCGGTTGCTTGCGATGCGGAGAGGTCTCGGCGAAGCAATCTGGAGCACCGCCCAGTCGATAAAGCTGAAATGCGGACCCACCAAGAGAACTGGACCGGATTCGGGAATGTTCTGCACACCCATCACCTTGACTCGGTAACGGAATACGAAGGCGAATGCAAAGCGGAGCGCCGCTCGCAAAAGGGCCATCGGGTTGTTCTTGAGGGTTGCAATAAAGCAAAGTGCAAGAATTACCGCTAAAATCATAAAGCAGTAATCGAGCGTAATCGGCGTAAAGATGAGGAGCAATGTTTGGCCGCCCATAATCAGCACGAGTGCAGCCATCTGAATGCAGTTTGCCACTGCGTGAATGCGGCCTGCTGTATCGGGGCGGGTGTAGCTTTGAATGACAGTTCGCAAGATGACGAATGCGCAGCCGGCGCTCCAGCCGATAATGCCGTAAAGGATCGCCTGCAACCAGGCGTTATGTACGAACGGGAGTGCAAACATGGTAATAGCGGAGGCTACTGCTGCAAACGGGATCAGGCCTGTTTCGACAAAGCCCTTGGAAGCCCAACTGGCAGAGAATGCTCCAACCACATAGCCGGCGGTCACGATAAACATGGAAATTGGAATCACGGCTGTGTTCAGCATGTTCGCCAAGTCTTGAATCAAAATCAAGAAAATCTGCGTCACGCCCCAAAAGGCGGCAAGACCAAGAATCGAAAGACGTACAATCGGGTGGCTCCAGGTGGCCGAGAAATTTCGCATGGGGGAACGCATTTTGAGACTGTCGTGCTTTTCGCCAACCTTGATGCAGAATCCGGTGATGGTTGTGACGACACTTAGGCCAAGATAAATCCATAGCGTAAGGTCGATGCTGATGGGCGAGTCGGGTCTGCCCGAAAGTCCCATGGCAAAAAATGCTGCTCCAGCAGTTCCCAAGACAGAAAGAGCCATGTACCATGAGTTAATCTTGACCAGGTCTTCGCTTTCTACCATTTCTTTCATGATGCCGAGCTTAGCGGGGCTAAGTACTGCAAGGAAAATGCCGTACAGCCCAAGAAGTCCGTAGGCCACCCATTCGGCTCCGGCCACGTAGCAGACAACGACGGCAATCACCGAGGCGAGCATTCCCACGGAACACCAGGCCATGACGCGACCCTTGTGGTAACGGCCGGCAAAGTAGCTGGCGGCGGGCATCATGAAAATGCTCGGCGCGAAAATGGCTACTTGCAGAAGCATGCTGCGCCACCAGAAGGCAGATCCCTCGAATGAAAACGAAAGCCACCTCTGGAAGTGTACAAACAAGCCCATCTGCACAAATATGCTACAAAAAACAAAAATCAAGTACGCAATGGAACTCTGGTACTTCGTAAGTTTCATATTAACCCTTCGTATGTAGGACTGTGTCCATTCTTTCGTCTATTTCTTCTTGAACACCTTGTAAAAGCAGAAGGTGCACATCCCGATAATACCTGCCCACGAAAGGACCATAAAAATCAGGCCGCTAGTAGAAAATTCCATGTTATGCCTCCTCGTCGGAATTGCCGACGGTCATATTCTGCTTGTGGAGAACGGTGGTCTTTCTGGCCGGGCCGTTCTTTTTCCAGGCGTAGTAGATGGCGATATTCAAGAGTACCACGAGAGCGAGCAGGAACCCGCGAACACCCCAGGTAAAGCCAATCTGTGAGAATTCGCTACCGAGGAAGGTGACCTTGGCATCGGCCGGAACGTTGCTCAACAGGAGCACGCCCATGCCGTCGTGAATGATCCAGGCGACTAGCACGACAGCCAGGTAAATCGGGCACACGTACATAATGATTGGCCTAAAGAATCGGGGGAGTTTCAAGGCGGCGCCGTCGTTCATCAAGGCGAAAGCTTCGCATTCCGGCTTGCCGTCTTCGCCAATCACGTCGGATTTGCGGCGACCGAGTACGAACGAGAAGATGAATGCCTGAATGGTGCCGAGAACCACCAGCAAGAAGCTTCCGCCCCAGAAATCGAGCTCATCAACTGCACCGGCAGCAAGACCAAAGATTGCCACAAGGCCTCCCAGGAAGGTTACTGTGCCCGTGGCGGTAATGGAGCCCTTGCGGCTAAACTTCAAGTCGTCTTCACAGAAACTAATCAGCGGCTGGATGATCGAAATGGCGCTCGTGACGCCCGCGATAAAGAGCATCGCAAACCACAGCGTCTGGAAGAATCCGCCAAAGGGCAATTGGCCGAATACGAACGGCATGGTCTGGAAGCCGAGGCCGAAGGTACCGAGCTTAGCGCATTCTTCAATATTGTTACCGGCAATGAGTACGGCCATCGGAATCACGATGGTGCCGCCAAGGATGATTTCTGCAAAGCCGTTGGTGGCACTTGCCGTTAAAGACGAAAGCACCAGGTCTTCCTTGGGCTTCAGGTAACTGGCGTAGCAGAAAACGATGCCCATACCGAGGCTCATGGTAAAGAAGACCTGACCAGAGGCAGCGAGCCAAACCGTGGGGTTGAGAATTTCGGAAAGGTTCGGGTTCCACACGAAAGCGAGTCCCTTACCGATATCGGTAATCGTAAGCACGCGCACCACGAGGATAATGCCCATAATCAAAAGAATCGGCATGGTAATCTTGTTCACGCGTTCAATGCCCTTGCGCACGCCGAACGAAAGGAGTCCCATGTTGCAGGCGAAGGTGAGCAAGAAGAAGAGGATTGCGGCAGGAACAGGGCCGACTTTGGTGTTCAGCATGATATAGTTGCCGAAGAATTCCTTCATCGGTTCGTAACCGCCGGCGACCACTTCCATCAGTTTGCCTGTGGCAGAGTAGTAGGTAAACGCGAGAATCCAAGACTGGATAAAGATATAGTAGAAGCTGATGAACAGCGGGGGCAGGAGCCCGAGCGAACCGAGGTGCTTGGCCCAGGGTTTCTTGTTCAGAATGTAGTGGAATCCGCCGGGGGCGGTACCGTGGTGCTTGTTGCCGGCAGCGCGGCCAAGCGTCCATTCCATCCAAGAAAGAGGTATGCCCAAAAGCAAGAAGGCAATGAGGTAAGGGATAATGAATGCGCCGCCACCGTTTGTGGCTGCCTGCACCGGAAAACGCAAAAAGTTGCCAAGTCCGACGGCGGAACCTGCGACCGCAAGAATTACGCCTAGCTTCGAACCCCAGTTGTCTCTAGAGTTGTTCATGTTTATACCCTTAAAATTTGGAACAAATTTAACTTTTTCTTCCACGGTCATCCGTTATAAGTCGGCTACCACCTAAGAATCCCATTTACTTCTGTATACAGAATTCTTAAAAAAAGCTTGCCTTTCGAAAGCTGAGATGTCTATTTTTATCTCTGGAAATTGAGAAGGTGGGCTTAACCGCATTCCATACCAAAAGAGGATAAATTCATGATTGATGTTAAGGGCAAATGGACCTTGATTACAGGCGGCTGCCGCGGAGTTGGCCGTCTTACCGCTATTGAGATGGCTAAACTTGGTGCAAATATCATTTTGCAGGGCCGTGACAAGGTTCATGCCGAACCCGTGATTGCCGAACTCAAGAAGTACGGCGTAGAAGTTCGTGCTGTGGGCTGCAACCTCGAATGCGAGGCCGAAATCGATGCCGCCCTTGCAGAAATCGACAGCTGGGGCGTGCAGGTGGACCTGGTGTTCAACAAT
Source organism: uncultured Fibrobacter sp. (assembly GCF_937877005.1). GTDB lineage: Bacteria > Fibrobacterota > Fibrobacteria > Fibrobacterales > Fibrobacteraceae > Fibrobacter. The sequence goes on along the minus strand of NZ_CALEFV010000055.1, from coordinate 7,114 downwards.
GCGGGCCTCATGAGCCACTACTTCTCCGATTATCTGACCAACACGATGGAAGATTTCCACCATGCGATGGCGGTGAACTTCTTTGCTCCGATCAAGATAGCCTATCACTTCTTGCCCGGTATGATCAAGCGTGGTTTTGGCCGTATGCAGCTTACCACGAGCGGAATCGCCAGTGAGCCCGAACTCATGGGCTATGCCTGTGCGAAGGCCGCTCTCACCAAGTTCGTGAAGGATTTTGCCTGCAAGCTGAACGGTACCGATGTAATGATGAACGTGATGGATCCGGGGTGGTTGCGCACCGATCTCGGTGGCCCCAACGCCCCCAACGCTCCTGAAAGCGTGATCCCCGGCTCCATGGTTTCTGTGCTCCTGGACGACAAGAAGAGCGGTCGCTGGTTCAGTGCCCAGGAATTTACAGGCATGAGCCTCGCTGACGCCCTTGAAAAGGGCAAGACGATCGCTTAATTGTACTGAACGTCTGTTCACTCTTTGCGGGATGACACTTTGTGTCATCCCTTTTTAACTATATTAGTGCACATGGTAGCACTAAACAAGTCTAAAGCAAAAAAAGAAATTGAATTTCTCTGTACCGAGTGCGGCAATACGACTCCCAAGTGGGCTGGGAAGTGTCCGTTCTGTGGGGCATGGAGCAGCCTCAAGGAACATGCTGTCGAGATGCTTCCCGACGGTGGGCGCGCCGCGCGCGGTCTTGGAGGTCCTGTCCACAGGGTGGTTCCTCTCAAGGATGTCGCAACCGAAGATACGCGGCGGCTGAGCACCGCCAATGCTGAATTTGATCGGGTACTGGGTGGCGGGCTTGCTCCAGGTTCCCTGGTGCTCATCGGTGGCGATCCGGGTATCGGTAAGTCAACCTTGGTGCTTTCGACCCTCGCCACCATGACAGCTGCTGGCGTCAAGTGCCTCTACGTAAGTGGAGAAGAGAGTGCTGTACAGGTGAAGCTCCGGAGCGAACGCCTGAATGTTTCTGGTTCCGACATGCTGCTCCTCTGCGAGACTAGCCTCGACAAGATTGTTCAACAGGCGGGGGAGATAAAGCCGCAGGTGCTTGTCATCGACTCCATTCAGACGGTTTATAAGGAATCGCTCTCGGGGGCACCGGGGTCTGCAACCCAGCTTCGTGAATGTACTCTAGACTTGATGGTCTTTGCCAAAAATACGGGCTGCATAACGCTTGTTATCGGCCATGTGACTAAGGATGGCCAAATAGCCGGCCCCCGTATCCTGGAGCACATGGTAGATACGGTCGTCTATTTCGAAGGGGACCGCAACCATCAGTATCGTCTGTTGCGAACCATTAAAAATCGCTTTGGTGCAACCGACGAAATCGGAGTCTTCGAGATGACAAGTCATGGACTTTCTTCTGTTGCAAATCCGAGTAGAGTCTTTTTGCAGGAGGGGGTTCCGCCGACACCGGGGAGTGTTGTCTGCTGTACCATGGAAGGGTCCCGAGCAATGCTTTTTGAAACTCAGGCGCTAGTGAGCCAGACCTCGTTTGCCGTTCCGCAGCGGGTGGCCGCGGGAATCGATCCGAAACGTTTGACCATCATTCTTGCGTTGCTAGAAAAGTTCGGCGGAGTCGTTGTCGGAGCGTCTGATGTCTTTGTCTCGATTGCAGGCGGTCTGAAGGTGAGCGATACGTCTTCGGACCTGGCCTTGGCAATCTCGATAGCGAGCAACCATCTTGGAATTCCGCTCGGTAGACAGTGTATCGCCATTGGCGAATTGGGACTTTCGGGTGAAGTTCGTTCCGTGAGTCTTCTTGATCAGCGACTCAAGGAAGCCCGTCGCCTCGGTATGACCGAGGCGGTAGTTCCAGCCGGAGGCAAATTACCGGAACAGACTTCTGGTATCCGCATCGTGCAGGTACGGACTTTGTCTGAAGCCATAAACTGGCTGATGGATAGAAAGTAGGAATACTTTTTAAAAAGAAAACCCCGGTTGTTCACCGGGGCTATTTGAAATCCGTTATGGTCTTGGATTACTCTTCGTCGTCATCCATGGACTTTCTTTTCTTTTTCTTCTTCTTCGGTTCACCATCGTCACCGGACTTCTTCTTGCCTTCGACCTTGATATCGGCGGCCTTTTCACCACGCTTGGTGAAACCGTACTGACGAGGGTCAAAACCGGATGGGAAGACGGTCTTGTTATCGTAGATCACCTTCTTGGCGGTGAACTTTTCGATTTTGGCTCCTTCGAGATTTGCACCGGAGAAGTCAACGTCGTTCATCTTGGTGTCGGCGTCAATCTTGATGCCCTGCATGTTGGCGTTGGTGAAGTTCACCTTTTCGAGCTTGGCACCGGCGAAGCTAACACCGGAAAGCTGTGCGAGGATGAAGTCGGAACGTTCGATGGTGGAGTTCGCAAAGTTTGCCTTGGTCAGGTCGGCCTTGTCAAAAATGTCCTTACGGACGTAAGCGCCATCAAACACGGCCTTCAGGAGTTCGGCATTCTGGAAGGAGTTCTTGCTCACTTCGGTGTCGAAGAAGGATGTCTTGGAGAGCTTTGCCTTTACGAAGGAGCTCTTGGACACGGAACCCTTGTCGAATACGACGCCGGTCAGGTCCTGGTTGTCGAAGTTCATGTTTTTCAGGGTAGACTGAGCGAACTTAGCCTTCTGAAGCTGGGTCTTGGAGAGGTCGACATCATTGAAGGTCGTCAGAGAAAGGTCAGCTTCCTTCAGGTTGACATTTTTGAATTCCACGCCGCTGAAGTTAGCCTGGGAAAGACCAGCCTTGGCGAAGTTCACTTCAATAAGGTCGGTACCCTTGAAGTTGGCTGCAATCAGGTTACAGGCGGTAAAGTCCGTCTTGACGAGCGTTGCCTTGCGGAGGTCGCTGTTAGCCATCAGGGAACGGGAGAAATTGGCGTTGGTGAGGTTGGCCTTGCTGAAGTCGGCGGCAGTCAGGTCCACGTCCATGACGGACGCCTGGGTCAGGTCGGACTTGCTGAAGTCCGTATTGTCGGACACCTTCATGGCGTCAAGGCGGGCGTTCTTCAAGTTTGTTTTCGGGAACTGGCTATCGAGCAGCGTTGCACGGTAGAGGTTGGCTTCTTCCAGGTTGGCGCCTTCGAAGGAGGATCCGCGGATGTCTGCGCCGCTAATGGTGACTTTGGAGAGGTTGGCCTTTTCAAAGTTGGCGTTGCTAATCACGGCATTCTGGAACGAAACCTCAGTCAGATTTGCTCCGGCGAAGTTCGGACCTTCACCGGTGGCACGACGGAAGTCGGTCGTATTCTTGACGGCTTTCGAATTTTCGAAGTTGAAGCCGTCGATACGCTTGTTACTGAAAGAAACATTCAGGTCCTTGCCTGCCCAATTGTCTTGAGCAAATGCATTGAGTGCGAGCGCACTTAGAAGGCACAGGCCAAACTTGGAGACTCTCTTCATATTCATATATAACATTCCCTTTAAGGATAAAACCAAATAACGGATAGCCCTAAAATAACTAAAAAAATTGTTAAATAGCAATAAAAAACAAAAAAACTTTATAAATAAAAGCTAATTTGTTCCCCGTAATGGCAAATTTTACATCAAATCGGTACGATGTAGTGGTTTGCGGGGCTGGTCCGGCTGGCCTCATGGCTGCTTCTACACTCGGACGTTCGACCTCCGGTGCTAGACGGATTTTGCTTTTGGACAAGAAGGAGCCGTGGAAAGAGCCCATCTATTGTGCTGAAGCGGTATCGCGCGATCGCTTGAAGGCCCTATGGCCTGTGGACGAGTCCTTTGTACGGGGGCCCTTGTCGGGAATATATTTTACGTCGCCAAAGCGATATCGCGCTGAATTTTATAGTAAGGACTGTGGTCTTATATTAAATCGTACCCGATTCCACCATGCCATTTCGGAAAGTTGCGTACAGGCCGGTGTGGAATGCCGCTATGATGTACTCATCCGTAAATTGGAAAGGGATGGTGACGGGTGGAAATTGATGGTGGAAACCGGGGGCGAAACCTATGCTCTGTCCGCAGCAGTCGTTATAGACGCTACGGGACCGGGTTGCAGACTGACTCGCAATGTTGAATGTCTGCAGGAAATCGAGTCCGGTGATGCGGACCTTGAACCGGCCATATTTGCCGTGGCGGAAGGTATAGAACATAGCAAGGAACATATCGAGCTTTTCTTCGGTTCTGAATTCGAGGCGGGATACGGCTGGATCTTTCCGCGTGATGGGGGCGAAGTGAATATCGTGCTTGGCAAGGGTGTCAAACACAAGGTGCCGTTACGCCAAAAGCTCCAGGACTTTATCGCTCGCGACTATCCGCAGGCAAGGATCAAGGCGGTTTATGGCGGTATGATAGCCTGTGCCGGAACGACTCCCAAGCCGCTGGCGAAATGCGGTCTCTTTAAGGCTGGCGATGCTGCAAGCTGCGTGAACCCCATTAGTCGTTCGGGAATTGTCGAAGCGCTGCTTTGTGGCAAGATTGTAGCCGAATCGGTGCGGGACTGGCTCAATGATTCCGGGGAAAATCGTGAAGCGATTGAATCGGCGGTGCTTAACCGCTGGAATGAGGCTCTTGGAAACAAGCATGTGCAGGTTGCTCGTGCCAAGCCCGGTTTTAACAAGATTGCCGATGCCCAGTTTGATCGCGCCGCCAGGAATCTTTCCAAGTTGCCGCGTGAAAAACAGACTTTGTTCCGCATTTTCTTTGCCGTACTTTGGGCTTGTCCTTCGCTGATATGGAAAATGCGTTCTTTCTTGAGGTGATGATGAGCGAATTGATGGATTCACGATTGAAAGAAGTCCGCGAAACGTTCGCTAGTTTTACAGACGAAGATGGAAAGTGGAAATATCTTCTGGACCTAGCGCGATCTCATAAAGGAATGGATGCGTCCCTGAAAGATGAAAAGTTCATTATTCAGGGATGTGCATCAACTATGTATCTGGTTCCTCAGTTTAATGGGGAAAAAATCCATTTTGAAATGGATGTCGAGGGGGGTACGACAAATCCCCTGATCAGCCGTGGTCTGGGAGCGCTTGCGCTGAAGGTCTATAATGATATGTCTCCGGCGGAAATCCTTTCGGTAGACCCGAAGTTCTTTCAGGATATCGGGTTGAATGTTGGCCTTTCCCCGACGCGATCCAATGGCTTTGCGAGCTTGATGAAACAGATTTATTTATATGCACGGGTCTATTTGGCCCTTTCAAAAAAGTAGGAGAGTTATGTTCAGTTTCTTGAATGGAAAAAGCCCTTTTGACGAAGCGGAAGAACGCCTGGAAGCAGGTGATACCGTCAATGGAAAACCGAAAATGCCGACCGGCCCTATCATGGGGTGGCAGGATGGAGTATTCCTTTTGGTCGTCGTTGGCCTTATTGTCGGTGGCTATCAGTATTACCAGCATGTCAAGCAAAGCTGCGCAGAAACTTTCGCGACCTGCGAAAGTCTGTATCAGGCTGCATCGCAGGATGCTTCCAAATATGCCGAAGTGGAGTCTTGCTACGAATCGACGAGGACTCTTGCTTTTGTGAGCGACTCTCTGGAAGTAATCACTCAAAACCGTTTAGGTGAAATTGAGGATATGAGACTAGCGCAGAAGGATTTGCTGACCGATGCGAATGCCGCTCTCGACAAGGGTGACACCGTTGCGGCAGCGAAGATCGTGACCGAATACAAGGGGCCCATGCTCCTTTACACTGGCGATAAGAGCGAATGGGACGAAATCGTAAAGATTGCCGAAATTCAGGCGGCAAAGGATGCCGCCAAGGCCGCTGCCGTTCCTGCCGATTCTACGGCTAAGTAGTCTTTGTCTAAAGATTTGTTATTTTAATTTCCCTCTCGGTTTCCGAGAGGATTTTTATATCGATTTTGTGCGTCAGACCAGGGTCGTTGTCCTCGAGGCGCTCGGGCCATTCGATCAGGCTGATGCCGCGTTCAAGGTAGTCAGGGTCGAGGCCGACCTCGTAGAGGTCGGCGCCGCCATCGAGGCGATAAAGGTCGAAGTGAAAAATCGGCGGGTCGTTGGGGTATTCGTGCAGAATGGTGTAGGTAGGGGAACAGACTGAACCCTCGAAACCGAGACCTTTGCAGATACCACGACTAATAACTGTCTTGCCGGCACCCAGGTTGCCATAAAGAGCCACCTTGTCGCCCGGCTTTAGGTTCTTGCCGAATTCAACCGCCCAGTTGTAAGTTTCTTGTTCTGAATGAAATAGCATGATGAAATAAGGTATGAGGTATGGAATCGCTCGCCTGAAGGTTCGCTTTGAGGTATGAGGCTTGAAAATGTGATTCCTTTTCTCAAAGGCTCGTAGAGCCGAGCTCATACCTGAAAACGAAGTGACCTCAGAGGACCGAAGGTCCGTGCTCTAAAGTTTCTGCTTGAATTGTTCGTAAGTGAACTTGTGGAGCAAATGAAATTTGCCTTGTTCGTCGAACTTGCCGATACTTGGATGGCGTACTCCGTTGAAGAAGGTGGTCTTGACCATGGTATAGTGAATCATATCTTCGAAGATGATTCTGTCGCCGATCTTGAGCGGCTTGTCGAAAGAAAAATCACCTAGCTGGTCGCCTGCGAGACAAGAATTTCCTGCTAGTTTGTATGTAAACATCTTCTCTCCCGGCATGCCTGCTCCCGTAACGGTGGGGCGGTAAGGCATTTCAAGGCAGTCGGGCATGTGTGCGCTAATCGATATGTTCAGGATCGCGATGTCAATTTCGTTGTGGACTAGGTCTCCGACAGAGGCGACGAGTTCTCCCGTCTGCCAACCGACTGCTTCGCCCGGTTCCATGATGATGGTCAGGTGCGGGTAGCGGCTGTGAAAATCGTTGAGCAGGCGAACGAGATCTTCGCGATGGTAATCCTTGCGGGTGATGTGGTGGCCACCGCCGAAGTTCACCCACTTCATTTTGTTCAGGTACTTGCCGAAATGATGCTCGAAGGCCTTGAGAACCCCTTCGAGGGCGTCTACATCCTGCTCACAAAGGGCATGGAAGTGAAAACCTTCGATTCCGTCTAACAGTTCCGGCTTGAATTCTGCTTCGGTGACGCCGAGGCGGGAAAATTTCCCGCAGGGGTTGTACAAGTCCGTTTCGACCGTGGAATACTGAGGGTTGACTCGGATTCCTGCACTGACTCCCGCTTTCAGTGTCTT
>NZ_CALEFV010000054.1 GCF_937877005.1 uncultured Fibrobacter sp. | reverse complement strand
ATGGGTCTGGACCCCTTCCTAGTGTCTACCGCTATCAAGGGTGTTCTTGCCCAGCGTCTTGTGCGTCGCATCTGTAAGAACTGTAAGGAACCGGTAGATATCCCGCAATCCTTGCGCGATGAACTTCACCTGACTCCTGAAATGCAATTCTACCATGGCAAGGGTTGTGAAAAGTGTGATGGTTCCGGATACAAGGGCCGTTGCGGTATTTACGAATTCCTGGTGCCGAACGAATCTGTTCGTAACCTGATTATCAAGCGTTCTTCGGGTGACGTTATCAAACGTGCCGCCATGCAGGAATGCGACATGATTACGCTACGCATGGACGGCATCAGTAAGGCCCTGCAGGGACTCACGACTCTTGAACAGGCCGTTGGTGCGTCGACGGCGGATGACTAGTTCGAGTCATTTTTAAATAAAAAGAAAGATGCTCGGCAAGGGCGTCTTTCTTTTTTTACTATATTGCACATTTGTGTAGAGTAGGAGCTCTTGATGGCGAATATTGTTGATAATGTAGTTTTGGATAGGGAATTGAACCCGGAACAGGCGGCCGCGGCTAAAAAGATTGATGGACCGATGCTTATTTTGGCGGGTGCCGGTTCGGGAAAGACTCGTTGCATTACCTACAAAATTGCACACCTTGTTTCGCAGCATGGCGTAGAGCCGGACCGCATCTTGGCAGTGACATTTACGAACAAGGCTGCGCGCGAAATGAAATCGCGTATTCAAAAGCTGCTCGACTGCAATATGAATTTTAGCTGGATGGGAACATTCCATTCCGTTTGTCTCCGTCTGTTGAAACTTTGCCTGTCCAAGCAGTCCGTAATAGAAGCCATGGGTGGTCAGTGGTACGATGGCAACTTTTCAATTTACGATGATGACGACCAGAAGCGCATTCTTAAGGAAATATTGAAGGAAGATCTAGGTGACAATTTCGAGGCCTCCGAGGTCAAGAAGCTGCATGCGTCAATTTCCAAGTACAAGAATACTGTGCTGAACAAGGGGGGCTTTGTACAGTTGCAGACGCCTGATATCGCGCTTGAAATGGCGGCCTTTGCCGACGAGGAAAAGCGTGCGAAGTATTACGCCGAATACCAGAAGCGTCTCAAGGAATCCAATGCGATGGATTTCGATGATTTACTGTTCAATACGGTCTACATGCTGCAAAAGCTGCCAAAATTGGCGGATCAGCTAGCTCATCGCTTCCGTTATGTGGTGGTCGACGAATACCAGGACACCAACGATGTTCAGTACGAGCTTCTGAAACTCTTGATTAACGAAGAAAAAAATGTGACTGTGGTGGGTGACGACGACCAGAGTATTTATGGCTGGCGCGGAGCAAACATCAAGATTATCCGCAACTTCCACCGCGACTTTGCTCCGGTGACGATAGTAAAACTGGAGCGCAACTACCGTTCGACGGCGAATATCGTGAAGGGCGCAGGTTCCGTGATTGCGCACAACATCCGTCCGCAAGAAATGCAGAAGAATGTGTTCTCCAAGGAAGATGCGGGGGAGCTAATCCATGTGCGCCACTTTATGGATGACCGTGGCGAAGCCTCTGCCATTGCCGATACGATTGCGAAGGCGGGTCCCGACTTTTATGCGAAAACCGCTGTGTTCTACCGCACCAACGCGCAGTCCCGCGCCTTGGAAAAGGCGCTAAATGACCGCCGTATACCGTCGGTCATTTTTGGCGGCATGCGATTCTGGGATCGCAAGGAAATTAAGGACGTGCTCGCGTACTTGCGACTGCTCGCTAAC
>NZ_CALEFV010000053.1 GCF_937877005.1 uncultured Fibrobacter sp. | reverse complement strand
ATGCGACCGCTTAATAGTTTTGGGAGTTAATTCGCGGGGTAACAAGCCCGGGCTTTCAATTTCTATACGGTCGTCATATATGGCAATGCCGATAGAGCACTGGTGAATGTCATAATCCCTATGGCAAAGAGCGTTAATCAGTGCCTCGCGCAATGCCGTTGCTGGAACATCAAGGTGTTCTTCCCTTTTAAATCCCTTGATTTCTCCGCTAAGAGAAAGATGCTTGAAAAAGAATGACATGCCCGCATCAAGCAGTTCAAAGAAATTGCCATGAGCCTGTTGGTTGTCGATAAAGTAATTTTTGTCCGTTCCTCTAAAACGAGCCATTCGAATTTCATAATCATACGAAAATCTCTTAGAAAAAAGAAACACAGCGGCGTTCCGCAAATCGTTGCCATCCAACAGGTTCCATTTTTTCAATATTACTTTAATTGATTCATTGAGTGACCCCACCGGAATTCGTTTTTCTTCGACGCCGAGACGCACAACCCCACGAATCGTGCCGGCGTTAAGATCCTTTATGCTATACCCTTCGGCAGTCCTCATTTCCCATGAATACTGGTGGGGCATATTAATGCGAATCCGCTCATCAAACATATCCCTGGGCATCGCCTTGGTGACGCTCTCCAGTCTATAATATGGCTTCCCGTGGAATGTGTATGGCTTTTGCCCATAGACCCACGGATTGAACCTCAGCACGATTACCTGGAGGTTCGGCTTGCCGGAAATATCTACATATTCAATGACGGGCGTAACTGCGGGCTCAATACCCGCCAAAGCCAGCGCGATATCGCGGCGGGTAGATTCTGAAACAATCTGCCCGACAATATTCAAGGAGGGTGTGACACCGAAAACGAGAACTCCGCCATCGGAATTCAAAAAGGCACATGCCGTATGCATGCCTTCACGAAGTTCACCGGTAGATTTCTTCAACTCGACATTCTTCGTCTCGTCTTTAGAAATCAGGTTTTTAAGTTCTTCCAGCGTCATCAAATCATCCTTTATTCAACCATCTCGCCCATGCGAGCGACATGGTTCTTTATCATTTTCGTGACCTCAAGAAAATGATAATTACCCCCGTTTAATCTCCTTCAGTTTTTGCGCCATCTGCTTACGGACTTCGGCAAGTTCCTTTTCGAGACGGTCGATATCCTTCTGCACGGCATCCACATCGATAGGAGCTTCTTCTTCGAAGGTGTCCACATAACGCGGAATATTCAGGTTGAATTCGTTACCTTCAATTTCGTCGAAGGAGGCAACATGGGCGTACTTGTCCACATTCTTGCGCTTCTTGTAAGTATTCACAATCTTTGAGATATTCTCTTCGGAGAGCGAATTCTGCTTTTTGCCCTGCACAAATTCACGGCTAGCGTCAATGAACAGCACGTCCTTGCGCTTTGCGTTCTTGCCGCCGATTTCACGGCTGCGGTCGAATACCAGAATCGCCACGGGAATGCTTGTGGTCGGGAAAAGGTTTTCGGGGAGGCCGATTACCGCATCCAGCAAATTTTCGCGAATCATCGCCTCACGGATTTTGCCTTCGGAAGAACCACGGAACAGCACACCGTGCGGCACCACGACAACGACGCGTCCTTCGCCCGCGAGGCATGTTTCAACCATGTGCGTAATGAAGGCCCAGTCGCCCTTGCTCTTGGGCGGAACGCCACGGAAAAAACGCTTGTAGGGGTCACTTTCGGCGTTTTCTGCGCCCCATTTGTCAAGGCTGAAAGGCGGATTAGCCACCACCACGTTGAATTTCATCAACTTGTCCTTTTCGACAAGCATCGGACTGTTGAGCGTATCGCCCCATTCAATGCGGGCGCTATCGGTGCTATGCAGGAACATGTTCATGCGGCAAAGAGCCCACGTACTGCCGTTCGATTCCTGACCAAACAAAGCGTAGTTGCCGCTCGGCACCTGCTTTGCGCCCTGCAAAAGCAAACCGCCCGCGCCGCACGTCGGGTCGCAAATCTTGTCGCCATCCTTCGGAGCGGCGAGTTTCGCCACGAGTTCGGTAACAACGAACGGTGTAAAGAATTCACCCGCCTTCTTGCCAGCCTCGGCACCGAAACGCTCCAACAGATACATATAGGTGTTGCCGATGATGTCTTCGGAAACGCGGCTCGGCGACATGTCGAGTTCGTCCTTATGGAAGTCTTCGAGCAGCGTACGTAAGCGACGGTTGCGGTCCTTCGTCTTGCCGAGATTTGGTTCGGAATTGAAGTCGATATTGCGGAACACGCCTTCAAGCTTGAGCCTGTTCTGCGTTTCAATCTTGTCGAGAACGATGTTGATTAAATCGCCGATGTTATCTGCAGTGCGGCGTTCGTAAAGGCTGTAATAGTCCGCGACAAACTTGTCGATGACCTTGCCTTTCTCGTTCTTGATTTCTACCATCGGGAGTACAAAACGTTCGCGCTCCAGTTTGCGGAGGATTCGCGCCTCGTCGCCGCCGTATTGTTTGCCATAAGCGTCGTAATGGTCGCGCCAAACATCCGACATATACTTCAAGAACAGCATCACCAGAATGTAGTCCTTGTACTGCGCCGGATCAACCGCCCCGCGGAAGGTATCGCACGCGGCCCAGGCGGCAGCGTTGATGGCATCTTGCTTGATTTTTTCGCTTTTCACTTCACTCATAGCGACTCCAGGTATTTTGATATTTCCGTTTCTAAAATTAAGTTCTTTTGCTTGACAATTTCTGCCAAAATCTCATGTTCTTTTCGGCTGAGTTTTACAAGGTCGGCAATAGCCTGCTGAACCCTTAAATTGGGCAATTTGACCGACATCTGCTCCAAAACAGTCTTGCTGATGAGCGGCATGGCAGAACCCTTGGCGAATTCCTTGAAAAAAGCGGCTCCGTTGGCGCCGTTCATATACCAAACCAGGTATTCGGGCAAAACCCTTTCGCGATTTACGCGGATACGGATCATCGGGGCAACCACAAGCAAATCTTCATCCAAGACAGGTACAAGAGCCGAAACAAACGAGCCACCCCTCGACCTAAACACGATATCACCCGCCACCGCAAGGTGCGAGCCGTTGGGCTTGACGTCTTCTACACGCCGCAGCGCGCCCACATTCAACGAGCCATCCGAATCCACATCGCGCAAAAAACACGCGAGCGTGCCACTTTCTCCCGGGACGCAGGTGTTGCGGAACGGATAACCCACCGAAAGCTGGGCAACATCGCGCAGCAATACCGTATGCGATTTCGACAAGACAAGGGTGCTCTTTGATGTATTTTCAAAGTCCATGCCCTAAATATAAGCAATTCTTTTCTTAAAGTCAAGATTTTTTGTAGTATTTTCAATACTAAATAAATCAAAATTTCAAAAACGGCGATTTTTGAAGAAATTTAACAATTTATATTTCATTTTCTGATTTCAAGCAGTCGTAATTAGTATCCATATAATTCACCTCGGGGTCTTAGGGGCTGGGCCCCTAGGAGAAGGGGTGGGGAGCAACGTAGTGCGACCCAGGGGAAGGCTTTCCCCTTTATAAAAAAGACTTTCCTTACTCTACTTTATTTCTCCTACTTTTCTATCTTTGCGCGCACCGCCAGATGTCGTATTTCTGGGGAACCGGGCGAGAACCGCCCATAAAAGGATTATTTATGTCTCAAATCGAACTCACCTTCCCCGATGGCTCCGTACGTTCCGTAGCATCGGGCACCACCGGCCTCGAAATTGCGAAGGGCATTTCCGAAGGTCTTGCACGCAAGGCGCTTGGCGTCAAACTCGGCGATAAGGTCCTCGACCTCACGCGCCCGCTCACCGAGAGCGGCACCATCAAGATTATCACGCCGAGCAACGACGACCCGGATGCACTTTACCTGCTCCGCCACAGCTGCAGCCACGTGCTCGCCGAAGCCATCTGCGACCTGTTCCCGGGCACCAAGCTCGCCTACGGTCCGGCTATCGAAAAGGGTTTCTACTACGATTTGATGACACCGACCCCGATCCAGCAGTCGGATTTCGAGCGCATCGAAAAGCGCATGAAGGAAATCATCAAGGAAGACCGTCCGTTTACCCGTTGCGAAGTCAGCGCCGCCGATGGCCTGAAGCGCACCGAAGGCGACAAGTACAAGACGGATAACGCGCAGCGTGCTCTCGCCCGCGAAGGTAGCGACGGCACTCTCAGCTTCTACGTGACTGGCGAACCGGGCAAGAACTTTGAAGACCTCTGCGCCGGCCCCCACGTGCCTTCTACTGGCAAGCTCAAGAATTTCAAGGTGCTCTCGATGTCGGGCGCCTACTGGCATGGCGATCAGAACAGCGACCAGCTGACCCGTGTGTACGGCACCTGCTTTGCCGACAAGGAAGGTCTCGAAACTTACCTGAAGTTCCTGGAAGAGGCCGAAAAGCGCGACCACCGCAAGATCGGCAAGGAAATGGACCTCTACCACATCGAAGACCATTCTCCGGGCATGGTGTTCTGGCACCCGAAGGGCACCAAGATGGTGAACGCCCTCAAGGACTACATCCGCGGGAAGATTGACCGTCGCGGCTATCTCGAAGTGATCACGCCGGAAATCGTGAACAAGACTTTGTGGATCAAGTCCGGCCACGCCGACAAGTACAACGAGAACATGTTCAAGACGCTGGCTGGCGACGTGGAAATGGCCGTGAAGCCGATGAACTGCCCCTGCCACATCCAGATTTTCAACACCGGTCTCCGCAGTTGGCGTGACCTGCCGATGCGCCTTGCCGAATTCGGTAAGTGCCACCGTTACGAACCTGCCGGCACCATGCACGGCCTGATGCGCGTGCGCGGCTTTGTGCAGGACGACGCCCACATCTTCTGTACCGAAGACCAGATTGCAAGCGAAGTGGCCGACTTCTGTGCCCTCGTCAAGGAAATCTACCACGACTTCGGTTTCGACGATATCGTGGTGAAGTTCTCCACCCGCCCGGAAAAGCGCGTGGGTTCCGACGAAATCTGGGACAAGGCTGAAGCCGCCCTCGCCGAAGCTACCAAGCTCGCCGGCCTCGACTACATCTTGAACCCGGGCGAAGGCGCCTTCTACGGCCCGAAGCTCGAATTCACGCTGAAGGACAGCCTCGGTCGTGACTGGCAGTGCGGTACGATCCAGGTGGACTTCAACCTCCCGCAGCGCCTGGGTGCCGAGTATGTCGGCAAGGACAACCAGAAGCACATTCCGGTGATGCTGCACCGCGCCGCCGTGGGTTCCATCGAACGCTTCCTCGGTATTCTTATCGAAGAATTCATGGGAGATTTCCCGCTGTGGCTCGCTCCGGTTCAAGCCCGCGTGCTCCCGATTTCTGAAAAGTTCGTTGAATACGCGAAGCAGGTCGAGAAGGAACTCGTGAACGCCGGAATTAGGGTCGAAACTGACGAGTCCAATGAAAAGTTGGGATATAAAATTCGTCAGTGTGAAATTCAAAAGATCCCCTACATTCTTATTGTAGGCGAAAAGGAAGCCTCTGACAACTTGGTTGCCGTTCGCAAACGTAAGGACGGAGACAAGGGTCAGATGAGTGTTCAGGCCTTTATTGACATGACTGCTGATGACAGAAGAGTCGTCCGTTAATCAATAAGGAAATAACATCCGCAAACGTAGGCTTCCTTTGAGCCTACGTTTTTTTGCGTGGAAGTCGATGAATGCAACGAGTAGCGTGCAAGCCGAGCGTCGCGACAAAATGCTTGCATTTTGGCATGACCGAGGCGCCGCCGCTGACGCCGAAGGCGTCAAAAGCTCGGCTACAAGATCCGCCAGTGCGAACTGCAGAAAGTGCCTTACCTCCTCATCGTCGGCGAGAAAGAAGTTGCAGACGGAGTCGTGTCCGTGCGTAAGCGTAAGGACGGCGACAAGGGTTCCATGAAGGTTGCCGACTTCCTCAAGATGACGGAAAACGACCGCAAGGTTGTGCGGTAATCATCGCGGCATAAAAGATCCCCGCCTTCGCGGGGATGACATATTAGCAAACGCAGACTCTCCCCGAGCCTGCGTTTTTCACTTATAAACCTAATTTATTCAAAAACTCTGAATACGAAAGAATCGGTATTCCCGCATGACTTTTCAGTTCAGTCAAATCCTTGTCTCCGCTTATAATAAAATCAACAGGAACACTTTCTGCCATTGACAATATAAAGAGATCCTTGATGTCCCTGATAGGTGATTTTGCCTGTATTGTGATTGGAGTCCAATGGCAAACATTATCCACCATGTCAACAAACGCTTGCCGTGATTCTTGAGAAATAATAACGTTAAATTTCGGACGAGCGACCACAGTTTGAATTTCGTCTAGCAGTTGTTCGCTCATATAAACTTGAACATCATTACGGCATAAAACATCGGCAAGCGAAGCAAGCCGCTTGCCTATCATGAATGATATCCACAAATTTGTGTCGAACAGGACCTTCATTTCCCATATCGAACAGCGTTGACTTCAGCGGCGATTTCTTCGTCGGTCATCATCGGGGTCTTGGGACATGAATCGACGAATTTCTGGACAATGCTTCGCTTAGACCGCACAGTCCAGCCCATGCGATTCGCTAGCGTTTCCATGATACCCAAATCTTGGGTTGGAATTGTCAAAACAAGATCTTCCATATAAACCTCCTCCATAATATACATTATTCAGAGTTGAACAGCCAACCCCATTCCAAGTAGGAATAGCCCGTTTGCTTTACAAAATGGCACAAATTCGCCGTTTTCTACACAAAATTGCTCCTTTTTATAAACTTTTTGAATTTTTTTCGTCCATTTTTATGTTATTTTAAAAATGACGATAGAAAAACTCCAAAAAGTAAAAATGGAGACCGTTATGGATCAAAGGGACAATTTAAACAACTCAGAATCAAGCGAAGAAATTAATTCTGTAGTTGGAACGGCTGGCGTAAACAGTTCTCAAGTTTATGCAGAAAATGTGAAACTCCAAGCTCGTCAAGGCCATGGTTTTGCAGCGGAGCAAGCAAATAATGTTGATGACCTTCTCGCAGGGAAAGATGCACGAGTTGTCGGAAACGATAATGCTTTGAATGGCCCAGACAGATATTCTGATGGCACTTTTATCCAAACAAAATACTATAAAACCGCACAAGAGTCTGTTAATGCTTTGTTTGATGACAAGGGCAACTACAAGTACAAAAATGCAGACGGTTCTCTTATGGCGGCCGAGATTCCTAAAGGCCAAGGCGAGCAAGGGGTTGCTTTGTTGGAAAAAAGAATTGCAGAAGGTAAATTTCCCGGAGTATCGGACCCTAGTAAAGCGAAGGAATTAATTAGAGAAGGTGCTGCAACTTACGAACAAGCCGTAAATATAACAAAGTTTGGAACTGTCGAAGGTTTAATTTATGACGCGAAACAAGGTTGTATAGCCGTTTATAATTCACTTCCATTTCTGGGAGTTGGTGCAGCGGTTGTATTTTTCAAAAGTATTTGGGACGGGAAAGATTTTAAAGAGGCCCTGAAGAATTCTTGCATCGTGACAGTGGAAGCAGGTGGCTTTATAGGGTTGCAAACAACCCTGGTTAGTGGAATAGCGAGAACTGGAATAGATAGAGTTATAAAAGATACGGGCATTTCCCAAGAAATCGTCAAATTGATGGGTCCGGAACTTTCAGAGACTTTATTTCATAAAACTGCAAATGCTGCCGCCAGCAAAGTATTACGTGGAAACGTTATTACAATGGGGGTTTCCGTTTCCATTCTTTCTGTTAAGGATTTCTATAACTTTTTCTCAGGAGACATCTCTTTTCAGCAGTTGAGCAAAAACATTCTCCAAACCTCATCCGGTGTAGCGGGAGCAATCGCAGGAGCTTCTGTCGGAAGTGCAATTCCTGTAGTTGGAACTATTGTCGGTGGATTTGTGGGCGGAATGCTTGCTTCCAAGACGGCAAAAGGCGTTCTTGACGAGATAATAGAGGACGATGCGAAAAGAATGCTCGATATTTTGCAAAATGTCTGGGCAAATTTGAGCTATGATTATATGCTGTCCGAGAGTGAAGCCGCTTTGGCTATGGCGGAGTTTAAGACCTATACGGAGAAAAATCCCAATTTCTTAAAGGATATCTTCCATAATCCTGATCACGAATTGGAAGCAAAAACAATTGTAGAACCGATTGTTGCTGCGGTTGCGTTGACTCGACCAAAAATCAAACTCCCTTCAGAAGAAGACATCCGTTTATATAATCAAAATTTGAACAAAGAACAAGATTCCTGCAAGGAACAAGACTCTACCAAAAAATGGATGTTCCCTGAAGTGTACGAAAATATTCAGATGTCGCTTGTGATCCAAATAATTAGTTTTGGAGTTATATTGGGAATCTGTTTCTTAACAAGAGCCTTAGAATGGAACACCTTGTTTGCCATTTCAAGACATTTGCTCTTTTTTGTTCCTCTAGTCTTTGCGGCAGTTACATGGTATAAGGAAGGAACAGGATCTGCAAAGGAAATGATTATTCAAGAATTTGCGCCCAAACCACTTAAAATTGCTGGAATAATCCTTACTATACCGTTCAGTATGATCCTTTTATGGGGCGGAATTGGCTCAATTCTAGCCTATTTCGGAGCTATTGGCTGGCTGACTTTTTGGGATGCCGGGTTCACTTTAATAGCGTTTTCATTTATTTTAACCATTCCCGTAATGGTTTTAGATTTGAAATACTTAATCTTCAATAGACCCGCGACTTCTACAAACGCAAAAACAGATACAAACAGAAGCAACCTAATCAAGAAAATAGTCCCAAAGCTTAGATCTATATATCTTAAACAAAATTATATTGGAGAGCTCTCTCTAGACTCCTTATTGAAAGACGCTCCCATAAAAGAAGAAAAGAAGAATTGTCCTCCAAAGGAAATAGACACGGACTTGATGATAGATCTTCTAAAAACACAGGGAATATCCTTTCTTGTCATGGTGGTAATCTGCCTAACAACCTGGTTTATGGAATGGAATAGCCTGTTTGCCATTTCAAGACACCTGTTGTTTTTCGTTCCCCTATTTTTAGGAGTAGTCATGATCAACGATGAAGATCATGCAAAATATACACCCAATGCTGTATTATTCTTTATGGCAATCCCCTTTATTTCCCTTTATGGGACTGTAGTGTGGGGATTAGTCGGGGGAATTCTTGCCTGGCTCGGCATTTTAAATTGGCTCACTTTCTGGGACATAGGGTTTACGGCTCTGGTAATAGCTTTCCCCTTCTTGGTGATATCTTTTTTACTGGAACTTAAAGCCGTAATTTCTGAAAATTTTGGGGGAAGCAATCAGTCAGGAACATTTAATGCCGCCAAGTACGCGACATCAACAGGAAACAAGACCTTTGTAAGTAATCGCAGCATAGGAGTAAAAAAATGAAAAAGAGCATCATTGGCATTGTTTTTGCTTTGTTTTTTTGGGGGTGTTCTTCGGATTACTCCGCAATAAACAGTTATGAATTTATAGAGGATGCATTAGAATGTTCTTCTGACGCATCGTGTACAGCAAATTCGAAATGGGAGGAAATAGAAACCGATTCTTACGGACGCTTACGGCATACAAAGATTCAAGGAAACGATATTTCGATTTATTGGGAACCGTATCAGGTTGGTGCAACAACTATGTTGGCCGTACGTATTCAAAACAAGGATATGGATAAGTGGTACGCTCCGAATTTGACCGAAATAGGCTTTTTTAAGGCCATCGTAATTCAAGTATACGGAAACACTTTTTCAAATATGATTCTTGGACCAATAATGGGATTTTTCGCAAATTAGAATTTACTCTTGCTGAAAAAACATTATTGCATCCGCGTTAGAGATGGTAACCCTTGGGGCGGCGCTGTGGCGCCGTTTTATGAGGTTGGGCGGGAACAGAGTGAACCGGGCAACCCATAAAATATAGCCCGACCACACATATATGTGTGGGAACGCCCATGCAAACTTTTACTTCTTCCCGGCCTTCGGTGCAGCAGGTTTCCCTGTAGCGGGTTTTGGTGCAGAGCCTTTGGTTTCGGCGGCTTTCAGCTTCTTGAACTCCGCTTGAGCCTTGCGCATGTCGGCCATGAAGGTTTCGTTTGTATGCAAGCTCGGGTAGGCGCCCGAGACAAGCACCTTGGAGGCGTCCACGTCGCTTTGCCAGTGGAAGCCTGCAATCACGCGGCTCTGTCCCCATTCGTAGGCGTACTTCAGCAGGGCATCCTGGGCAGCCGGGTTCACCTCGATTAGCAGCAGGGCCATGGCCCACGCACGAGCAGTATGTCCCGACGGATAGGAACCATTCGTTCTCAGGCGTTCTTCTTCGGCAGGGACAAGCGTCGGTTCGTTAAAGCGGTCGTAAGGGCGGCGCCTCATATAGTGCCTTTTGGCCTTGCTCCCCACTTTTCTAAGTGTCAGGACGCCTCGTTCGAGCAGGTTCATGATGGCAGGAGTTTTCTTTGCCGAAATTTCCATGCCAAAGGGCTCGCTGAACATTGCGGCCATCTCTTCGACGGTTTCTGCCGCCTGTGCCACCGCCAGGGCCGCACGGGCAGAATCGAGACGCATCGTTTTGCCCCACATGTACTGCGAGATGTCGTACATGAACTGCGGCGACATGGTATCGGGGGGCGCAGGGTAATAGTTCAGTGCGTCCGGGAGCGCATCGGCTTCCACGTAGGGTTTGACATCGGCGGCAAAACTGCACAGGGCCGCCCCGCAAAGGGCGATTGCGACAAAGGTTTTCTTGATAATGTTCATGCCATAAAGATAACAATTACATCACGTAAGGACGCACTTGCTTATACACCAGCTTACGTTCAGGCCCCATGACCTTGAATTCGATATCAAGCGCAAAGGCATCAGGATACTCATTATAAAGTTTTGCAAAATACCTCTGAATTTTCTGAACAGTCAGATACAACTCATTGATTTCCTTATCCGTAAGAATCAGTGCATCCGGGCTAAGCGTCGAATGTTGCAACAGTACGCTCTGCACGCCGAGTCCGGCAGAAGGAATAATCGAAAGGATCTCGGGGCGTTCGCCGCCTTCGGGATTGGTGATGGACGTTTCTCCGACCTGGATATTTGCGTAAATGCCAGCGACGGAATAATCGGCGATGTTCTGCGTAATGATGACGCCATTCGCAACCTCGTCGGGAAAAGCCTCGTGGACAGCCACCGCCATCTGCACCGACATGTGGTCAATGTTCCAGAGGGAACGTTCTTCGAACGCCTTGAAGCTCCACACGGAAGCCCATACCTTGCGGATTTCATCGGATGGGAGATCCTTTTCGCGCGTAGTCGCCTTCACCGACTTGTAAAGGCCTGCACCATTAAAGTCGCTCAGGTCTTCGGAATTGGTGCTGGAACGCAGGCGCACCCCGGCATCGCCATAAAGGGCTTTCACCTTGGCATCGAGCGCATCGCCAAAATCCTTGTCGACAGGAATGTGCTTGAACAGGTAGCGGATGTTATCGAGGACCGCTTCGCGCAGGCGCGTGTCGGCAGCAAAGTCATCGCGGGCAATCATGCCGGCAATATAGCTGCGGAGCGACACCGTCCCCTTCGACGGGCTCGCCGCGGCAAACGGCTCAAGTTGTTCCATACAAGCGTTTTTCACTTGCGTGCAGATTCCCGACGCACGGCCTTCCTTGCCGCAATCGCTGAAGGACTTTTCGCACAGTTCTCCGGTCACCTGTGCATAGTCCATAAAGTGGCTGTAATGGTAGAACGGCACCGCGAACCCGTCGGGAGAATTTTCAGGCAGCAACTTATGGAGTTCGGCCAGGTTCGCCGCCTTCACGCCCACGGACTTGGACGAATTGAAATTGAGATCAGCAAAATCAACCAGTCCCGAATCAGACAGATCGTAGGCCAGCGTAACGGGCTTCCGCGCATTCTTTTTCCAAAACGCCTGGGCCTCTTCAAGGGTCGTCGCTACCACCGTGTAGGAATTCCCCTTGGCCTCCAGCTTCACCAGCTTTCCGCAGAGAGCAAGCAGGCTGTCGGGCAAGTCGTTTCCGTTAAAGGCAATGTTCGGCGTCTTGCGCGCCTTCGCCGCCAAGTTCACATGCGAAAGTGGCGTCTGCGAATCCTTGCTGATGGTCGCCGCCACCAGCGGAATTTCTGCCGGGAGCGTTTCCAGAATCAATATGTCGTGCGAAGAAACTATCGCCGTATCGAGTTCAGCGGCGGTCAGCTTCACGAGCGTACCGTAGGCCGTTCCCGTATTCATAATCTGGAGCGAGATATCGCCGAACAGCTGCGCGTGCGTGTAGACAGGGACATTCGCCTTCTTGAATTCGGCCTCGTGTTCAGCGGCGGCCTTTTCCGCGGCACTCCCTGACGGCATGTAGAACAGGCGATTTTTGGAACCGCCCGAAGCCAAGAACAGCATGCGGCTTTCAATCAGCTGTTGCACCGCGGCCACCTGCTTAGGCGAGATGCAGTCCGTCGGGAAGAACGTGAGCGCCACCATGGAATCAAGCGTCGCATAATACACAAGCGTTCCCGCAACCGTCCTCTTTGCCGTATCATAGTAGGCTTCCTTTTCGAATTCCGAAAGCGAACTCAGGTCGTGCAACACCGAGCGTGCAAAATCATAATGCAACAGACGCTTCTTCGTATTCATAAAATGAACGACAGCGCTATCCGAGTTGAAATCGGTAATGATGAACTTTACCAGGTAACTTGTACCCATCTCCGTCTTGGAGGGGTACGCGAGCTTGCGCAAAGCCTCGTAGCCGTCTTCCTTGTAGAAACCCGTCCATTCGTCGTCATTCTGGACAAAGGCCGGTAGCGTATCGGGGTCTACAATGTCGGGATTTTCATGGCGATTCGGATCTACGGGGGAACTGCTATTGGAGCAGCCCCACAAAGCCGCCATCGCGATGGCGGCAAGAATCAGCTTCATAAAAAATGACCTACCCAAACGCACCGCGTTACTGAAGTCTGAAATCGCCTTCACAGATTTCAAAGGTGTCGGTAAAATCGTCGAACTTGCCTTCTTCATCAGCAAAGCGACAAACGATAGGCAACTTTCTCACATTATTCAAATCTTCGTCAAAGGACGCGCAACCATCCAAAATTTCCGTTTCGCCGTCGGCCTCATAAACCCTAAGGCAATCCATCGTGTGGCACTTACGGTACCCCCAGCCATAAGACGAATGGTCATATTCATAGACCTTGCCTTCAAAAGTAAAGCGGAAGTTGTCGTTACGGTGATTGCCACCCACATCATAAACCAGGTCCGTTATCGGCGTATATTTGCCGCCAATGTACATGATAGCCGTATCAGTACTGTAGACCGGATCAAGTCCCATCGACTGAATGCAATCAGTCGGAGACGCCTGCGCATAAATAAAACCTTCCCGACCGCCATACTTAAAGGAGCAAATGAAGTCCCTCTGTTCAAAGGATTGCTTCATGCTAATATAACCATCATCCATACTGCATGTATAGACATCTTTCTGCGGTACACGCGGATTAAAAATCGCGATTGGGTCGGTCAGGATTTTCGTGGAGCTGGAAGAGGGAGCTTTTTCACTGGAGCTCGACGTAACATTTTCGCTGCTAGAAGAGTCCGTATTCTTGGAAGCGGAAGATTTCGGATTACCGGAACTGGACGATGTTGCGGAGCTTTCAGAACTCGTGGATTTTTTCTCACTCGACGAAGACCGCTTATCGACACTAGACGAACTTTGATTCTTCTGTTCTCCGGAGCTGGAATCGGCATATTCGCTAGAACTAGATGGATCCTCCACACTATTGGCGCTAGAAGAATCGTCGCCGCAGGCAATCAGAAACAACAAGGAAGTGGCTAAAATTAATTTATGCATGTTCATATTTTGAAATATAAACACTTTCTGCAAAATAGGCAAGGTTGCGTTCCGTTGTAATTTGCAACAACAGAATTTGACCAAAAACAATCCACCATCACGCAACAAAAATATATCTTACAATCACCTGAGAATAATGAATTCCCATTATTTTGCAAGGGGTTGGATTATGAAAAATTGGAAACTGGCTTTACCAGTGGCAACTATCGCCATTGGATTTTGGGCCTGTGGCGAAGACAACACCGCCGCCGCAGACAACAACTGTACCACTCCCGAATGTATCGCGGCACAGATAGATTCACTAAACAATCTTTTACCGCCCGATTCTTCTCTGCAAAACAATCCGCTGGACCAGAACCAATCAGAACCCGAATCTAGCAGCAATCTCGAACAAATCGGTTCCTCTAGCGATAGCGTCCTGCAGGGCAACATCTCTAGCAGCGCTGCACAGCAGCCCGGGTCTTCGGACTCCAATCCGGCTGTAGAATCTTCGAGCAGCCACCACCACCATTGGGGCAGCAGTTCCTCCGTAGACGATTCGAACATTTCTAGTTCGAGTGAAGCGGTTATTGTTCCGCCGACACCGGGCAGCGACTTCAAGGAGCACTTCCGTGACGAATGCCCCGTTGCAAGCATTCCGAAAATCGGAAGCAACCCGAAACTCCCCGATCCGTTTACCGCTTTCGACGGTTCCAAGGTGACCACAAAGGCTCAGTGGAAATGCCGCCGCGAAGAAATTTCAGCTCTTCTCGAAGAGGTTGAACTCGGCGAAAAGCCGCGCAATCCGGAAAAAGTGGAAGGAAGCTACTCCGGCGGGTCGCTCAAGGTCACCGTTACAGACAAGGGAAAAACCATCAGCTTCAGTGTCAAGATTTCCGGAGCAGGCACCAAGGACGCCCCGAAGCCCGCCATTATTGGGTTCAGCGGCGGAAGCCTAGACTATTCCGGCCTGAATATCGCGACGATTTCGTTCAATCCCGATGATGTCGCCCCGGAAGCGACCCGCGGCAAGGGACGGTTCTACGACATTTACGGAAGCAACCATAGCGCTGGCGCCATGATTGCATGGGCCTGGGGCGTAAGCCGTGTCATCGACGCACTCGAAAAGACGCCTGAAGCGGGCATCGATGTACACCACTTGGGTGTTACCGGATGTTCTCGCCTTGGCAAGGGTGCCGCCGTGGCAGGTGCCTTTGACGCACGAATTGCGCTTGTCATTCCGCAGGAATCCGGTTCCGGTGGAGCGTCCAACTGGCGTAGCGCCGCCAAGGACAGCGAAGCTCAGCCGCTCAGCCACGCCTGTCAGGAAGCCGCCTGGTTCCGCTCCTCGCTCTGTAACTACGGCAACAGAATCAACGACCTGCCCACAGACCACCATTACCTGACCGGCATGGTCGCCCCGCGCGCGCTCCTGGTTCTCGACAATACCGGCTGGGTATGGCTCGGTGAAGGCGCCAGCTACGCAAACGCCATGTCCACCGTCGAAATCTTCAAGGCCCTCGGGGCCGAGAAGGACTTCACCTACAGTAAGGCAGCAAACCACATGCACTGCAGCTTCCCTCCCGAAAACAAGGACGAGCTCACCGCCTTCGTGAAAAAATACCTGTTCGACGACAAAACTCAAAATACGGGTAAGATCGAGGCGAAGGGCGTAAGCTACAACGCGGCCGACTGGGTTGACTGGACGACGCCCACTTTGAACTAAAATTTCACTAGTTATCCATACACCCCAAAAAAACAAGCTTCCGGCACAAGTCGGGAGCTTTTTTAATGTTTTTTAGCTTTTTTCTACGCCCCCAACCTTGACAAAGCCCCCAAAAATTTCTCTATTTGCGCATACAATTTTAAGTTTAACCCTTAACGGAGAAACAACATGCCTTGCGGAAAGAAAAGAAAGCGCAGGAAGATTGCGACTCACAAGCGTAAGAAGCGCCGCCGTCGTGACCGTCACAAAAAGAAACTTCGCTAATATCCGTTAGCATTCTATTGTGATTTCCTGTTAAAGACGGAGTGTAAAAGCTCCGTTTTTTACTTTTTTTGTTTTTTTAGGGCTTGCCCAAAGGATAGAAGATGATTGATCGCAACAAGCACTTCCTCCGCCTCATGGACTGGAGCGAAGAAAAAATCCTCGAAACCGTAGAAATCGCCTCCCGCCTCAAGGCCGAGGTTCACGCCGGCAAGGTGTCCGACCGTCTGCACGGCCAGAACATTGCCATGTTCTTCGAGAAGCCGTCGTTGCGCACCATCACCACGTTCCAGGTGGGCATGAACCAATTGGGCGGCCACGCCGTGCTGCTCGCCCCCGATTCCATTGGCCTTGGCAAGCGCGAAAGCGTCAAGGACGTCGCCCGCTGCCTCAGCCGCTGGGTAAACGCCATCGTGGTTCGCTGCTTCAAGCAGGACCTGGTGGAACAGCTCGCCGAATACGGAAGCGTGCCGGTAGTAAACGCCCTGACCGACGACTACCACCCGTGCCAGGCAATCGCATTCGCCCAGATGATCAAGGAAAACCTCGGCGGTTTCAAGAATGCCGACGGTAAGCCGAAGACGGTCGCCTTTATCGGTGACGGCAACAACGTCGCCAACTCCTTCCTCGCACTTGCCTCCAAGGTGGGCATGAACTTCACGCTCGCCTGCCCGAAGGGCTTTGAACAGCCCGCCAAGGTGGTCGAAGAAGCGGAGGCTGGCCTCAAGAAGCACGGTTGCCAGTACCGCGTGTTCCACGACCCGAAGGAAGCCGTCAAGGACGCCGACATTCTCTATAGCGACGTGTGGGTCTCCATGGGTCAAGAAGGCGAAAAAGCCACCAAGCAGAGCCACTTCTTGCCGTTCCAGATCAACGACGAACTCCTGAAGCTCGCTCCGGCACACTGCAAAGTCAGCCACTGCTTGCCGGCTCACCGCGGCGAAGAAATCACGGACTCCGTGATGGACAACCTCGACGTGAACATGAGCTTTGAAGAAGCTGAAAACCGCCTGCACGCACACAAAGCCGTGCTGTGGCAGGTCATGGAGCCTTTTTCCCGATAAGCTTCGCTATACAGCGTTGTTCGGCCTCTCACGTACCTTTTAGTACGCTACGAGGCCTCGCGCCTTGTCTAGCTCGCTTCTGGAAAACAAATTGAATTAAATTAACCCGGCCTCACCGCCGGGCTTTTTTGTTGCAACAAGGAAAGTCTTTAGCCATGTTCGTTTTCGGATTTTATCCAAATTCCACGCTGATTTCGGTACCTTCGCCCACAACGGACTTCAGGGAAATATGTGCGTGGTGCACTTCGGCAATATGCTTTACGATGGCGAGGCCGAGGCCGGTGCCGCCGGTAGCCTTAGAGCGGCTCTTGTCGACGCGGTAGAAGCGTTCAAAGATGCGTGGCTGATTTTCTTCGGGAATACCGATGCCCGTATCCCTTACGACTAGAGCTTTTTCCTTGACAAGGACCTGGACGCTGCCGCCCTGTTCCGTATAGCGAATGGCATTGTCAACTAGGTTGTACAGCATCTCAAAAAGGAGTCGGCGGTTTCCTTGCACCTGGGAGGATTCTTCGCCTTTCAGCGAAACCCGGACCCCCTTCTTATCGGCATTGAAGGATAGTTCATCTACACAGCTGCAGGCAAGGGGCCACAGTTTCACCGTTTCACCTAAATCCAGCGTCGATTCGCCCGGCGCATCCAGTTTCGAAAGAGTCATGATGTCATTGGCGATAGACAGCAAGCGGTTCGCTTCCTTGTGAATCTTGCCTGCAAAGAGTTTTACATCTTCAGGCTTGGCCATCCCGTTTTCGATGAGTTCCGCGTAACCCGAAATCGAAGTGAGGGGCGTTTTAAGTTCATGGGAGGCGTTAGCGGTAAACTCGTCACGCATCTGGGCAGTTTTCAGTTTTTCCAACGAAAGCTGTTCCACAGTCAGCTGCAATTCCCGGTTCTGTTTACGGATTGTCTTCACGAGCGGAGCGATTTCCTTGTAGATTCCCTCGTCGTCCATCAATTCCGGCTGTCCCAAGTTGTCGGCAAGCCTCTGCACCGGCCGCACAAAGGCGCGGCTCAAGCCGATCGCTATCAGGATCGACACAACGACCACGGCTGTCAACAGTGCGATAAGGTAAGGCATGGTCTTGGACACCGACTCGTGGAGGCTCGCCTGACGGCGGCTCAGACGCAAGATATTCCCGTCTGCAAGGCGTTTCGCAAAGTAATACACCTTGGCGTTCAGGGTCACGGAATAGCGAAGATTTTCACCGAAGCCCTTAGCATAGGCATCCATGATTTCGGGGCGGTTCCGGTGATTTTCCATCTTGCCGGCCTCGGCATCACTTTCGTAGATGACCTTACCGTCACTGCCCACCAGGGTAATACGCAAATTTTTACTGGAAAAGGCGGACAAGTTCGCAATGGGTCCACCATCGGTCGAATCCATCTTGCCGTAAGAGACTTCGATAAGGTGCGCCGTTTCACGCAGGTCCCGTTTCAGCTGTTCTGACATTTCATTTTCAAAAACCTGTGCAGTAAAATACACAGCAAAGAGTGCCGCGAGCACCCCCACGTAAATCAAACTGAACCGGATACTGTTTTTCATAGCGCCTTATACCCTACGTTTCTGACGGTTTGTACGATGGACCCCTGGTCCCCCAACTTCTGCCGGAGGGTTTTCACGTGCATATCCACAGTGCGTGTGTCCATATCAAAATCAATGCCCCATATTTTTTCCAGAATCTGCTGACGGGAATAGACCATTCCAGGGTGAGACATCAACAATTTCAGCAATTCATATTCCTTAAAAGTCAAGTCGACCGCATTCCCTTTTACCCGTACCAGGTGGCGCCTATCATCCAATTCCACATTGCCGACAGAAAAAAATTCCGATACCTCCGATTCCTCGGCCCCCCGATCAGAACGACGGAGAACCGCCCGCACCCTGGAAATCAGTTCCAGGATTCCGAAAGGCTTTGCCATATAGTCATCGGCACCCAAGTCCAGACCTTTTACCTTGTCCAGTTCCGTTCCCTTTGCCGTAAGCATGATGACCGGAATATCCCTTGTATTTTCCTGGCTTCGCAGACGCTTGAGGATACTCAGGCCATCTTCTCCAGGAAGCATGATATCCAGAATAAACAAATCCGGCACATTGACCTTCACCTGTTCATCCACGGCCTTGCCACAATCAAAGGCCAATACCTCGAAACCGCTACTTTTTAAAGCGTAAGCTTCCATTTCCCGGACTTCGGCATCATCTTCAACAATATATATCATAAGGCATCCTGCAAAATCATTGCTTTACGGTTAGGAACTTCCTGCTGGCCTTGGCCACGGATCCTACCGAGTCCAACAAAGCCCAGGACTCGTAAAGAATAGTTAAATAAAGGATTTCCGCCCTGATATTTTCTGAACTTGCCTTCATCATTTCCGCTTTCCGTTCACCGAAAATTTTGGAGCCTTCTTCGCGCAATTGATTGCGCACATCGTCATAGCAGCTGAAATCCATAGATTCCACCATATCGGCCGTATATTCTATTTTCTGTCTCACATGGGCGGCCACCCGCAAAAGTTTCTTCCGCTTTTCCTTATCCACGGGGCTAAAGCCGTTATCCACATGGTTCTTGCACGGAGACGAAATCTGTTCTAGACTGAACAGGGCGTCTCCCATAAAATCGTTGGCCTGATACAGGAAAAAGTTCTTTACCACCAAATCTTCCTGGGCAAGCCTTTCCGTACAAAGGGTTCCATGGCGTCGGTTCCGTTGCACGTGTTTCTTCAAGATTTTCACTTTCTTGTTCACCGACCGGAGTTCTCCCAGGTCTTCACGTAAAAGGCCCACCAGCAGTTTTTCGTAGCAATCTGCACACCACCGAAGGATTTCACTCCATTCTCCGCGACTGTAATCCTGTATTAGCGGGTACACCTTGCTTTCGGGACTTGCAGCAAGGATTTTCTCAAACCGTTCTTCCGTCTTGTCCTTCCTGTTTTCACGGTATTTCAAATTTGACCTGACCAGGACAAAAATGACCACCGCAAACAGCGCGAAAATCGCGGGAAGTCCTCCCAGATGAAGAACCACGGCTACCACCGAGGCGCTGGCAAAGGCGGCAAAGGCGGTCAAGAACCAACCACCGATTACCGAGAGTACTCCCGTAATGCGATACACCGCTGTTTCCCTGTTCCAGGCTCTGTCCGCAAGGCTTGTACCCATGGCCACCATGAAAGTCACATAAGTGGTGGAAAGGGGCAGCTTGAGAGAGGTTCCAAGTGCAATAAGGGAACTAGCCAGCATCAGGTTCACGCAGGCACGCAGCAGGTCGAAGGCGGCTCCTTCTTCTTCCAAAATCATCTGCTTGGTATTGAACCGCGAATTAAGTTTATTAGAAATCTTCCTTGGAACAAGACTAGAAACGAACTTGACCACAGCATTGGACCCGCGAACCAGTGCCCGGGC
Source organism: uncultured Fibrobacter sp. (assembly GCF_937877005.1). Classification (GTDB taxonomy): domain Bacteria; phylum Fibrobacterota; class Fibrobacteria; order Fibrobacterales; family Fibrobacteraceae; genus Fibrobacter. The sequence continues at coordinate 4,631 of NZ_CALEFV010000053.1, read as the reverse complement.
TACCGGGTTAGTTCCGAAAATTTCATCTGAGGAATTCTGGGCAGCCAAGGAAACGGACGTCTTTACCACGTTCTTCGCCTTTTTGGAAAACACCAAGGAAAGGACCATGATAAGGCCCGCAATCATCAGAAGGTACCACTGTCCCGGTTCCGACTGCAACAGGAAAGACATATTGTAATCTAGAGGATTACCGGAATCGCTAAGCAAGTGCTGCACAGAAGAGAGGCTGGTCAGGGGCACTCCTACGAAGTTCACCAAGTCATTTCCAGCAAAAGCAAGTGCCAGGGAGAAGGTACCAAAAGCGATAATCACCTTCAATACGTTCACGCCAACGGCATGGAGCAAATGGCATATCGCAAAAAAGCCCACGAACATGGCCATAATAAGGAACATCTCGTTTTCCGAGAGGAAGGTCTTGTACCCTTCACCCACAAAACTCATATTCTTGAGCCCCTTGACAAGGATAAAGTAGAAGATGGAGGTAAGGGATACGCTGCCGAAAATCCCTACAAAGTAACGGAGTTTTTTCTTGTAGCCAAAAGAGAATATCAGGCGAGTTACATATTGCACAGCAAGGCCCACCACAAAGGCGATGGCCACCGAGAGGAAGATGCCCATAATCACCGTCAGGGCCTTGGAAGTATTAATGAGGTTCCCTAAAGCCAGGGAATCGTCCCCCAGGATCTTGATACTGGCTATAGCGACCGAAGCCCCCAACAGTTCGAAGACCATGGAAACGGTAGTGGAAGTGGGCATTCCGTAGGAGTTGAATATATCCAAGAGGATTACATCGGTAAACATCACCGCCGCATACACGCACATGAGTTCGGCGAAGGTGTAATACTGGGGCATATAAATGCCATGCCGCGCAATATCCATCATGCCACTGCTGAAGGTGGCTCCACAAAAAACTCCTACCGCAGCAAAGATCATCAGGGTTTTATACTTAAATGCCTTGCTTCCTACGGCGGAACTCAAAAAATTCACAGCATCGTTACTGACACCCACGAACAAGTCGAACAGGGCAAGCACCAGCAACATCGCCACAAGAATGATATAAAAAGTCGTCATAAAAACCTCGCGGACCTTAAAGTAAAAAGCCCCGGAGCGATGCGCAAGACTCAGAAATCGCACTTTCCAAAGGTTTTATCTGGACTTTACAAAGGCTTTACATCACTTTACACAGACTTTACATTCCTTTCACAACTCTTTCAAATCAAGGATACTTTTCTATATTTGGGCGCGCAACAAGGAGCGCAGCATGTCTTTTATCGAAAATCTCAAGTTAAAGGTATTGCAAGGATACGAAATCACGCGCGAAGAAGCAATCAAGCTTTTAGGTGAAAACCTCGACGAACTCTGCGCTGCCGCGAACGAAATCCGCGAAAAGTTCCACGGCAACGATTTTGACTTTTGCTCCATCGTGAACGCTCGCAGCGGGCGTTGCTCCGAAAACTGCAAGTACTGCGCCCAGAGTAGCTACTACCACACCGGCGCCCCCGAATACAAGCTGCTCAGCGCCGACGAAATCGTAGCCGATGCGAAGAAGAAAGAAGCCGCAGGCATTCCGCGATACTCCATCGTCACTTCGGGCCGCACGCTCTCGAACCGCGACGTGGAACAGATCTCCGAAGCCATTCGCCGCCTCAAGAAAGAAACCAAGCTTTCCGTATGCCTTTCGGCAGGCCTCCTGAACAGGGAACAGTTCGACAAGCTGAAAGAAGCCGGCCTCACCCGCTTCCACAACAACCTGGAAACCTACCGCAGGCACTTCCCCGACGTGTGCACCACGCACACCTACGACGACAAGATTGCAGCCCTCCAAAACGCCCTTGCCGCAGGACTCGAAATCTGCAGCGGCGGCATCATGGGCCTTGGCGAAACGATGGAAGACCGCATCGACATGTGCCTCGATCTCCGCAAGCTTGGCGTCAAGTCCACGCCGGTGAACGTGCTGAACGCCATTCCGGGCACGCCCTACGAGAACCTCCCGAAACTCACGAACGACGAGTTCTGCCGCATCGTGGCAATTTACAGGTTCATCAACCCGAAAGCATTCATCCGCCTCGCGGGCGGCCGCGGTGTACTGGGCGACGACGGCAAGCGCGCCTTCAAGAGCGGCGCGAACGCAGCCATCACCGACGACATGCTCACCACCGCAGGCGTCAATAGCTGCAAGGACTTCGAACTCGTGAAGGGCCTCGGATTCAAACCGCACGGATTCATCGGATCGTAGACATTCCAAACTGGAATAGCGCTTTTCACTTTTTTCTAGCCCAGGCTGATCAAAAAAACTATATTAATCATTGAGCCCTTCTGGTGGATAAAGAAGGATGGCGTCGCTCCGGCGGGCCGCATGTCTCTAGACGAGATACATCCACCAGAGTGGCTTTTTTGTTTTCCCCCCAAAAAACTATCTTTTCGTTGAATAAACAGAATAAGGAGTTCTCATGAAATGTAGACTTTGGCTTGTTACTCTTGCAGCGGCATTCTGCCTTTCCGCCTGCGGAGACGATAAGTCGAGCGCCGCTCCCGAGCCCGAGGAACCCGGCTGCAACTTTACCAAGACGGACAAGGTCTGGAAATATACCTATCCCGAATGGAATATTACCGAGATCTACACCTGGATAGATGACACGACCGTCCAGTTCGAGGAGTACATGAATTCCTACCACATGGAAGATAACGATACGACCTACACGGGCATAAATCGCGACGAGCTCTTCGATCAAGTCATGGAAGACTGTCAGTACTTCGTCAACGGGCAGCAGCAATAAAAAAGGCTAGCCGCACGGCTAGCCTCGCATAACAAATAAATTCACCCGCGGTTACGAAAGAACGGCCTCGGGCTTTTTTTGCATTTCGTCCAGTTGGATCTGGTGCAAGACCACATGTCCCTGAGTCAGGCTTTCCTGCACATCGATAATGCGCTGGTTGCTGGAGCCCCTAAACTTGAGTTCCAGGGATTTTTTCGCCATGACAAACGGACCGTCAATCAGCATATCCGCGAAAGTCAGCAACTCGAACATGTCTGGTCTTTCATTAGAAAGTTCCATGATGCGTTCATAGGTATAACCCGTGTAAATCACGAGGTTCATGCCACGTTCCTTGATTTCGCGTGCAAGCGGCACGAGTGCCGCGGCCTGTTCCAAGGGATCTCCGCCACTAAAGGTGACGCCATCCAGCAGCGGGTTTTCCTCAATCATCGAAAGGATTTCATCTATTCCGATAAAATGTCCACCGTTAAAATCATGCGTCTGCGGATTATGGCAACCCGGACAATGATGGTGGCAACCCTGGGTAAAAATCGTCATACGAATACCGGGTCCATCCACGAAGGATTCGGGTTCAATCCCCGCAATGCGAAGCCTCGGCGTTTCTTCTTGTTCCATGATCTCTCTTCTTGAAAAAAGAATGGCGGGACATTGCCCGCCATGATAATCTACAGCAGGTAACTACCTAGGTGAACCCAGGAATTACACACCGTGCTTCACGCGATCGTTCACTTCGGCACGCTTGGCGTTGTTGAAGCGATCGACGGTACCGACGAGGTAGCCCGTGATGCGGCGGATGCGTTCGAATCCGATTCCTTCACCATACTTGTTCAGTTCTTTTTCAGACATTGTTGATTCTCCTTACTAGAAATTTTTAACGGATGCCCTTGAAGGCGGGCATACCCGGATAAAGTTTACGCAGTTCAGCCAGTTTTTCTTCGGAAATGGCGTGTCCGTCGGTGCGTCCGCAGCGGGGGCAGCAGTCTCCGATAACTCCAACAAATCCGCAGACGGGGTCACGGTCCACCGGATGGTTGATGGAACCATAGCCGATTCCCACCTTCGCCATGTGGTGCACGATCTTTTCGAAAGCGTCCAGGTTCTGCGTCGGGTCGCCATCGAGTTCGATGTAGCTGATGTGGCCCGCATTGGTGAGCGCATGGTACGGAGCCTCGAGCGAGAGCTTCTTGAATGCAGAAATCTTGTAGTACACCGGCACATGGAAGGAGTTGGTGTAGTAATCGCGGTCGGTCACGCCCGGAATGATGCCGAACTTCTTCTTGTCCATACGCACGAAGCGACCGGAAAGGCCTTCGGCAGGTGTTGCAAGCAGGCTGAAGTTGAGCCCGAGGCGCTTGGATTCCTTGTCGCAGAATTCGCGCATGTGGCCGATAATCTTGAGACCCAGTTCCTGGGAGGCTTCGGATTCACCGTGGTGCTTGCCCGTAAGCATCACCAAGGTTTCTGCAAGGCCGATAAAGCCAATGGAAAGGGTACCATGCTTGATGACTTCGCCCACGGTGTCTTCCCAGCCGAGCTTGTCGGAATCGATCCACACGCCCTGTCCCATGAGGAACGGGAAGTTCTTCACCTTGCGCTTGCTCTGCACGGCAAAGCGTTCCATGAGCTGGTCGCTCACAAGCTGCAGCATGCGGTCAAGTTCCTTGAAGAACAGATCCACCGACTTCATCTTGATGGCGATGCGCGGGAGGTTGATGGAAGTGAAGCTCAGGTTGCCGCGACCATAAGAAATTTCGCGGGTCGGGTCATAGTTGTTGCCGATCACGCGGGTGCGGCAGCCCATGTAGGCGATCTCGGTTTCGGGATGGCCGGGCTTATAGTACTGCAGGTTGTAGG
>NZ_CALEFV010000052.1 GCF_937877005.1 uncultured Fibrobacter sp. | reverse complement strand
AGGCTTCTTCGCTCGCGTCCTTGAAGTCGATTTTCAGAACCATCTTGCCGATTTGCAATCGATTGTGGTCTTCGAGTTTGCATTCTGTAATCGGGGAACCGTCTACAAAGGTTCCGTTGGTGCTGCCCAGGTCCTTGACGGTAACGTCAAGGCCGTCAAAGGTCAGGGCACAGTGCCTGCGGCTTACCAGTTCGTCGTCCAGGCGAATGTCCGCATCTTGCCCACGGCCAAGCACGACCGTTCCCTTTTCGAGCGGTATCTGCTTGAATAGGTGTTGCGGGTACAGCACGATCAGGTGCGGTCGCATGGGGGCGACGGGTAACTTGATTGTGTTGCCGCTGGCAATTGTTCGGTCCATGTCCTGCATAAGCGCTCCGTGTTCACCTAAAATGTAATAAAAAACAGGCTTGCCTAGCCTGTGCAATTTTGCGTGATTTACATATCGCTTTTTCTGCATGATTCGGTGATTCCTTTTGGTAAACTTTCATAAACAAGATTGTGAAAATTGGCGGTTTTCTCTAGTTTTAGGGCGATATTTCACTTGTCTACAATAGCGCAGCCTGCGGAATGAAAAAAAAAGTAAAAAATGTGCTTTTTTGTAAAGAAAAGGATATTTTTACATAGGTTGTGGTGTCCTCAAAAGGCCGGTCTTTTGGGTGTACCCAGCGTTAAGGAAGTCATATGAAGAGAGATACACAATTTTCTTTGTGGAAAATGTCGTTATGGAAGTATGCCCTGGGCTGTTGCCTGCTCTTTGCGGGGGTGCAAGGAGTTTGGGCTCAAGGACAACAGAACCAGAATCCGGTTACCTGTAAGGGTACAGTGTACTTTAAGGCTCCGGATGACTGGACTGGTGCATTTATTGGTGGTCAAAACGTCAATAATACTCAGGCGATGAAGTTGAACGCCGATGGTTTCTATGAATTTGACCTTGAAAAGCTGGGTATCACGGATAACCAGAAGGTCATGTTTACCATTGGAAGCCAGGCCAACAACACTCGTGTAGATTTTACGACCCTTAGGCTAGTAACGGCAAACGGCTATAATGTTCCGACCAAAAATGCGAACGATACGAGTTGGCCCACCAACGAGGCCAGCCTCCGTTGCCCCGGCGAAGGCGAACACGTATATGTTACCGAAGATCCTGACAGAGCTGGGAAAACGTTTACTGGAAAGTATCCTCCCGGTGCAAAGTATTTCTTCGTGATGATTCCGCCCGAAATGGAAGCCTGGATGTCCGCCGTTCCGATGATCAGTTTCGATGGGGGCTTGACCGGCTCTCCCATGACTGCCGTGAACGATATGTGCGGCTGGTATTCCTATGTGTTTGTGGGTCAGGATATTTCTGACAATGTGGTGCTTTACCGCGATGACGACCTTGAACGCGCCGACATGATTGGCGTGAACGGCAACTGGGAACAAGAGGAGCAGGCCCAGCCGATTCCCTTGGGATTCCTTTTGAACATGGTAGACTCCCTGTTCTTTGTTCCGGACGAAGAGCAGAAAGGTGAAAGCCCGGATGGCTATTTCTATAGCAAGGCGGAAGTCGACGGTATCGCAGGTACTTGCTCTTACACCATGGCAGCCATTATTTACGATTCCGATGCCAGCTTGCACCCGGCCTTCTCTTGTTACAAGGATGGTGGTGGCGAAGGTTGCCAGAATGGCGCTTTGGGCATACCGGCTGGGACGGCAGTGCAACTTGTGAACGCCTGTATTGGTGTGACACCGGGCCTTGTCGAAAGCAAACTTGATCCGACGGTTCCACAGTCGCAGAGAAAGCCCAAGTTGAGCACGAAGGGCAAGAACTGCTTTATCGATGAAACGTATTTTGGCATGCTGTTCAATTATACTCCGGGCGTAAACGAAAAAAGCTGCTTTGACATGCCGTTCAAGCGCGCCAAGGATGGTAAGTGGGAATTCGACTCCGACTATTATACTAGCCCGGGCCTTACCGTGCCGGGTGGTTTCTACCCGGTAGAAGCTTCTACCAATGAGACAATTCTTGCGGCGGATCCGACCCAAACTCCTGTTGCTGCGGCCCGTACCAAGCGTACGGCCGAAGGCCCGGTGTTCTATTCTTCGCCCCTTCGTAAAATTAACGCGGCCGAACAGATGCCGGAAATCGACATTCTTTGCAATGGTCCCGGTTGGGACAAGGGCATGAAATGTGATGGCCTTTTTAAAGATGGTGAAGGTACGGATGCCGCTCTTTCGCCTAGATTCGGCTCTTGTATTTTTGGTTGGAGCTGCAAGGCAGATGCTCCTGAAGATTGGG
>NZ_CALEFV010000051.1 GCF_937877005.1 uncultured Fibrobacter sp. | reverse complement strand
CAATCGCCACGGGTTCCGCAAATGGTCAACTGAACCTTACCGTTCCGCAGGCAGGACGCTACATGCTCCGCATTGGATCAATGAGCGAATCCATTTTCATCAAATAGTTTTTCCACACCAAACCAATCCCATATGACCTATCCCAAAATCAAAAAAGGGGGATCTTCCACTACAATAAACAAATAAACTGCACCACAAAATCCCATAACCAAACCAAGGGGGGCGCCCAATCACGGGCGCCCCCTGAGGTTTATCGGAAAATAAGACCCCGCCGATTCTTGCGATCGACACAGTCCGACTGGCGCCCATTGAGGTCATACACCCTAGACGGCACTCGTGGCAGAAAGCCATCGCGGCCCCTAAGACGCCTCAAGCCATCGGGCGACACCTCGGGAGCCGGAAACTTGAGTTCCGGACAGGTGTTCAGCGTATCGAGAAGCCAGGTAAACTCCCCCGCAACAGCAGCGAGTGCAAGCGGGACATCAATCCCGTCGACATCCATTCCCCCGTTTTCCCGCCTCATTTCAGGAGGGTTAAACTCGCAACCGGCGTAACCCCATTCCTTGGAATAATACCGCTGACACAATTCAAACACATGGTTCACGAGGGAATCCGCCTGCTCCGCCGTTCCCCTGAAAGCACCCGCCTTCTGGAGTCGTGGAAACTCGTCCCTATACACGTCATCGTGATGTACGGCAAACAGCGTGTCCACAACGGCCGACTCGTCTTTGGAATAGGCGACCCGAGCCACCTTGACCACCTTCTCGGTCACGATCACAATCATGGTGGAATCTAGTTCAGACCTGTACACCCACACCGTATCGGACGCCGAGGCATTTTTAACGGCAGGCTCCCTCTGGTTCATCTTGGAGAGATCCAAGTAGCTGTCCTCGAAAAGGTAAAGAGAGGTCGCCGGATATCCCATATAGGGATCGACACTGGATTCGCCCTGATGATGCTCAACTTCGCATTCTGCCGCACACAGGACCGCAGCAAGAACACCGATAATGAATATCCACTTGAAGTTCACTTTCTTTTCTCCTCTTAAAATTCTCTATCGTGAAATTATAATAAAACGAACACGGCAATGTCCCCGCGGGTATTTCCAAGCACTGAACCCGACGGAATGGAAAATCTCCATCAAGGAACGGCCCTGTTTTCCAGAAGCCGTTTGGCGAAGGCGTTGTAAGGGCCGTCCATTCCTAGGTTGTCGAACAACGAAATAACTTTTGTTGATATGTTGACATGAATTGGCTCATTTTTTCGCCCCATAGAATTTAATGGAGGCGTTTTTTATTTAATTAACCCTGCCAGTTCACTTTGTGCAGCGGGATTGTTTGCATAATTCTGCATGACGGATTTTGTGTCGAGGAGGATGCAGGCGATTTTGTGGTAAGGTCGGTTTTCGTCCTTCACGTTTTTCCAGTCGCCGTAGATATAGCCGACGCGTTTCATTGCATAAACGTCATTGCGAGGCGAAGCCGTGGCAATCTCATTCCATTTCCCAGCATCCGCACAGTACGGCATAATGAAGACATTATAAATACGCTTTGGCGAGGTGTCATCCTGAGCGAAGTGTAACGGAGTCGAAGGATCTCCATTCTCTTCTAAAATTTCTTTCCAGTGCGTTTCCACATATTCTGCATAAGCCATCTGCTTACACACGGATTCGGCCCCCGGCAAATGTGAATTGAATCCGGTCAAGCCATATTTGTAGTACTTGGAATCAAGGATATACACTCCCTCCCCCATAACCATTATCGTATCTGGTCGGAGTGTGGAACGTTTCGGGTCATTCAAGACTATTTCTTCTTCAGATTCATCAAGTTTTTCATCGCGGCATCCGTCATTCCACCGTAAATGCGGATTAAATTTATCCTTGGCAACTCCCTGCGGCAACTTCCCGAAAATCTTATCCACCATCGCTTCCCACACGGGGGCGAACTTGTTTACTCCGAAATAAAAATCGTCTGCCGTTTTTCCGTCTTCGGTTTTATGCCCGGCAAGATATTCCACAATTCGTGCCAAATCAGCAAGCAGGCGTAAATCACGGTCGTTAAATGTCTTTGCTAGTTTGGAATGGATTGCGTTACAGAACAGGTCATAATCAAAATCCAAATGCGGCTCTTCGGACGGTTCTATGCCGAATAAAAATCCGAGTTTCACAAGAGCGTCATGAACGCAGAACTTGTGGACCTGCGTAATGAGCGTATCTTCGTTATAACTGACTTTACGGGCGATAAAGTCTAGGTACACAAGATTCTGTGCATCTTCGGTAATGACAGGCTGCACGGCCTTGATTGTCCGGCCCCAACTGATTTTCCCGTTCGCGCCCTTTTTGTACAGAATTTCCTTTTCATCAAGGTAACCGAAATTGAGAAAATTTCGGATAACATTCAAGTACGAAACCATCGGGAATTCAGATTCGCCATGTTCCTCTGCGAATGTGGAAATAGAGGAATCCTGATGAATCTGTTCCTGCAACGAACGATCGGAAAGCACCGTAAAAAGATTGACGACACATTCCCGCAATTCTTCTTCGGGAAGTTCGCGCAAAGTCAAATCATCTTTGAAATATCCCAAAGGAAAGATGATACTTGTTTCTAGCACACCACCTTCCTTTGATTTTTCGCAACGAATGCCGACAAACTCGGTCTCCGAATTAGCCTTGGATTCGCAGGAACATATTTCGTTCAGTTTTTGCATCAAGGATTACAGCGTTGGCGATGCTACAAATGCGACAAGATTCGCCTTGTCCTTGAAAACGTCAAAGCGTTCTTTCCCTTCAGACGGTTTTTCAAAGGAGTTAATCAACTTTTCCAGAGTATCAATTCCTTCGGCAAATACTTGCGGACGCTTGAATTTGAAAACATCATCCCACAGAAACTTCAAAACCTTTTCGGCAAAGACCTTGTCGTCAATAATACCGCCCACGTTGCTCACGAACCAAACTCCCAGCCGCTTGTCTTCGGTGCTGGAAAGACCCTTGAGGGTGGCCGTAATTTTGGCATTGATCCATCCCCAGAATTGCCCCCATTTAATACCGGTATCGTCAATTTCTGCGTTGTACTGAGCATTGACGGCAGGCTTAGTGAGGTCAAATTCGTTGCGGACTAGTTCCATGTCAAAACGACGCTGGAAGGCATTATCCAACGTGAACACATTTTGGTCGCTGGTGTTCATTGTCGCCAAGATGGAAAGGTTAGGCGGCAAGCGGATAGCCGTATTCGAATCAAAGCGAATATTCCCAATCTGAATGCTGTTTTCAGTTCCCCGAATATAGGCGTTGACATCATCGTTCTGGACAAAATACTGACTCCAGCCTTCTGTAAACGTGTTTACAGAAGCATTTGCAGGGTCATTGCCGAGAGAGTCCGTTTCCCCCGCTTTAAGCCTATCTAACAACTGGAAGGTGTCCCCGAAAATGGCAGCCGCATTACCGCGGTTGATTTCTTCGATAACCAGGTAGAATTGTTCGTTGGGATTGAGATAAGCCCGCTTGATAATTTGCGTAAACGGCCCGGGTGTAAATTCATAGCGAATACCGTCATTTGTGACTGGCAAAATTTGCCCGATGAACTCGGCGTTGGTGTATTCCGGGTGGAACACGACGCGAACCTTGTTTTTCTCAGGAACGTCCTTCAGTTGCTCTCTGATTTTATTGCTCTTTCCACACCCCGGAACACCATAGTAGATGATTTGAGAGGGGGTGATGGAATTTGTATTATTCTGTTTCTTAACCTCACCAACATCCTCATTAGTTTTCTTTATCTCCTCAACATTTTCAAAGAAATCCTTTTTTATAAATAAAATTGCATTTCCTTGAGCGGCATACAAAGGTTGATAAAAAGGCCCTCTACTTAATTCATCAGGTTTTGCAACAACAGAATAAATATCTTTAGATGGTTTAAATACAATAGAACCATGCGTTTTGTCAAATTTATATTTACGCCATCCAACAGAAAAATCGCAACTCCAAGATTCATTAAAGGAATCTTCATATTCTATATCAAATGAAGCGATTTCTTTAAACCAATCTTTTTCCCATTCTTTGGGAATATTCAAAAAACTTTTGACTTTCTGTATTAATAAATCACTTGTAAGTCGTTCCTGAAAAGATGTATTTCGAAATAAAAATACAGCCAAAGAAAGAAAATTTACCCTTTTATTGGCGAGTAACTCATAAGAAACCCAAGAAGCAAAATCTTTTCGCAACAACAGCCAATCATCATCATTCGCCTGTTTATTATTATCTGTTGTATTTTGAAGAGAAAAGAAATTTTTTAAATCATTTTGAACACCATTTTTATCACAAACAATGAGACTCATGGTTCCAATTGATGTAGGCAATTTCAAATATTTTTTGACATTCTTTACAATTGTCAGAACGCCCCAAAATTTATTGTCAATTCCCAATTGAGCAATTTCATCAAAAGCCCGTTGAACGGTTTGTAGGCTCAATCTCATTATTTACCCCCTTCTAATGCTTTTAGCATTTGCCTTGCAATAGCCTTAAGAACGGGAACACTTACTGAATTCCCAAGTTGTTTAAACGCTTGCATATCGGAAACAGGCATTTTGAATGATTCTGGGAAACCCTGTAAACGAAGTGATTCTCTAACAGATAGTTTTCGGCCCAAATCCCAAAGTTTTGGCGTTCTATTCGCAATTATGGTTGACGCATATGTATCCAAGCAAGAGTAGAATGCTTCTTGTATCTGCGTCTTTGCATGATCGCCAACATGAAATCTCAAAGAACCATCAGCCTTTTGGAATGAATAGATGCCATATTTCCCTTTTTTAGTATTTGGCTTATACTTGGAGTTATCGTGCTTTACCCTGACTTCATCCTTAGCATGTTCAAAATGATATTTGATGCGATCCAACTCGAACTGAGTCAATTTCAATGTCGGGTCATCATTATTAATATCAACAATGTCTCGTAATACAGCTTTTTTGTTTAAAGGCTTAGGAAAATCAAAATTCACATCTTCGCGAAAACCAACGCAGTACCAACGTTCTCTTTTTTGTGGTAGTCCAAAATCTAGAGACGACAAAACAGTTGAAAATACATGATAACCAAGTTCATTTTCAAGAATGTCAAGAATTGTACTAACGGTTTCACCCCCTTTATGTGAAACCAGTCCCTTGACATTTTCCAAGAAGAACATTTTCGGTTTCTTTTCTTTCAATATTTCTTTAATGTTGAAGAAAAGAGTTCCTCTAGTCTTATCTTCAAAGCCCTTTTTTTGTCCAGCGTAGCTAAAAGGCTGACAAGGAAATCCCGCACACAAGCAGTCAAAGTCTGGTATATCTTTAGGAGCGATTTTATTTATATCTTCGTTGAACATTCCTAAGCTGAACAGTTCAGGAGATTTTCGTTCAAAATTTGTTTGATAAGTTTGTCGAGCGAATTTATCTATTTCACTCGCAAAGACGCATTCACCGCCAACAGATTCCATTGCTAAGTGAAATCCTCCGATACCAGCAAACAAATCGATGAACTTGAACTTCGGTTTGCTTTTATCGTCCTTGACAACCTTTTTACTCGGCATCTTTTCGCTCCGTGTTGAAAGTGAACGAGTTCACTCTCGCGGAAGCGGTTCTGGCCGATTCGCTTGGCCGGGGTGCGGGCAAAAAAGAACGGCGGGGAGCCGACTCACTCCCCGCCTAAAAGCGCGACATTTTCAAAAGAATACAATACACCCGCATAATCTTGCAATGGATTGCTTCACCCTTTCAGGGTTCGCAATGACGTTGCAAAACAAGCCCGAGCGGATACAGTACGCCCAGGGTACACTACGCCCATGCAATCCACGGGCGATGGCGAGTTATTGTCTTATTCTCGTTGCTGAAAGTGTCGAAGTTCCAAGTAGAGGACAAGAGCAAAACTCAGCGAGTCCACCCCTGTTCTGCATTTCTTCAGTCTTTTTGGGAAATAAAAAAGGCGTGGAGTTGAATGCATTTACCTACTTGAGGCCTTCGACTGCCCGCAACGAATAAACGCAAACAACTCACGCCCCAAATGGCCGTTTGCCTACAGGCAGATTTACAAAATATGCATGTACCAAAACGATGCGGCAGGCTTGCGCCGGTCGCAGACGTGAGCGTCGCCTTGTTCTCGTTGCAGAAATTGTCGAAGTTTCAAGTAGAGAACAAGAGAAAACTCTATTTGCCTTGAAATATAGATTTTTGGAATGGCAAAAGATGACAAAAAGGGAGTTCCCTTGCCTTTTTTTACTCAGCTTTTTGTATATTGCACCATGACAGGCACCGGCAGCGAATATCCGCTTGCAAGCCAAGTTCGACTAGAAAAGCCGACTTTTTGTTATATCCCCAATAAAATTGGGCGTTCTTATATAGCAAAGGTCGGCTTTTTTGCGTTTATAGGAGTAGAAGATGGCTAAAAAGACCGAAAAAACGGATAATCTCGCACCTAACCCGCTTATGGAGTTGGATGTAGAAAAGATGATTCGGGTTGTTCGTGGCAAGCAGGTGCTGCTGGACCGCGATATTGCAACATTATACGGTGTTGAAACTAGGGCGATAAATCAGGCCGTCAAGCGAAATATAGAACGTTTCCCTGACAGATATTGTTTCCAATTGGAAAAAAGTGAATTAGACAACTTGAAATCACAAAATGTGATTTCAAGTTGGGGCGGAGACAGGTTTAAGCCCTATGTTTTTACAGAACAGGGCTTTGCCATGCTTTCATCCGTCCTGAAAAGCAAGGTTGCCGTGAATGTATCCATCGCAATCATGGATGCGTTTGTCGCCATGCGGCAGTATTTATATCAAAATGGCGGAATTGTCAATCGCCTTTCTAATGTCGAAGCGAAGGATTTGGAACAGGACAGCCGCTTGACTGGTCATGACGAACATCTGCTTGACCACGACCGTAAATTTGACGAACTTTTCGAGGCGATGGACCGTGGCGAGCTTAAATCTAAGGGCTTATTTTACAACAACCAGGAGTTCGATGCCTATGTATTTGTCTGCAACCTCATTCGTCAAGCCAAAAAGAGAATTGTGCTGGTCGATAGATATGTAAACGAGAAAACCTTGACGATGATGCTCAAGCGGGAAAAAGGCGTTTCCGTGACTATTTACACCTACGACAAGAGCAAGGTTCTCGAGTTAGACCTGGCAACTTACAACGAACAATATCCAGACAGCCCTATGCAAGTTCTGCCCAGTTACGGAATGCACGACCGATTCTTGTTCATAGACGATACGGCCTACCACTTCGGGGCTTCGCTCAAGGATTTGGGCAAGAATACGTTTTTCTTTACGCAGGAAGATTTCACGTTGGACGAAGTGTTGAAGGAATCGCAGAAGATTCAGGCAGAAAAAGAAAGCTAGGCATTACAAGGTGACAATGCAGATTTCAACCGCCTGCGGGGGGGGGCGTCAAAATTCTCAAAATTTCCGCGAATTTCGACGATTGTCATAATGTGACATCCGGGGAATGTATATTTGTATCGAGAACACTTTACCCCGCCTTTTTTTGCTTGTAGGCGGAAGGAGTAGAAGATGAATAAGCGTGAACCGCCTATCAGTAAGGCCGACGGAACAACTTTTGAAATCCTTGCGGAACGGGTAAAAGACGTCCATAATGCGACAAGTTCCGTAGCCAAGGGTGCCGTAAACCAGCTTCTGACTATACGAAATTGGGCTATCGGCTGCTATATAGTCGAATATGAGCAAGAGGGGTGCGACCGCGCCAAATACGGGGCTCGGTTATTGCAAAATTTGGCCGACGAACTGTCCATCAAGGGGCTTGACCGTCAGTTGTTGAACGCATGCAGGATGTTTTACGTGAAATATCCACAGATTTGTGCGACGGTGTCGCACAAATTGCAGGGAATAGACTATTTTCCCGAAAATTTGGTTGTTATTAAGAAAAAAATCAGGGAGGCAATTTGCGAGACAGTGTCTCGCAAATTCCAAACGCCGCCGGAATTGCTTGTCAGTCGGCTTTCATTCTCGCATATTAAAGAAATAATGACCATTGACGACCCTATGGAGAGGTTCTTCTATGAACTTGAATGTATCAAAGGCACATGGAGCGTGCGAGAACTTCGTCGGCAAATCGACACGAAACTCTATTTCAGGAGCGGAATCAGCAAAAAGCCGGAACTGTTGCTGCAAAGGGTGGAAAAGGGCGGAACTGATGCCGTTTTGTCGGTCAAGGACGCGTATACTCTCGACTTTTTAGACCTGGATGCCAAGGATGCGTTCTCCGAAACCGAATTGGAGCAGGCTATCATGGACCATTTGCAGGAGTTCCTGTTGGAGATGGGCAAAGGGTTCTGCTTCGAGGCTCGGCAAAAGCGCATTATCATAGATGACGAGTATTATTTTATCGATTTGGTGCTTTATAACCGTCTGCTGCACTGCAATGTAATCGTGGAGTTGAAGGTTGGCAAATTCCGCATTGAACACGCTGCTCAACTGAATGCCTACATCTCTTATTTCAAGGATTGCGAGATGGCGGACGGGGATAATCCCCCGATCGGGATTTTGCTCTGTACGGAAAAAGGACCGAAAATGGTCCAATATGTATTAAACGGCATGGACGAGAAACTGTTTGTCTCGACATACAAGTTGCGGCTTCCCGACCGTGAACAGTTGGAAAACTTCTTGATTAAGGAAGTGAAGGAGATGGGACTGTAAAAAACGACCTAAAACAGCAAAAACCGGCCCCTGTGGGCCCGTTTTTCGCCCAAAATCGCCAATTTTAAAATTTTTCAAAAATTATAGTACGCTTTGTAGTAAAAAGAGTTATATTTATAGAAAATTATAGTACAATTTATAGTACAACAAAGTTTGAAAAAGGCGTAAACAAAATAGCGATAAACTAAAATCAAAGGAGTGAAGGATGTTTGGATTGGGAAAAGTCATCAGGAAAACGGTGCTGGTTCTGGGTGCCGTGGCGGTTGCGGCGCTTGCGCGCCCGTATATCGTGGGTGTCGATGTCTCGTGGGTGCTCGAAGACGAGTCGCTGGGGGCAAAATACTACGATAACGGCAAGCAGCAGGACCTTTTTGATATCCTGCAGAACCACGGAATCAACTTTATCCGCGTGCGCACCTTCGTGAATTCGTGCATCGGCTACGCGAAGAACAGCTACTCCGGCGCAAATTCCAACGTGTGCTGGTGCGATCTGGAACATACCATTGCGCTTGCGAAGCGCATCAAGGCGCACAACATGGGATTCTTCCTGGATTTCCACATGAGCGACACGTGGGCCTCCATCGGCCACCAGGATGTTCCGGCCTCTTGGGCGGGCAAGAGCAATGCCGAGATGGGCAAGCTCGCCTATAACCACGTGAAGACGACCATGGATGCGCTCATGAAGGCGGGACTTCGCCCCGACATGGTGCAGGTGGGTAATGAAATCAACTCGAGGGTGGCGGGCGTTTCGCTGAGCAAGACGGCGGACTTCGCGAACATCATCAATTCGGGTGTGCGTGCGGTGCGCGAGACGGATCCTTCTATCAAGATTGTGATGCAGCATGGTCAGCCGCGCCCCGAGAAGGGCTTCGCGGATTGGTACAACAAGATTCACGCGAACATCGACTACGATGCCATTTGCGGTTCCACCTACGGCACCACGAACAACGGGCAGGATTGGCGCGATATGTTCGGGCTCGTGGTCAAGAACAAGAAGGCGGTGCTGAGCTGCGAATATACGGGCGAACGCACGGCCCTCGTGAACTCGGTGTTCTATGAATTTGGCGACCTGGGCTGGGGAACCTTCGTGTGGGAGCCGACCCGCTACAGCAAAAAACCGATGTTCGATCGCGACGGACAGAAATATACGGCGAATGCGCGCCTTAGGGAACTGCGCGATATCGCGAAAAAATATAACGCGACGCTCCCGGACTGGGTGCAGAACGGCAAGGCCGTAAAGAAGTACAACGTGAAGACGACGGTCGCTTACGGCGGCTCGATTGCGCAGAGCATCGAGGGTAGTGAAATTGCCGAAGGGAGCAAGGTGACCTTTACGGCCGTTCCGCAGGAGGGTTGGGAATTCGTGGCGTGGACCGGCGACAATACGGGTAACGGCAAGGAATACACGGTGGCAAGTCTCGACAAGGATGTGAACCTGGGCGCGACCTTCAAGTTCGTGGGTAAGGATTCGCTCAAGTACGAGGCGGAAAACGGCGTGTTCAACAAGACGGTTCTTGAATCGACGCACGAGGGCTTTTCGGGCAAGGGCTACGCGAATCTCGATAACGAGGAGGGGTCTTCGGTGACGCTTTCCGTGGTTGCTGCCGACGAGGGCGATAAGGACGTGAAGATTGTCTTTGCGAACGGCTCTACGGCAAACCGCCCGGTAAGTGTTGCGGTGAATGGCAAGGTGCAGGTGGAATCGGTGGACTTCGAATCGACGGGTGCCTGGGAATCGTGGGATTCTAGCGTGGTGACGCTCAGGTTGCCTGCGGGTGCAAGCGCCATCACTATTGCCTCGCTCACGAAGGATGGCGGCCCGAATATCGACCGCATCGAGTTCGTGGATAAAAACGCGGTGGTTCCTGTCAATCCCGGCGACTCGGCGGTGGGCGACAGCGGCACGACGGTGCTCCAGCGGATCCCTGTGCGCAGCAATACGCTCCGTAACGGTGGCCGGAACTTCCTGGTGAACGGGCGTTCTGCGGGTGCATTGAAGAACCGCGCGTCAAGAATCAGGGTATATACAAAGTAACAGGATGAGGCGAGGTATGAAAATGAAGCGCGTGTTGTGTGCGGCCGTGATTGCCCTGGCTGCTGCGGAAACTTTCGGGGCGACCTACTACGTGGCCCCCGCTGGCAAGAATACGAACAAGGGAACGAAGGATAGCCCGTTTGCGACCCTCAACAAGGCGAATTCCGTGGTGAACGCGGGCGATACCGTGTGGATTCGCGGCGGCACCTACCTGCACACGGACACGAACTATGTGAAAAACGACAACATGTTCGCGGGCATTCACCTGACCAAGAGCGGTTCAAGTGACAACAAGCGCATTCATTACCTCGCGTACCCGGGCGAAAAGCCGGTCATTGACTTCAGCAAGATGCCGATTGCCAACGGTTCGAACAACGTAAGGTACACTTCGGGTATCCTCATTCAGGCGCAGTACTTGCACTTGAAGGGGCTCGAAGTCAAGAACGTTCCCATGAAGGGCGAATCGAATGTGGGCGTGTACGTGTCCCGCAGTAAGCATATCTTCTTGGAACTGATCGATAGCCACCACAACGGCGGTTCGGGATTCTTCGTAAACGAGAAGGGCTCGGGAAGCGGCGGCGGACATTTGTTCTTGAACTGCGACAGTCACGACAACTACGACCCCAACGGACGCCAGGGAGACGGCCAGAATGCCGATGGCTTTGGCGTGCACTACCAGCAGGGTGGCGATACAACGAAGTTCATCGGTTGCCGTGCCTGGTGGAACAGCGACGACGGCTGGGATTTTATTAGCCAGGAGTTCCCGGTGGTTATCGAGAACAGCTGGGCGATGGGCCACGGCTACAGCAACTACGGGACCGGCAAACCGAAGGATGGCAACGGCAACGGTTTCAAGGCGGGGAGCAGCAAGACGGGTGTGCGCCACACCATCCGCAACTGCGTCGCCTGGAAAAACAAGGCGTCGGGCTTTTACGCAAACCACAGCAGCGGCGGTAACGACTGGTTCAACAATACGGCCTATATGAACGGCACGGCGTTCAACATGTGGGCGAGCACCTGGGATGCAAATGACAACCGCACCGACGGTGTCGTGCTCAAGGGCAGCAAGGCTCACGTAATGAAGAATAACATTGCCTTCCCGAACAAGACGGCCTACATCGGCGGTGAATATGCGGCGGGCGAATACAATACCTGGAACCTGAACATCACCCCGAAGGAATCGGATTTCGTGAGCGTGTCGGACCCGAGCATGACCGTGACGGGCAGGGAACTCGGGCCTCTCGGCGGTGCGTTCGGCCCGCGCCAGGCCGACGGTAGCCTTCCGGATGTTGACTTCCTGAAGCTCGCAAAGAACAGCCAGATGATTGACAAGGGCGTGAACATGGGTCTCAAGTACGAGGGCAAGGCTCCGGACCTGGGCGCATACGAATACGGCTATGTGTCGCCTGTTATAGTGCCGGTCGATACCACGCCGAAGGATACTGCTGTAACGCCGATTGTCGTTCCGGTCGATACGTCGGTTGCGCCGGTCGATACGATTGCGGATTCTACGGAAGTTTCTGTGGGTGATTCGACGACGTTTGTGCGCCCGCTTCCGCAACGCAAGCCGAACATGCAGCAGCCGGGCCGCCTGTTCTACGTGAACGGTCGCTCGGTAAATGCGCTGCGTACAGGTGACCGCAAGGCATCGAGAATCAGGACTTATTCAAAATAACGGGGTGGTTTATGAAAAAGATGAGTTTATTCAAGACGGCGCTTGCCGGGGGATTGCTTGTTGCATCCCTTGCCGGTACGGCTACGGCGCAGACTATCGTAAATGACCGTTTCTGGAAAGATACAGACGGCAACTTTATCTATTCGCAGGGCGGTGGCGTGCTCCAGGTGGGCGATACGTTCTACTGGTACGGAGTCAAGTACAACGGCGCCGTTACATACGCGGCGAACCCTACCAAGAAAAACGACGATACCGGATTTGCGGGCGTCACCTGCTATTCCTCGAAGGATTTGGTCAACTGGAAATTCGAGGGAATCGTGCTGAAGCCGAGCGAAGCGGGCGGTGGATGGTTCGGGCGCATTGGCGTCGTGTACAACGCGAAGAGTAAGAAGTATGTGCTCGCGGGCCAGGGTGCAAGCCCGAGCTGGGAATTCGGCGAGTATTTTGCTACCAGCGATTCCCCTACGGGGCCGTTCAAGTTTGCACGCGTGCAGCCCGAAAGCGAGATGACGTTCTTCGTGAACAACAATACCGGCGACCAGACGCTTTTCCAGGATGATGACGGCAAGGCGTACGTGATTGCGTCTAACGTGAAGGGCCGTACTAACTTGTATGTAGCACCGCTCCGTGAATCGGATTTTTTGGCGATTGACGGTTCCAGGACGGTGAATATCCACAAGAGTCGCGTGGGTGGCCGCGAAGGGAACGCCATGTTCAAGCAGAACGGCGTTTACTACTTCTGCTCTTCTGATTTGCACGGCTGGAACACTTCGCAGACGTATTGCATGTCGGCGACAAACATCCTGGGCCCCTACAGCGAAGAGTTCGTACTTGAAGGAACGCAGCACGACTTTAGTCACGTGACTCAGACCGGGTTCTTTGTCATGGTGAAGGGCTCGAAGGGTTCGTTTGTGGTGAACGCGGGTGACCGCTGGAGCGATTTCGCAGGGAATGGACTCGGTTACAACCAGTGGCTGCCTATTTCTTTCGAGACGGGCAAACCCGTGTTCCATTCCCTGAGCGAGTGGAACATCAACGTGAAGGAAGGCACGTGGAGCGTGGGCGCGGGCAACAACTATTGCCTGAATCCGACATTCGAGGCGGATCGCGTGAGCCAGACGACCTTGACGGGCTGGAAACTGGACAAGGCCGATGCCAACAATATCAATTCCACATCCAAGAAACGCACGGGCCGCTGGGGGCTCTACCTGACGGACAGCAAGACGCTTACGCAGACATTGACGGTGCCCAACGGGAAGTACACCCTGAGCGCCTATGTGCAGAGTAGCGGTGGGCAGAGTTCCGCGAAGATGTTCGCGAAGGATTTCGGCGGCAGCGAGCAGAGCGTGTCTATTGCCGCGGCTGCAGGCAACTGGACGAAGAAGGCAGTGGAAAACATCACCGTGACGAACGGGAAGATAACCATCGGGTTTAGCACCGCGGGTTCTTCTAGCCAGTGGATTGCTGTCGACGACATCGAACTAATCAAGTCGGGCAAGAGCTACAAGGTGTCGCTCGATGCGGGAACTGGCGGGACGATTGCCCAGAATATTGCCGGCACGGAAATTCCCGAGGGCTCGAATGTCACATTTACCGCGACACCTCTGGACGGCTGGGAATTTGCAGGCTGGAGCGGAGATGCAAGCGGGCTCGACAAGGAATACATTGTGACAAGTCTCGCGAAGGACGTGAATCTTGGTGCCGCGTTCAAGTTCGTGGGCAAGGATTCGCTCAAATATGAGGCGGAAAATACCGTATTCAATCAGACGCTTTTCGAGGACAAGCACGAAGGCTTTTCGGGCAAGGGCTACGCGAACCTGAACAATGCGGTGGGTTCCTCGATTACGTTTGCACTTTGCCTACCCGAAGGCGATGAACGCAATGTCAAGCTGACTTTCGCAAATGGCGGGAGTGCGAACCGCCCCGTAAGCATTTCGGTAAACGGCAAGGTTCTGTTAGAAAAGCTGGACCTGGAGCCGACGGGTGGATGGACCACATGGAACGATGCGGAATTGACGCTCAAGATTCCTGCCGGCGTAAACACCTTGGAAATTGCGTCGCTCACGGAAGACGGTGCCCCGAATATCGACAAGATTGAGTTCGTGCGGGCAGACTCCGGTACGACCGTACTGCGCAAGATTGCCCCTGCGGAAATATCCAAGGCCCGCACAGGCAAGCGGTTCTACGTGAATGGCCGCGCGGTGAATGCCCGGCGTGCAGGCAACCGCAAGGCAATGCAGCCCACATTCGCAAAGTAGTGGCACCGCAGGTGCCCGCCGTAGTCCGCGGACAACTGGAAATTTCTTTTACCCTACCCCCGGAGCAAATCCGAGGGTATTTTTGTGGGCAGAAAGGAGTTTTGTATGGGATGTTTGAACTCTATTCGCGTCTTGGGCCTCTCGGCGGCGCTTGCCTTTGCTGCATCGCCCGTCATCAAGGTCGATTTTGACATGAGCGGCCGCAATTCGAGCGAGGTTACGGAACCGAATTACGTGCCCTGGGTGGTTTCGGGTGTCGCTTCGAAAGATACGACGCTTTCGGGTGTGAAGGTGAATGTCGCCGGAAGCGCGAACCTCAAGGCCAACTGGTACAAGGCCGGGGTGCAGTCCCCGAGCTATGCGCGCCTTGTGTGCGACGGCGTGATGGTCGAAGGCGGTGGGGCGATTACGCTCACCTTCTCGAATCTTGCGGCAGGGACGCACAGTCTCTTGTTGTACCTGAACAATGTCGATGGAATTGCAGCAAGCAACAGCATCGATGTCTACGTGAACAACTCGAAGCAGGCGTCGGTCAAGCCCACGAATCGTGCGCTCTCGACAGGCGAGGCGGCGATTGCCTACGTGACTTTTAATGTAAGCGGTACGGGTGCCTCGACCGCGATAAAGCTGAATACGGGAACGGTTACCCTGAACGGCTTTGAGCTGAACGTGCCCAATGCGGCGGCACAGGCGACAGGGCCTTCGCCTGCGGATCTGGATTATCACGCTCCGCACGAAAACGGAGCGCTGACGCTTTCGTGGACGGCGGCGAAGTCAGCCGTAAAGCATCGCGTCTATTTCGGGACGGATTCGGCGGCTGTGCTTGCGGCAACGCCCTCGAGTACTGCGGTTTACAAGGGTGAACAATCCGGCAGTTCGTATAAGGTGAGCGGTACGACTCCGCTCCAGACATACTACTGGCGCGTAGATGAGGTCGATGCGAACGGAACAGTTACGGCAGGGAATGTCTGGTCGTTCAAGCCGGGCCGCGTCGCGTTCGAAGGTGCCGAAGGTTATGGCCGCAACGCCCTGGGTGGCCGTGGCGGCAAGGTGGTGTATGTGACGAACCTGAACGATGACGGTGCAGGCTCCTTGCGCGAGGCGTGCACAGCAGAAATTGGCCCGCGTACCATCGTGTTCAAGGTGTCGGGAATGATCCAGCTGAAATCGCGCCTGGTCTGCAATCAGGATTACGTGACGATTGCGGGGCAGACGGCTCCCGGCAAGGGTATTACCATCAAGAGCGCCCCCATCGGGTTCACGGGCAAGGACATGGTCATCCGCTTCATGCGCGTGCGCCTGGGCTACGGCGCTACCTACGACGGTATGGGGCTCACCGGCGGCGACCACAGCATATTGGACCATGCGAGCATCAGCTGGACGATTGACGAAGCCTTCAGTAGCCGAGGCGGCAAGAACCTTACGCTGCAGCGCACGCTGATTTCGGAAGCGCTGAACATTGCGGACCACCAGAATTACCCTGTCGGGACGGGGCACGGGTACGCGGCGACCATCGGCGGCGATATCGGCAGTTTCCACCACAACCTGCTTGCGCACAATGCGGGCCGCAACTGGAGCCTGGGCGGTGGCCTCGACGGGAACGGCTACTACGCGGGTCGCCTTGACATATTCAATAACGTTGTCTATAACTGGGTGAGCCGCGTGACCGATGGCGGTGCGCACGAGGTGAACTTCGTGGGCAATTACTACAAGGAGGGCGCCGCCACCACCTTGCACGGCTATACATTGCGTGCGCAGTTCGAAGGTACGGGCAAGGGTTCGCAGGCGTATTACTATCACAATAACGTTCTCGAGGCTGCGGGCGGCAAGTTCACCTGCGACGGCACCAACGACAATTGCGGTCGCGAGTATTCGCTTTCCGGCGGGCAGGTGCTGGATTGGGAACCCTGGAACAGCAAGCCCTTCTTTGCCTCGTATGCGACTGTCCAGAGCGCGAAGGCCGCCTACAAGGATGTGCTGAGCGATGTGGGCCAGCGCATGCCGGTACTTGACAATCACGATACCCGCGTGATAGACGAGACCAAGAACGGAACTTACAGCATGAGAGGCTCCGTGGGCGGCATGGCGGGCATTCCCGACCGCGAAACCGACGTGAAGGATACGGCGAACATCAAGGGATGGGAACCGTACCCGAGCGTGAGTTGGGCTGATGATTACGACAGCGATTTGGACGGGCTTCCTGACTGGTGGGAAAATATGTACGGCTACAATCCGAAATCCAAGAGCGGCGATTTTAGCGATGCAAACAAGGACCGCCTGGGTGACGGCTGGACGGAACTGGAACGCTACCTGGAATGGATGGCCCGCGCGCACTACACCTTCGCGAAGGGCGAAACCCAGGTGATAGACCTTTCGCAGTTTACCCGCGGTTACGACGGCGGAACCTACACCGTGTCGGCTCCGAGCGGCGTGACGGCGACCGTGAGCGGTTCCAGGTTGACGGTGAAACTCGCCGACAGCTTTGCGGGTGCGGGCTATGTGCAATTTACGCTGAAGGACAACGCGGGCGATACCTTTAGCCGCTACATCGGCGTGACGCAGGGACAGTCCATGACAAACGAAGCGGATTCTTCGCAGGGCGAAACGACCGCCTTGAGAGTTGCCGAGGGCGACTTGAGGCGCTTTTCTGCAGTTGTTTCGAATAATGTCGTGTTACTGAATGGAATTCCGGCTCAGGCTCGCATTACCGTTACCGATATGAGTGGTAAGAGCGTGATGATGCAGAAATCTGTTGTATCTTCAAATGGAGTGGCTTCGGCTGACTTGAGGCCCTATGGCTGCGGAATCTATCTTGTGAATGTCCGTGGAACTTTTGTTGACGGCAAGAATATGAACAAGACCATCAAGGTGATTCGCAAGTAGTTTTCTTATAGCGATAAAAAAATCCCCGACCAATCGGCCGGGGATTTTTTGGAGGTGTGTTGTTGCGAGAGAGTTAATACCTTACGGCTTTGAAAAAACCGAGAGTTCTGTTGCCTTGCGCGACCTTGACGAGGAAGGCTCCTTGCCGCAGGGTGATGTGGAGTTCGTTCCCCTGCATGGCGCGGAATTCAGCGATGCGGTGACCCTGCATGTCAAAGATGCTGATGTCGTGCGCGCCTCCGTCGATGCCTTCGAGACGGAGCGTGCTACCGTCGATTCGCCCGCTGATGGCGTTGTGCGGAGTCAAGGATTCAACAGCGGTGACGCCTTCGGTATCTTCTGTGCCGGAAGATGCGCCTTCTGCGCTGGAAGACTGCGGACCGGTGATTTCTTCGCTTGAAGAGGATTCCGGATCTTCGGAACAGCTGGATTCCGGTTCCACTTGAATCAGCCCGCCTTCGGTGATGGGCGTCTTTGCCCGAGTGAGAATGTCGAGCGGATCGGGCTTGCTGGAATCGAACGCATCATGATCATCGCGCAGGTGCTTGGCGAGTTCGGGTACCTTCGCCTTGATTTCTTCGATGTTCGCGCGGGCGAGTTCGTAGGCGCCGTATTCGCAGAAGTGCGTCTTGTCGCTCGCGGTGTACATGTACATTTTTTCCTTGTTGCCTCCGAGCGCCTTGCCGAGCGTGATGCTGTGCTGGTTCAGGTCAAGCACGGTGACGCCGAGCTTTTTGCCGAGGGCGCGCATACGTTCGGGAAGCCCGCCCACGGCTGTTTTCGGGTCGGTCTCGTTCTGCCTTGCGGTGGATGTCACGAACAGCGGAATGGCGCCCTTCGCCTTGATTTCGTTTGCGTACTTGGTGAGGGTCGCTTCGTAGTTGTTCACGTCGTTTTGGTTCTTCTGGTCGTTGTGCGCGAACTGCACGGTCACGAAGTCGCCCTTCTTGACTTCGGAAAGAATCTTTGCGAGGCGCTTCATGCTGTAGAACCCGCTGGCGGTAAGGCCCGATTCGGCGTAGTTCGCGATGGCAAGGCTGGATTTGAAAAATCCCGGGGCCATCTGGCCCCAGCCCGCCCACGGTGCCATTATCTGGTCGACCACGGTGGAATTTCCGCAGAGCCAGAGCGTGGTCACGTTGTCGTTACGCTTGATTTCGATTCCTGCGACGGCGGGCGCCTTGCCGCTGATGACGAAGGTGAGTTTTTTGTCCCAGGTGCGGTAATCCTTTTCGCGGTCCTTGATGCTCATGGTCACCGAGCCGTCCATGCTTCTTGTTTCCATACGCCTGAGCGAAACGGTCTGCCTGCTGAACACGCCGCCGGCGAGGGTGATGCGGTCGAGCATGAGCTTGCGGTTTTCGGCCCATACGGTGGTTTCGCTTTCGTTTTCGCCGTCACCGAGAATGAATGTCACCTCGTAATTGCCTTGCGGGAGCGCCACCGAGAAAACCATGTCGCCCTTCGCCGTCAGGAAATCCGTGGTGAGGTCGTCGTCCCACAGGCGGTCTACCGAAGAAACCGTCCCGCTTTCGAAACCGTAGCCCTGCGAGTCGCTGTACTTGGTGTTGGCCTTGACCTGCGTGTAGCCCGCGGCAACCGGGCCCTCGCCAAAGTCGAACTTGTAGTTTTCTGCGGCTTCTGCCATAGAGAAAGCTGCCAGAAGCGCTGCGACAGTCACCATCGTGGCGGTTTTGACAAGGGTATCGTAGCCCTTGATTTCAGTTTTGTAATCCATAATTCCATCCCTTTGAACACGCGTTTATACTTGTACTACAAAATGTACTATAAAATTTTTAAAAATGCAAGAAAAAATTTCAAAATTTTTTGTAAATTATTCTCTTGAAACCGCAAAATGCGCCAAAATGGCGATTTTCCCGTCAAGTTCTATGCGCAGGTAGTAGCGACCGGCCGAAAGCCGAGCGCCTCCCTGCAGGAGTGCTGTGCTGCCGGCCGAAACCATGCGGGTCTCGTCAACAACCGTCTTGCCGAGTGCATTCATGATTTGTATGTGTGCCAAGCCGCCGGCAGAACGGAAGGTGAGGTTCCGAGGGTCAAAACCCATTTGCTTCTTTTGCATGGTGGCGGCGATGGTGGTGCCCTTTTCGGGGTCCTGCGTGCCGCTAGAGTCCTTGAGTACTTCGGCGACGGGGCATCCGACCCGGTGTACGGCCTCGTTGGTAAAGGACACCATGTCAATGTTGGGGCCTCCGTTATTTGTCGTGGAATAGAGGACCATGTCGAAATCCACGGCATCGAGCCAAACGTCTTCCACGTAGGCGGTGTCCCAGATATCCCAGCCGCCGGTAGGGGGTAGCTTTATATCGTAGGTGACTGCATCGATCTTGATTTTCATATCGCGATTTTCGGTTCCGTCAAATGCGTAGCGCACCATAACTCGCGCGTTGGTGGCTGACCTGTCGGAAGTGAGCTTGTACATAGCTGTGCTGGAAATGTCGTTGGTCAAGTTGAAAAATCCCTTGCCTACGTAGCCCTCGTGATTCGTGTCGGTGGTGCCGTCTCCCTTGTCCGGGTTCGCCATATCGATGGGAGACGGCCAAGCCTTGATTCCCTTGAGGTTGGAGCATTCTACGATGGCGGAACTGGATTGCGGGATTTCGGAACTGGAAGAAGCGGGCATTACAGAGCTGGAACTTTCGTTTTCGGTAGTTGAGCTTGCGACACAGGCGGCGCCGCCCTTGAACATGGCGGTGTAGGTCGTATTGTGGTTGGGCGTCTTGAAACCGTAGTAGAGCTTGTTGGACGAAATCTTCTTGCAATTCTCGTCTGCCCAGTATTCAAAGGTCTCGCCACTTGCGGGGGCCACCCGAAGGGTCATGGGGGAACCTCCCGGGAAACTCTGATCCTGCGTGATAGCGCCCTTTGTCGCGATGTTCGCCTTTACGGTCACCTTGTAGCGGGGGCGTAACGCCGAAACGAGCTTTGTGAGTTCTGCCTTTGATTCGGGCGAAAGGAAGGTGTCGTTTACGCCCCTTTCCAGTTCTTCTGCAATCATGGTGCCGTGGCCCATGGAGCCCATTTCCTGGAAGTGCGTATTCCCGTCGTTACTGCCGTTGGGGTAGTTGGGGTAAAGTCCTGCATCCAGTTGCATATAAAGGAATTTCTTGACATACGAATCCATCATTCCTTTGTATGTATTGTTATAGGTATTGTAGGATTTCATGTTCAGGTCTACGAAGGGAATCTTGTAATCCTTCGCAAGTTTTAGCATCATGCCGCGGGAATCGTAGTTGTTGCTCCCGGTAGAAAATACGTTGCGCGACCCGCTCATGGTGACGGTTGAAACCAGCACCGGGGTTGCCCCGCGCTTTTGCGCCGTCGTGATGTACTGCTTCATGTAATACGGGAAGGAATCCTGGGGCACGTAGCGTTCCGGCTTGTTTGCGGTGCGGTCGTTATGCCCGAACTGCACGAACACGAAATCCCCTTTCTGGATGTTTGGCTCGAGGCTTTTTAGACGCCCGTCAACGATGAAACTCTTGGAACTGCGCCCGCCAATGGCCACATTGTTTACTTTCACGCGGGAGGCGTCGAAGAAGTTGTTCAGCACCTGGCCCCAACCTTTTTGCGGGTATGCGGAATCCTTGTAGTTGCAGACCGTAGAATCGCCGATGACATGGATGGTGAAGGATGTGCTGTCGCTCACGGCAAGGCTTGTAAACAGGCCGGCCACGATGGCGTATTTGAAAAGACTCTTCATGCTGGCTCCTTATTTTACGTTGGCCCAGGTGGTGCTAAATTTGTGTTTCCCGTTGCGGACGATGATGCGGTAGATGCCGCTTGCCTGGACGATGTCGGACAGGTCTATGTTGTCGCTGCCGGAGAGCTTGCGGGCGACCAGACGGCCCGACATGTCGAAAACATCTATCCTCGTGTTTTCGTTTTTCGCGACAGAAAGAATGTTGCCTTTCAGGGACGTTGTTTCGACTTCGGGGACGATTCGTTCCACACCGTCAACGCTGAACCCGAATGCGTCTATGTTCGGCCCTCCGTTTTCGGTCATGGAAATGAACTTGAGGATTCCTTCGCCGTTGATGAGGTCTAGATCCACGTAGGCGGTATCCCAGGTGTCCCAATCTGCCGTAGGCTTGAACTTCACGATATAATCGTGGTCGAGGTACACGTTCAGCGAGCGCTCTTCGGTGCCGGCAAAGGAATAGCGGATTCCCATGGTCACGTAGCCCGCGGAGGGAAACTTCATCTTGTATTCGGCGGAAGAATTCAGCACGTTTTCAAAATTGAAGAAACCGTTTCCCGTATAGCCTTCGTGGTTTGCCTCGGTGGCGCCGCTTCCCGTGTCGGGATTGGCGGCGTCGATAAAGTTCTTGATGTCTAGGCTTATATGCTTTTCTTCTTCTTGGACGGAGTCTTTCGCGGTAGTGTCTACGGAGTAAGTCACGTCGGAAAGCTTTTTCGGCGTCCCTGTCGGGAAACTTGTCAAAGCCTTGCCGTCGCCGGTATATTTTTCTGCGGTGCCGCCTTCATAAACTGCGGTGTATTGCGTGCTGGCAGAACCCATGACGAAGGTGTATATCTTGTCTGATTTTACCGTGGTATTCGCGTTCCCGCTTACCTTTTTGCCGTTGCCGTCATACCAGCCAAGAAATTTCTTGCCGGATTTTGGTGTAGTCTTGAGCGTCACCGTCATGCCCTTGGGATAATAGGAGCTGATAGTCGTTGCCTGGTCGGAACCTGCGGGGCTGACTTTCACGTCTACCTTGTACATGGGCGCCAAGTAGTCGGCGAGTTTTTTCACCTGAGCGTCCGGATGTACGCGCAACTGTTCGGTAATGATGCGCCCGAAAGCGATGGCTCCGTTCTGCTGGAAATGAAGGTTGTCATTGTTCCCGTTCGCGTAGTTGCTGTATTCGCCCTTGTCGAGCACCACGTTCAGGTAATGGTGAGCGTAGAACTGGCCTACGGAAAGCAAGTAGTTGCGGCTCAGGGTGTCCATGTCGATGATGGGCGTGTTGAGCGTTTTCGAAAGTTCGCGTGCGATAATCGGGTAATTGTGGTAGGACTCGTAAATGGAATCCTGCTTTGTTCCGCGGAAATCGCTGCGGCGTACCGGATTCACGATGATGGGGTAGGCTCCCTTGGCCTTCGCCTCGTTGATCATCTTGGTCATGTAGGTGCGGTAACCGGCTTCGGAACTGTAGTTGCGGTCGTTGATTCCGAACTTGATGAATACGTAGTCGCCTTTCTGGAGGGCGTTCTTGACCGGGGTCCATTTCCCGCCGTTGTAATAAGTTTCTGCGGCGGTACCGCCCGCACCGTAATTTTTGACGGTCGCGAGCCCGGAATCGAAGAAGTATCCGAAATTCTGGCCGATGCCCTGTTTGGGGTAATAGCCTGCGTTCCAGTCCTGCATGGTGGAATCGCCGCACATGTAGATGGTTACTTTCGCCCATACGGCTGCCGGGGCAATGACCATGGAAATTGCCACGAGGCTTTGCCAAATCTTTGAATAAAATCCGTTCATTTTAAACCAATCCCTTTTTGTAAAATCCGTTAATGTTAAAAGCCGCCTAACGCCCTTCCGAGAAAGGGCGCTAGACGGGGAGTTTATGGGGGTTCTATTTCTTAAAGATTCCCTTGGAGATGTACTTGCCGTCGATTTTTACGCGCACGAGGTAACTCCCCTTCGGGAGCGGTTCCTGCGAGAGGTCCACGGCGCTCTCGCCCGCGGCGACAAACTTCGCGATGGTCCCCACGATGCGGCCACTCATGTTGTAAATCTCGATTTCGGCATATCCGCCACGGGCAAGCTTCTGTACGCTTGTCGCAAGGGCGGTCGTCCCTTCTGCAGAGGAAAGCGTCACACCCGGTACCCCGAAGTAGAAACCGTCCACGTTCGGGCCGCCGTTCTCCGTGGTGGAGGAGAGCTTGAGCGTATTCTCTCCCTTCACGATGTTCACGGGAACCTGGACTTCTTGCCATGTGGTCCAGCTGCCGGTAGAAGGCAGGCTTACGCTGACCGCTTCGCCACCGTTTACGGAGAGGTTCATGTCGCGGGCATCGTTCCCGCCGTTTGCGAACACGATGGAGACGGTCGTCTTCGCGTCTTCCTTCGCGGTCACTTTCCAGGTGGCAAAGCTCGCCGCATCGTTGTCGAAGTTGTAGTAGCCCTTCTCTTTCCAGCCTTCGTTCGTGTCTTCGAAGGTACCTTTACCTTCTGCCGGGGCGGATGCATCCACGAACGATTCCTTCGTCATGTCGTGCTTGATCTCGGGAATAACGGGGTCGACAATCACCGGGTCAATAACCACAGGGGTAGTACCGTCACCTGCGAGATAAATGGAAGGCTGCTTCAGGTTCTTTACCGCGTCGGGCAGGTAGTAGCCCAGGTGCGGTGGCTGGTTGTAGGCCACGTTCTGCCAGGCAATGCTCACGCGGTAATGCGGGTCGTGCATCAGGGTGTACACGCGGTAATCCGTCGTGACCGGAGTGCCGAAAATCGTAATCATGGAGGCGTCGCTGCCCGAACGCAGGATAAGTTCTTCGCGCCAGTCGCCGAACAAATCGGCCACGAGGCTCGGGTTCTTCTTTGTTCCGTTGTTCGTAGTGGACTTGTTCACGTTGCCGTAGGTAAAGTAGCGGTTCGCCTTCTTGTCCTTGGTGCTCCACTTGTCTATTGCGCCGTCAAGCAGTTCGTCTTGCAAGTCGCCGTCGAAATAGATGCGGAAGTTCACCGAGGGCTTGCTGCCCGAAATCTTCTGGCCCTTCACGTTCTTCACGCCGTCGCCCGCGCTGCTCCACATCTCGAATCCGCGGTGGTCCGCGTCGATGTCTGCGGCGAGGCCTCGGCCGTTGTCTACGCCCGGGTTCGGCTGCTTGGTGCCCCAGATGATCTTGCCGTCGGGGCCGCGGAAGTCGTCGGTATAGGCGGCGGACTTTTCTTCGTGAACATCCCACGATTCAAGGCCCGGGCGGTCGGGATCCATGTCGGAAAGGTGGAGCGCGTCGCCGTGGCCGAGCCCCGTGCGGTAAAGGAGCGTGCCGTCGGACTTGAGGGCCGCGGAACCGTACACGATTTCGTCCTTGCCGTCGCCGTTGATGTCGCCCACGGAAAGGTTGTGGTTGCCTTGGCCGTGGATTCCCTGGCCTCTCGTTTCGGACTTGTGGTACCAGCGCTGCTTGAGCTGCTTGCCGTCGAAGTCGTAGGCCACCACGTAGGCGTTGGTGTAGTAACCGCGGCACATGATAAGGCTCGGGTGCACACCGTCGAGGTAGGCGATGGCCGCGAGCATGCGTTCGCTGCGGTTGCCGTAGGTGTCGCCCCAGTTCTTGGTGACGCCCCGGCCCGGCACGTAGTCGATGGTCGTGATGGCCGCACCGGTTTTACCGTTGAACACGGTCAGGAACTCGTTCCCGCTCATGATGGTGCCGGTCTTTGTGCGGTAATCCTTGCTCTTGTCGCCGATGACCTTGCCCGTACCGTCGACCGTGCCGTCGCTTGTCTTCATGGCGACTTCGGCGATGCCGTCGCCGTCCAGGTCGTAGACCATGAACTGCGTATAGTGGGCGCCCGCGCGGATGTTCTTGCCCAGGTCGATGCGCCACAGCTTTTTGCCGTTCATCTTGTAGCCGTCAATATACACATTGCCCGTGTAGCCGCTCTGCGAGTTGTCCTTCTGGTTGCTCGGGTCCCACTTTACGACAAGTTCGAGTTCCCCGTCGCCGTCCAGGTCGCCCACGCTCATGTCGTTCGAGGTGTAGCTGCAGCTGGAACCGTCGGGCATCTTGAGGTCGCCCGGGCGGTCGAGCTTGAGGGTCGCGTACGGGATGTTCTTGCCGTCGGAATTGGCCGACTTGTCGAACACGAACGAGAGCCTGGCCTGCGCGCCTTCCTTGCCGTCCACGACTGCGGCGACCGTATACTTGGAGGTCGCCTTGCCCGAAGCGTCGAGGTAGTTTGTCGCGCCGTTGCCTGCGATGGTCGCAATTTTTGTCCCGTCGCGGTAGAGGTTGAATTCGGTATTCGGGGCGTCGCTCCCGAGCAGTCGCCAGCTGACCAGCATGCCTTTTCCGACGTTAGAAGCCACGAGACCGCGGCTCAGGTTTTCCATCTGACGCGGGGCCGCGAAAGACGGGATGGCGAGTCCAAAGGACAACGCTACACACGCCGCAAGCGGCGCTTTCTTACCACAATACACCATATTTTCCTCCCCAAAAGGGTAGATGTTTCACCAAACGGTACATATCGTACCGATTTTTAATATAATCTAAATTTTTATTAAAAGTCTACATTTTCTCAATAATTTACCTTATTTTACAAAGTCTGTCGATTGTTTATTACTATAAAATGTCCACATTTGTAGAGAAATTGCCGAAAAATGCCCCGTTTTCGCCATTTTTTGCGCCTGTTTCGAGTGTCAACACCCCGAGGCGGGGCTTGAACGCGTCCCGTACAGGGAAAATTTTCAACTTTTACTATACCATGTACTACATTTTTATGTATATTTAATAATATGAATACCTTCGTAAACATTTTCGAGTTTACCAAGTTCCGCAAGTTCCTGGCGGAATACCAGGAGCGCCGTCAGGCGGCGGAGCCCTCGTTTTCGCGTACCGAGTTCTGTAATCTTCTGGGACTTCCCAATACCCGCAGCTATTTCAATGACGTGGTGCAGGGCAAACGCGTGACCGACAACATGCGCGAGCGTTTTATAAACGTCATCGGGCTCAAGGGAAATGAGGCGAGGTATTTCGAGGCGATGGTCGATTTCGACCAGGGGAAGACTGCCCAGGTGCGCGAAGCGGCGTTCGATGCCATGATGCGCCTGAACAAGAACCCGCAGGCGATTGTGGACCCGGACAGCTACGAGTTCTTTGGCAACTGGTACAACAGCACGGTCTATGCGATTCTCGAGGTGATGGATGTGGGCGACGACGTGTCGGAACTTGCGGCGAAGATTTTCCCGCCCGTGTCCGAGAAGCGCCTGAAGGCAAGCCTTGAACTCATGCAGAAGATGTCGCTCGTGCGCAAGGACGAACGCGGGTTCTGGAAGCCGACGAAGGATAGCCTTGCCACAGTGCAGCAGAGCAAGAGCCAGATGGTGCTCCAGTTCCAGAAGCAGTGCCTGGAACTCTCGAAGCAGGCACTGGAATCCGAAGGGAGCGAATCACGCGACATGACCACGTTCACGTTCGCGGTGTCGAAATCCGCGCAGGCGAAGGTCGAGAAGGCTGCCGAAAAATTCAAGGCGCAGGTGCGCCAGATCGTGATGGCCGACAACGAGACACCGACCGTCGTAGAGCACGTGAACCTACACGTGTTCAGCAACATCCGCGAAAACAATAAACCGTCCGGAACGGGCGAGGCGTAGGGAGGAAGGTGTTTATGGGACGCTTTAGGAATATGTTTAGCTCGGGACGACTTGCGTTCGCTTTTGTCGCGGCGTGCGCGCTCGCCTTCTTTGCGGGCTGCAGCGATACGTCTTCTGCGGATTCCGCCGGAATCCTTATCGAGACGAATACCGGCAACAAGAGCGTCGCTCGGGTTCTCGTTTCTGTCGAGAACCTGAACATTGTCGCAGGCGATACTGTCGTGGTGTTCAAGGTGAGCGCCGACACCGTGGGCGACACTTTGTATGTAGATACGGTGAATTACAGGCATGTGGCGACCTCGATTGAGTGCGCGTCGGGCGTGATGTCGCTCGATAGCCTGCCCGTGGGCGATTACGAATCCGTTTCGGTGCACCCTCTGGAAGGTAACGTGCGTACGGTGGCTGTTTCCTGGAACGTCGAGGAAAATTCCACGAATATCGACCGCGCGCTGGATGCGGAATTCAAGGGCGCTGTCGCGCTTGTGCTTCCTGAGGGCTTTGAAGATTTGGCCTTGTCGGATGAAGTGTTCGAAGATATGCCTTTCGCGGTCCGGCTCCCGGAAGTAAAGAATCCCTGCCTGCTGGATGCTAACGGCAACATGGTGCGCCTCAGTCGTGCCGATCTTTCGGACTCCCCTACGGTAAAAGCATCCGATTCCGCTGTTTATTGGGGCATGCTGCCGCAGGTCGCCTTCGACGAGAATGGCGCGATTTCCCTTGACATCGTAGAATCGTGCCAGTCCAGCGACCGGATTGAACTTGCACTCGCCCGCTACGCGGAACATTTTGACTCGGCCACGCCTTCGGAAGCGGCTCTCGCTACCGGCAACGAACTCACATCCGTGCTTGGCAATTCCCGTTGGACGGATTCTACCGACAACTGGTTCTACATCTCCGATTTCAGGCCCTTCTCCGAAGACGGCTACTACATGGGGCTTTCAATCTGGTTCAATATCGATTCCATGCAGGTGAGCGAATACGCTCAAATTATTTCAGCCAAGAAGGACAGCACGGGATTCAGATTGCAGAAACGCGGAACGTCGGGCGCGGTGAACCTCAGGCTCGACACGCGTACGGGCGTTTACAATACGGTCGTGGGCCGCGCGAACGGAGCGCTCGACGGCACGTGGCACAACTACTCGTTCAAGATTCATGGCGATAGCGTGACTACGTTCATCGACGGAACGCTGCTTGAAACCAGGCAGTTCGATGCGGGCGAAGGCTTTGCCACCGCATTCAACCCGTCGATCGGCTACGGCGGACTTCGCGGCGGAATCGACGAGGTGTTCTTCTTTGACGGCACGCAGTCCAACGACTGGATGCGGCTCTTCTACGCCCTGCAAAAACGTGTGGCTGGTGACCTTTAGGGATTGTGGTTGCGTGTTGTCCATGGACAACCGTTATTAGGGAATGTCGCCCTCTTGGCGTAAAAAGAAGGTATATTCCCCAAAGGAAATCCTTAAACGGATCAAAAGGTTGGATGATTATGGGTATGCTTGGTTCAAGGACGGCGGTATCGGCGCTCTGCCTAACAGTGTTTGGTTTTATCGGGGCGGGTGCCGAGCCGTTAGCCTTTCCTGAAGCTTTGGGCTTCGGGGCGAATGTTACAGGTGGCCGCGGCGGCAGCGTTTATCACGTGACGAACCTGAACGATGACGGTGCGGGATCCTTCCGCGACGCGGTAAGCCAGGGAAACCGCATTGTGGTCTTTGACGTGGGTGGCATCATCAACATCAAGACGGCAGTTTCCATCAAGAGTAACATTACCATCGCGGGGCAGACGGCCCCGGGCGAGGGAATCGCCATTCACGGCGGCAAGCTCAGCACGGGCAAGCAGAGCAATATCATCATCCGCTACCTGCGTATACGCCCGGGCGAAAATACCGCCTCCGAAAAGGACGATGCGCTCAACCTTTACGATGCGAAGAACGTGATTGTGGATCACTGCTCGGTGGAACTTGCGTCGTGGAACAACTTCGGCGGAAGTTCTGATAATAAAGATTACCGTGTGACGGGCGTAACGGTGCAGAACTCGCTGATTGCAAACCCTATCGGACAGCAGTTCGGGGCGCACATCGAATCGGTAGATGGCACTTGGGCGTGGTACTACAATGCCTTCGTGAATACGCACAACCGAAACCCGCTTGACAAGATCAACGACGTGTTCGTGAACAACATCCTCTACAACTTCGAGGCGGGCTACACGACGCACACTAGCACGCACTTCAACCACGACATCGTAAACAATTACTTTGTCTACGGTCCGAAGGGAAGCAACCCATGGTTCCAGGTAGACAAGAACCAGAGCATCTACGCCAGCGGGAACATGATTGACACGGACCGCGACGGAAAACTGAACGGCGGGCCTTCAAGCATTTACTACTACCAGGGCGCGGGCGAGGAACTTGCGAAACCCTGGAGCGAACTTACGACATCGGGCCCGATGCTCAGTGCCGCAAGTGCGTGGCGCTACGTGACGTCGCAGAGTGGCGTGCTCCCGTACGACGACATTGATTCCCTGATATGGCACCAGGTGGGGACACTTGGGAAAGAAGGAGCCTTGGTGAAAAGCGTTGGTGCCATGGGAATCAAAACCAATAACGGCTGGGGCGAGGTGATTGCGGGAAAGGCCGCGACAGATTCCGACAAGGACGGTATGCCGGATTACTTCGAAGAAGCGATGGGTTATGACAACTCGAAAGATGACGCGATGACCAATGAAAGCGACGGCTACGTGCGTATCGAGAAATACATCAACTGGCTGGGCGCCATGCACGCGTCGGCTGTGGGCGGGAAGTCCCTCGATTTTGACCTGCGCACGATTACGCGCGGGTTCAAGGATGTGTCGCCGACCTACAGTGTGTCTGCTGCGGAGAACGGAACCGTGGAGCTGGCGGGTGACGGCTATACGGCAAGGTTTGCGCCCAAGGCGAATTTCAGCGGGCTCGCCTCGTTCAAGTACACCGTGAAGGGCAACGACAATACCGAATATACGGGCCGCGTCGAGGTGCTTGTGGAAAAAAACGATATCGCCGCCGATACGACGGCGCAGGATTCAAGCGACTCGGACATGGCAACGCAAGATTCATCTATTACGCGCCTCGCTGACACGTATCGTCTTCGCGCAGATGCTGTCACGGTAGGCATCTTTGATATGAACGGCCACTATGTGGGCATGACTACGCAGGGCCTTCCGCAGGGCCGCTACATCGTCCGCCAGAAGCTGAATGGTGGAATTGTAAATAAGCTGATCCGAAAAGACTGATCGCGTTGCGACTGAATTGTATAGAACTTGATGAAAAATCCCCAGCCGAGGTAGTCGGGGATTTTTCTTTGATGATTCCTTTTGAAACAAACTTTTACAAAGTGTAGACTTTTTTCAAGCAAAGCGTTGCAGAAATCTCATCATTTTATCTGAAATTGTTGCAAAACCATTGACTTTTAATAAAAACAAGCGTATATTTGAATAGTAAACCTTATAGTAAAAAGGGAGATAAATATGTTTGGTGTGATGGGATTGAATTCTCGCGGAGTGGTATCCGCGGCAATTTTCACGCTCGCCTTGGCGGGCCAAGGTGCGTTCGCTCAGTCGTGGTATGCAACTGACGTGCGTCAAGGGGGCCATGACCCCTCCATGTACAGGGACGAGAATGGCTACATCCTTATGTCCACGAATAACAACCTCGCCATGTGGACCTCGACGGACATGGTCAAGTGGAGTTCGAAGGGCCAGATTTTCAGGGATAGCCCGCAGTGGCTCAAGAATGCCGTGGGCGGCAAGACCGACGGCATCTGGGCTCCGGACCTGTTCCATTTCAATAACCAGTACGGCGTGTTCTACTGCGGCTCCGTTTTTGGCCAGCGCACCTCTGCCATCGGTGTCGCGACGAACGCGAACCTGAACTTCTCGGATCCGGCAAAGGGTTGGACGGACCAGGGTGAGGTAACGCGCACTACGAACAGCAACAACTACAACGCGATTGATGCCGACGTGGTGGTGACTCCCGATGGCCAGTACTGGATGACGTACGGTTCGTGGAATGCGGGCGGTATCCGCTTGATCAAGCTGGACCCCAAGACGGGCAAGCAGGCGAGCGATGACAAGACGAACTACCAGATTGCGACGCGTGGCGGTACGGGTATCGAAGGCCCGAGCCTCATCGAGCACGGCGGGCAGTATTTCTTGTTCACGGCCTGGGACGTATGTTGCAAACAAGGTAACGAAATCGAACAGACCACCTACAAGACGGCCATGGGCCGCGCCGACAAGGTGAACGGAACCTACAAGGACCGCAGCGGCAAGGAACTCAACAAGGGCGGCGGAACCATCCTGATGCAGCGTTACAGCCGTTATGTGGGCCCGGGCGGCGGCGAGGCCTTCAAGGACCTGAACCGCATCCGCTTTGTGCATCATTACTACGACCTGACCGGCGACAAGTACAACCACATCCACATTCGCGACCTGGTGTTTACCGACGACAACTGGCCCGAAATGGGGCAGCCCTTCCTCGGGCGCTACCTGAGTGCCGAGGCGGAACACGGCATCATGACACGCGGTGCGACGGATGACCTGACCTTCAATTACACGAAGGAAGCCTCGAACGGCGAATACGTGGGCTACATCAATACGAAGGGCTCCAAGATTCGCTTGCCGATGAACATTATGCAGGCGGGCGACTACATTATGCGTTACCGTTACGCGAACGGCGGCGATAATGATGCTACGCATAAAGTAACGGTGAATGGAAAGGCGCAGACGGTAAAGCTCCCGAAGACGGGCGCCTGGGGCAGTTTCCCCGAAAAGTCCGTGGCGATGGTGCCTGCAAAGCTCAAGCGCGGCGGCAACTTTATTGAGGTGGAACCTGACCAGAATTTTGCGGAACTGGACCGTATCGACTTCTTGCGCGTGATTCGCGATACCATTCCGGGCAACGGATTCGATAACGGAATCAAGGTGCGCCTCACGAAGGACGACAAGCTTGCCGTCAAGAACGGTGGCTACGCCATCTTCGAAAACGTGGTGACGGATTCCATCAGGAGCACCGAAGTCAAGGTCGAACTGCAGCAGTGCAGCGGCGGGACGCTCAGTATCCGCGAGGGTTCTGCCTCGGGTACGGAACTTTCCAAGTGCACTGTTCCTTCGAGCTGCGCAAACGGCGCCTGGACCGAAGTGAACTGCTCTGCCACCAAGAAGCTTTCGGGCGTCAAGGACTTCTACCTCACGGGTAGCGGCATGAGCGGCGAAGTGCTGGTGGGCAACATCCGCTTCGGAAAGGCAGCCTCTATCGAACCGCCGGCATCTAGTTCTAGCGTGAATCCGCCGGCATCTAGTTCTAGCGCGGCTCCGGTGGAATCTAGCTCCAGCATCGCTGAAGTTTCCAGTTCCAGCGAAATTTCGACGGCTCTCGCTCAGGCAAAGTCTTTGAAAACCGGCTATAAATTGACTGCAAATGCTTTGGGCTACACCCTCCATTTTGATCGTCCTGGCAATTACGAAGTCTTCGTGATGAACCCGATGGGTCAGCTGATGGCTCGAAAGACGGTGCGCATGGAATCTGAAGTGTCGCTGCAGGGACTGCCAAAAGGAAAGTACGTCTTCAAGGTGATGAGTCGCTAACAGAAAAGGGATGTTTGGGTATGTTTAAACGCACTTTATCTATGCTGATGGGGGTGGCGGCCGTTGCGATGGCTGCAAACCCGCTCACTACAAAATTCTACTCTGCCGATGCCGCGGCGCTCGTGCACAACGACAGCCTGTTCATTTTTGCGGGCCACGACGAGCAGGGCGCTCAGGGGAATAACAACAAGTTCTTCTTGATGAACGACTGGCACGTGCTGGTGACCGACGACATGGAAAACTACCATGACTACGGTGCGGTACTTTCGTGGCGGACCTTCAAGTGGGCAAGCGGCAACGCCTTTGCGGGCCACTGTGAATACCGTAACGGCAAGTTCTACTGGTACGTAGCTGTGCATCATGCGACCGTCGTGCGCGACGAAGGTTTCGCGATTGGCGTCGCGGTGGCCGATCATCCCTCGGGTCCGTGGAAGGATGCCATTGGCAAGGCGCTCGTGACCGACGACACCCCGAACGATGTCGCGCTGAATATCGACCCCGCAATTTTCTACGACGGGAACGATATCTGGATGTATTGGGGCTCGTGGAACGCGGGCCGTCGCGT
Source organism: uncultured Fibrobacter sp. (assembly GCF_937877005.1). GTDB lineage: Bacteria > Fibrobacterota > Fibrobacteria > Fibrobacterales > Fibrobacteraceae > Fibrobacter. The sequence continues at coordinate 27,422 of NZ_CALEFV010000051.1, read as the reverse complement.
AAAACTCAAGGAAAACATGATTGAGCTCGCGAGTACGCCCGAAGACATCAAGATAAGGGACTTTTTCGAGGCTCCCTGGATGCACAAGTACCGCGGCAACTACTACTTCAGTTACGCCTCGGGCTACCCGTCTACGACAAACTACTCCATGGCCACGAGCCTGAATGGCCCGTGGACGCAGAAGGGCGTGCTGAACGACAAACTCGACAATTCCGAGACGAATCACCAGGCGATTTTCAAGTATCTCGGGCACTGGTATTTCATGTATCATGGCGCAAACGCTCCGGGCGGCTGGACTTACCGCCGCTCCGTGAATATTGACTACCTGTACTACGACGAGAATGCGAATATCCAGAAAATCAAGCGTACCACCACGGGTGTAGACAAAGTAAATAACGCACTCGTAGAGAATGGAACATACCGCCTGACCGTTTCGCACAGCAACCTGTCTTTTGTCGAAGAAAACGGAATCGTGGTGCAGCGCCCCGAAAACGAAAAGGATGCGAAACAGTTCTGGACCGTGGAACGCAGCGCGGAAAATGCCCGCCATTACACGCTCAAGAATTATGGTACCGGCCGCTACTATTGCCCGTCCAAGACGCTGCTCGATACCGTCAAGACGTCGGCGACTGCCTGCGAAATCCGCATCGAGAACGCCTCTGCCGCGAAGGGCTACTACCTGTACGGTGACTACGACAGCGACTTTGTGGGCGACGTGCTGAATGTCTCGAAGGACGCGGGCATGCCAGTGATTACCTGGGTGCGCACCGGTGCCGACAACCAGAAGGTGAAACTCGCGAAGGCGACCCCTCCGGTAGTTGAACCGGAATCGTCTTCTAGCATCGAGGAATCTTCCAGTTCCGTTGTTGCCGAAAATTCTTCGAGTTCCGAAGTCGCGCCCGAAAGTTCTAGCAGTGGAACTACCGCGATTGCTCCGCGCGCAGCTCGCCAGGGAATGCAGGTGCCTGCTCGCAAGGGTTACCGCGACCTCAAGGGCCGCAGTTTCGACAAGCAGATTCCGTACCGGGTGATGTTCTAGCAATAACTAACAATAGAGCTGCGGTAAGGCAAGTTCACCCCGGCCACAGCGCCGGGATTTCCTTTTTTTATATTGCTAAATATGAGAAATCTTGCCCATGTTTTATGTTTTTGCGCTCTAGTAGGCGCAGGCTTTGTCGCCTGCGGAGACGATTCGAGCAGTTCCGCAGAAAATCAAGAGTCATCCGAAAAAACCAAGGAACCCGCCAAAGGTTCTAGTTCCTCTGAAAAAGCAGCGACTTCTTCCGAATCGCCGTCAGGATCTTCTGCATTCATTGAACCAGAGTCTTCTTCGTCCGTGATAAAGGTGATATCTTCGTCGAGTGAAGAGACCTACTCATCCGACAATAGCGGTGGTGACGACGGCAAGTGTACCGCTTGCGACAGCTACACCGCGGCAGATCCCGAACTTACCGAAAACGGCGGCAAGGGATCCGTGACCACTTATGGGAGCATTACGGAAAAAGAAACGAGCCTCGGTGGCGCCTGTAATTACGGACAAACAAACATCCAGTACTACGCAGCAATCCATGTAAACGTCTCCCCCGGCGATGATTTGGGTCCGTGGAATGACGGCCTTGCCTGCGGCGGCTGCGTCCGCGTGAAGGCGAAAACACCCGACGGCTGGAAAAAGGTGACCGTGCGCATTACCGACCGCTGTCCCGACGCAAACTGTGGCGTGGACCTGGGCGGCGCTCCTGCCGCAGACATCATGGGGAATCAGGTAGGCCGCTACTACGGCGAATGGGAATTCGTGAGCTGCGAAGGCATAGACGGCGTGTGGGGCGATTCTACTTCGCTGTTCGTAAAGGACGGAGCAAATGCTTTCTGGGGCGTTGTTCAGGTACGAAATCCGAAAGACATGGTCAAGTCTATCGCGATTAATGGTATAGACACCCGTGATTACCATGAACTCAAGCTGTTTGACGGTGCCGAAAACTTCTGGGTCGTCCCCGAGACGGTTTTACAGACCGACAACCGCTACCGTGTCGTTGTCAGCTACCGCACAGGCACCGATGACGAATGGAAAATCAAGGGCTCCGACCTCGCTGTGCCCGAAGCGAACCTGTACCTGCACGAGCATCGGGAATAGTGTTTTTATAACGAAGGCGACAACATTCAATTAGAACTTTCAACAAAAATTTGACAATTCTTTTACAAAATCTCCTTGCATTTTGATAATAACTATGCATATATTTATATATACGCATAATACAAAAGACCGCGAAAGTTGAATGATTGCCCCAAAGGGGCTTTTTTGTCAATATCGTCCGAAAACCGGCAAAAAAAGGAGATTTTTATGTCCCAAGTCGTCAGGGAAGGGTTCGCTCAGTTCTGCAAGCGCCAGCAAGAAGGCATATCGCTCGCGACGGACGCCATTAACCAGGAAGAATCGGAGCAGAAGCTTTACTTCGAGTGGCTCGAAAAACGGCTGGATCGCAAGCGCAAGTTGCTATTCGACAACCTCGACTTAATCATGCGGCATCGGGACGAAATCATGAAAACGCCCCGGTATGCCCAAATTGACATGCATTACGCGCTGCGTGGAGGCGGCGCCTATATCGGTCCGATTGCGATGCAAAGAAAGTTCTGTGCAGCCGGGGTTCCCGTTACGGTGGGTATCACGCTCGGCTCGCTTCTCGGAATTTGGGGAACGGCGACATACAAGGTGAATTGCAGCTGCGGCAATACAGCCTACATCCGTTCCTTCGGCGGTTCCCCGCTTACGGGAATTTCCGTCGCGGGGGCCATTTGCCCGCATTGCAAGAACGAGACTCACGGGATCCGTAGCAGGCCCTTTGGCGACTATGTCCGGCAAGTGCGAATCACCCTCGACAACGAAGAGGCGGCGGTCTCGCAGGCATTTTCCTCGAGGGTTTTCGGCAAGGTGAGCGAACAGTGCAGCCTGGAAAAGATGATTTCGGAACTGAAATTGAGGGAATTTCAGGAAAATCAATAAATGACATTATTTGTCGCAAACATATTGTATATTGAATCCATAAAGAAATATTAATGCGATATCTTTTACGATTTCGTTGAAAAAGACGATATATGGTGGGAGATATTTATGAGAAAAGATTATTTTAAGGGTGTACTGAGCTCGCTTCACGCCGGAAATATCGAGAAGAAGGTATCGCTCGATTTTGTGACGCTCAAGAGCTACGAATACTGGATCCGCATGATGCGGATTAGCAAGAGTTTTCCCGATGCGGATGACTGCATCGCCATTTTCCCGAAAGAACGCGCCTCGCGCGTACTAAAGGACCTCTCGGACCACTTCGAAAGGCTCAACGCCGAAGAAGACCGGATTCCCATCTCCAAGAAGAAATCCTTCGTCAAGGAAGCGAACGTGACCTATGCCGGAAAGAGGCTCCGCTGCAACGAGGACAGCGAGGAAATGAGCGTCGCCTACCAGAGGCGCCAAATGGCTGTCGTGCGTTTCAACGATGTCATCGACAGGTCGTGCTCCATCAAGGACATCAGCGACTTCGTGCGCAATTACCTGTGCGGCGAGGGAATTTTCGACATTTCCTCGCAGAAGGTGTTCTACGAAAGCGCCATGCGCGAACTGAAAAACTTCCTGAAAGAGAATTCCGAAGTTGACGACGGCTATTTCAGGCGCCTAAACATCGTGCAGAAGGCTTTCAACCTGAACGACGATGAGATGGAAATCCTGATGTTCTCGTGGATCTTTTTCAACAAGGAGCAGTGTAGCTCCCTTCTAGACATGCTGGGCTCCCGAAGGTTCCATAACGCGACCCTTCCGGACATTTTCCCGCAGCTTTACCCGAATGTCGATTTCGAGAATACCGTTTCGAACAGGGGAACGCTCAAGAAAATGAGCATCCTGGACGACGATCTCGACATTTCCAAGCGCATCGGCATGTTTCTGGACGGTCATTCGGGAAGTGATCTCGACAGTCTCTACTTCCGGGTTTACGATAGCAACTGCGTACCGTTCAAGAAGCTCTGCCGCAAGAATCCGAAGGTGGAACTCGCTTTCAACATGCTCAAGCACAACAAGGTAGGCAATGGCCTGAACATGTTCTTCTACGGTGTCGAAGGCACCGGCAAGACCGAACTTGCGAAAGCAATCGCGAAGGAACTCAATCGCCCGCTCGTGCTCACCAACATCAGCACCGAAGGCTCCCATCGCGAAAACAAGGACAATTCGGTGGTACGTAGCCGTATGGGCAGCATCCTTTACGCAGCCACCAAGTACCAGAAGAAGAAGGCGATCCTCCTAGTCGACGAGGCCGACGTAATCCTCAACTGCTGCGAAAAGGGTGCGCTGAACTTCTTCCTGGAGCAAATCAAGGTACCCGTCATCTGGATTTCGAATACGGTGAACTGGATCGAAAATAGCACGCTGCGCCGCTTTGACTATTCCATCCATTTCGACCGCCCCGACGCCGAGAGGCGTACGCAGGTATGGGAATCGGTGGTGAGCGAGCAGGGAGCAAAGGACATCATTCCCGAAGAAACCATGAAGAAGTTCGCCTCCGAGCTCCAAATTACGGCAGGCGGCATTACGCAGGCGATTGTCGGCACCAAGAAGTTGCTGGACGCAGGCTGCAAGGTAGACCCGGCAAAGACAATCCGCACCATCGCGGAAGCGCAGGCCGAGCTCCTGAAACTAGACACGGAATATGTGAATCGCGACAAGGAGACACGCGCCCCGCGCTACCTTCTCGATGCATTGAATACCGATGCGGACATGCCAAGAATCCTGAAGGTTCTGAGTACATTCGATGCGAAATGGAAGGACATGAAGGAAGGCGACCGCCCCGACAGCCTGAACATGCTCCTCTACGGAGCACCGGGTACCGGCAAAACGGAATTCGCGAAGCATCTGGCGCGCACGCTCAACCGCAATCTCATTATCAAGAAGACGAGCGATCTCTTGAACTGCTACGTGGGCGAAACGGAGAAGGCAATCCGCAAGATGTTCAAGGATGCCGAGGAGAAGAAGGCGATTCTCTTCCTCGACGAAGCTGACAGTCTTATCCGCGACCGTAGCGGCGCCACCCACAACTGGGAAGTAACGCAGGTGAACGAGATGCTCACGCAAATGGAGAACTTCAAGGGCATCTTCATAGCGGCAACGAACTTCGAGGGGGAACTTGATACGGCGTCCCGCAGGCGTTTCGCGCTGAAGGTGAAGTTCGGCTACCTGAAGCCCGAAGGCATCGAAGCATTGTGGAAGGGCTTCTTCCCCACCGTGCAGATGCCCGACGCAGCCCGCAACATGCGCATGCTCACTCCGGGCGACTTCAACGCGGCCTATGCCACGCTCCGTTTTTACGACGAGTGCGAACTCACCGATGGCGTCATCCTAGAGGCGCTCAAGTCCGAAATAGCCTACAAGGACGGCCGCGAAGGCCGTACCATGGGGCTGTAAAGTTTTCACATTTATATATTCGTAATATGCTACACTTAAAATTCGCCCTGAATCTGGAAAATCTCGCTGATGAAATGATTGATACACTCACAGCCGCCTGGACCGACCCGTTCAATGCCCCGGTCGTGATATTCCCGGACCCGAAACTAGAACAGTGGTTCCGCCTGCGCTGGATGAAGAAGAAGGGTGTGCTCGCCAACCTGAACAAGAGTACCATTGACAGGTTTTTGTTTGATATTTTGGTGGGGGAAGATGACACGAAACTCAAGCTTTCGGCGGATATGGTCCGTAATGTGATTCTTGCGTATTTGAGCCAAGAAGACGAACTTGATTCAACGAAAAAGCATTGGCAAACGCTGGCGCCTGAGGTGTGTCGCTACCTTAGTGGCGAAAACGGCAATTTGGATGAAAATTGTCTTTTTGATTTTGCTTCAAAAATGGCGTCGCTGTTCCTCGAGTACGAAACGAGTCGACCGGCAGGCTTTGCCAGAAATGTGAAAGGAGACGCTCCTGGCATTTTAGAAAAATGGAAAGACGGAGCTCTGCGACCGTTCTTTTCAGAAAACAACAATGCAGACGATATCGTTGAGCGTGAAGCTTGGCAGCAGAAACTCTATTCAGCCATTTTCCATGGAAAAGACAAATCCTTGCTGACACGGGTTTTTGAAAAAGAAAACCAACGCAAGGGGCGAACTGAAATTGAACAGAAGATTGACTATCTTACAATTCCATATCTTTTCAGTTTGTGCGAAGAACGCGAAAAAAAAGGCGAGAAACCCTTTTTTGAGAAAAAACTGAACGGGGCTCCTGTTTTCATTTTTGGTCTCTCGGGAATGGGGCAGTTCTATCGCGTAATTTTGCAAAAATTTGCTGAACAGCACGAAATTTTTGCTTACATCCAAAATCCGTGTATGGAATTTTGGGAGGATTTGGGATCAGTCCACGATAACAGAAATGTGTGTAGATCATGGAATGTTTCAAAGGACGGTGAATGGAACTCTGCAGAAAATGCGGATATGTCCGGCATTAAGGAGCGCATGAGTGTCCAGAAGATTGTTGATAATCCAGAAAAGAATCCCGTGACGGATGTCGAAGACATTCCGGAAAGCGCTTTAGCCGACCAGGAAAACGCACTGCTTCTGAATTGGGGACGAACCGGCAGGGACAATATCAAACTTTGGTGTCAGGCTTCAGATTACGATTTCAACTTTCAGGGCACGGGCAAATCCGATTTACCGCAAGACAGCCTTTTACACAAGGTGCAATATTCCGTAGCGCATCGTGAATCGCTCCGCGACGTAAATTTGCCGGAATTGACAGACGGCTCGCTTGACGTGACTGCGGCTCCCACCAGAATTCGCGAAATTGAAAACCTACATACCCAAATTTGTGCGCTACTAGACGACGAGAAAGTCCGCGTTGAGGACATTCTTGTTGTATCGCCGTGTTTAGACGAATATCGCACGGCAATTAGCATGGTCTTTGACCAGACTGCAGCCAAACCTGATGAACGAACGAAAAAAGAAAACGGTTTTTTGCATGTCCCATTTGCGATTGTTGATTCGCCTGCCAGGAATTCACTTACCGAAAATGCACTAGCGAGCCTATTTGCGATTCTGAATCAAAGAACCGTGACAAGACCCGACTTTTTCGCCCTAGTACGAAATCCGGTTGTGCAGTCTGCACGCGGAATCAAGAATGACGAAGTCGATGCCTGGCAACAGTGGGTGTCTGACACGAATACCTATCGATGTCGCGATAAAAACGGCGGAGACTGGAGCAAGACGGTTCGCCGCTTGCTGCTGTCGCAGATGACTGCGGAAGATTTCGCTTATGGAGAAGCCGAAAAGTTACGTCCTTATTCCGATATGGCTTGTTCAAACAAGGCTTCGCTGTGCCGATTCATAGAATGTGTCGAAGATTTGGAAAAATGGATCGAATTCGGCAAGCAGGATTGTACTAACTTGGGACTGCTTTCGGAATATCTGGATAAATGGATTGCATTGAGCCATGTATCGGATTCTCTAAAAAGTGAATCGATTGTCTACAAACGCGTTGCCGAGGGCCTGGAACAACTACATTGGCAAATGGAAGCTGGGTCGGACAGCATTTCGATGAAAATTGTGGAACAGAGCCTTTTGTATGCTGCTCAAGGAACGGAGTACAGTTGTGGAAACTTGTTCGTGAACGGCATCACCTTTATGAAGTTTGCGCCTAACAGAATTCTTCCTGCAAAGCATCTCTTCTTTATTGGAGCCGATGCAATGTCTTTCCCGGGATCTCGTCAACGAAATACGCTTGACCTGCGAAAGTCCTGTTACCCATGGCCCGGCGACGATTCCCCGGTAGCTCGCAACCGCTACGGTTTTTTGTGTTTGCTGATGAGTATAAGCGATAGTTTCCATTTGAGCTATGTTAATCGTGATCTTAAAAAGGACGCCGAATTCTATCCGTCTTCTGTTGTGATCGATTTACGGAAATTTATTGAGAATTCTGCAGCTGTAGGTGAAAACGGAAAAAAGCCTAAGTGGGAAGAAAAAGAAATTTCGCTTGACGAAAATCGGGATTATGATGAATTATGGACGCCCCGGAGCCTTAGAAACAGAAATGCGTACGAATGGATGAACTTGGGTGAAGAGGATCGGCTTGAAAAAATCCGCACATTCGTCCAGGAAAAACTTTACCAGGAAATTTCTAAGCCAAAGGAATATTTGGTAAAGATTCCTGAAAGAGTGAGCTTCTATTCGTTGGCCTCGTTCTTGAAGGATCCTTTTGAATTCCGCGTTGACACAATGCTTAGGGAAGAGAATGATGAAGATGTCGAAAAGGAACTCTTCGAACCCGTTTTCTTTAATCATCTGGATGTAGCTTCGATTTTAAAGAAGATGGTCGCTGCAGAATTATCTGAAGGAACGACAACTAGCGAAAAGCAAGAACTTGAAAAGTTGCAGGAAGATCTGGAACTGAGTGGCAAGATGCCCAAAGACGTCTTTGGACAGAAGCAGCTTGACTTGCTGAATGTAAAGAAAAAACTGATTATTGACCAAGTCAAGGCGAAAGGAGAATTCTCGACTGGATGGAGCTTTGGCGGAAAAATTCAGGACTTGCAACTTGCCCGTACCGATGGAACCCATTGGTCCTTGTCGGGAAGATTGGACTGGTGCAACGCGAATTCAAACTCGCTCGAAAAGGTAACGCAGATCATGGAGGTGACATCTTCTGAATCCAACAAGGACGATATTGCATTTGGCAAGTACATGTCGCCATACATCAAGGCTTTGGCGCTGATTGCGTACAAGGGTGTAAAGGATGATTCCTTGACAGAAAAGTCACAGACCATCAAAATTTCTATTTATTCCTGTGACAAAGGCAAGAACGGTCCTGCTGAAACTAGCGTCACGATGACTCCGCATGAAGCCACGAATAAATTGGAAGAAATTTATGCGGAGGCTTTTGGCGACGAAAAAAACAGGACTTTCCCATATAGTAAATCCGTTCCGGCCGACATGCTGGAAGGCTGGCCTAAGAAAACCGAAGACAAGACTATTTTTGAATATAGGAACGAGTTGCTTGGCGAGCATGGGAAATGGGCGTATTTCGACAAGAAAAGTCTTTTTAATCCCCTAACGGATGTTGGATTTTCAGCAAAAGAATTTGAAGGCGAATGGGATGCTGCCGTTAGTAAAATGAAAAATCTTATTAAGATTGAGAAGTACAAAACGCCCGAAAAACCGAAAGATGAAAAGCCTGCAAAAGTGAAAACAACCCGATCCAAGAAGGCTGAAAAGTAGAGGTGAACATGAGCAACGGTAATGAATTTAAAATTAGCGAATTTAAGACGGGAAATAGCCTCTATATCGAAGCCTCCGCGGGTACTGGCAAGACTTACACCATCCAGTTGATGGTGGCGCAGATGATTGCCGAAGAGACTCCTCTCAAAAAAATCCTGATTGTCACCTATACCGAAAAAGCTGCCGGTGAACTCAAGGATAGAATCCGCAAAAAAATAGACGAGGTGCTAGAAAAGGGAACCATAGACAAGACCATGCCCCGTCTGACGGAAAAACAGCTGAACCTTTTCCGCAAGGCTTACCAGGATGTCGATAATGCAGCAATATTCACGATTCATTCGTTTTGCCAGAAAGCGCTGAAGGAATACGCCTACGATGCGGGACGATCTTTTGATATGTCCATGATCGATGATGGTGCGGTCATAAATTTGGTAGAACAGTTCATTCGCGATAAGTGGAAAGATGATGAGGATTTCAAGGCCTTGGTCTTGGGCGCCGAAAAGACTTCGACCTTCATGGACGATTTGAAGGAACGGTTTGTAAATGCCGTAAACCTGTACAAGGGAATGAATTCGGACGGAAACGAAATTGTAAAACTTGATAATGTAGAGTTGCCGAAACTGGGTGATGAAGATGTGTCCATAGACATGGTGCGTCAAATAGTTTACGCCAGAAAGTTGAACGATTTAAATATCATCCCTAATTTTGCAGAAAGTGTCAAGGCTTTTGAACGTACCGCGGAAAAAGATGAAAAGGCAAAAGTTTTTACAGAGCAACTTCAACAGTGGCTTCCCGGAAAGAAATTGTACAATGGACAGACTTTCAGAAAGTTCAGTGGTGATCTGGAAGAGCCTTTTGAATGCATAAAAAATGTCAACAAGTATTTGGCAGAAGTGTCAAACGCTTTAAAAAATAAATTCCTTGTTGAATGGACTCCCAAGGTTTTTGAAACCTGGCAAAAGTATAAGTGCGAAAACAAGCTGCAATCCTTCAATGACATGATTCTGTCGGTACATCAGGCAGTACTTGCTTCGGATAATTTGCTCAAGATGCGACTCCGGAGTCAGTACAAGTATGCAATTATTGATGAATTCCAGGATACAAATCAGCTGCAATGGGATATATTCCGACAGGTGTTCCTGAAAGAAGATGGTAAATGTGTAGAAAACCATTCCATCTTTGTGGTTGGTGACCCCAAACAGTCTATCTACAGCTTTCAGGGCGCAGATGTCAATGTCTACAAGAAGGCTATTGATGAAATAGGTGTGGGGATGCCCTTGGAGCATAATTACCGCTCAACGGACGGAGTTATTGACGGGTGTAACGTCTTGTTCCGTGGAGAATACTTTACGCCTGCACAAAATCAGCCGAAATTGGTGGACTTTAGTAAGTCCTATGCTCCCGAAGGTGAAAATGCCGATAAAAAGAAGGCTCCTCCTCTTCTTCTTGGTCAAAATGTCAATTCCATTTGGCTGAGTGAACCTGAAATCACTCCCGAAAATTATGCAAAGACAGTTGTCGCGAAGATCATCGAATGGTGTTCCCGCGATGAAAGTGGAAACACCGTGTTGCGGGTTTTTGACAAAGACGCCAACAAGGATGGTCATTCGGAATACAAGAATGTGACTTTTAAGGATTTTGCCATTCTAGCGCGTTCGCGTCCTGAAATGGAAATCTTTGAAGAGACGATGCGCTCGGTCGGTGTGCCTTATACGCGCTACAAGGAAAGCAACCTGTTCCGTAGCCGTGAATGTGCCGAATGGATCGCTCTTTTCCGCGCAATTAACGCTCCCGATTTTTCATCCTGGAATAGACAGTTGCTGAGCGAAGTCTTGATAACGGATTTTTTCAAGGATGTCGTTTCCGAAAAGGCAAAACAGTCTATATCGCAGGCAGGCGCCCATGACGGACTTCTGGAATTACATTATGCCGAAAGCAAGGAGTTCGACAACCCACAAAATGCAGAACGAATGCAAATTGCCAAGTGGCGTTCGCTTGCACTGAAGTTCCGTTATGCAGAAATGCTTGAGCAAATTTACGAAGATACGGGTATCGAACAGACCCTGATGAATGTCAAGACAATGCAGAGCATGACTCGCCTGCGACAGATTGGAAATTATGCCGTTGATTACCTGTACAATCATCGTTGTTCCATTGACGATTTGGTTAGACACCTAGAAGGACTTGCTCGCTATGAGGAAGTTGCCGATGACGAAAATGGAGACTTGGTCGAAAAGGGCACCGATTTCGATGCTGTACAGGTAATGACGATTCACGCATCCAAGGGACTTGAATTCCCGGTGGTTATTTCGGCTGCGGGTTACAAAAAATACAATGACAAGACTACACCCCCGTATATTTACCATAACATTCAAGACGATTCAATACACATGGGCTTTGGTTCGGAAGCGAAAAGCGCTCGCAAGGCAGAAGAGTTGGAAGAATGGAAGCGCCTATTCTATGTGGATTTCACGCGAGCGTCATCTATCCTTGTTTTGCCTCAGTATAAAAAGTGGTATGAAACGGGGCGTAGCGCGGCACCGGAATACACCTTTCTAAAAAATGCGATTGAGGACTATCGCAACCCCGAATCAAAAGCACCCCTTGAAGACCTTGTTACAGACTGCCAGTGGGACCCTGCCGATAAGTATGCGGATGTAGTTAAAATTCTGGCAAAACCTGCAGAAAATTCCGATTACACTAAGGCAAGGGAGGAAGCTCTTGCACGAATGTCCGCTTTGCAGAAGAAACTTCCTGGCAAAGCGATGATGCAGTATTCCTATTCGTCTCTTTCTGGCCGTGGTGAATCGGTGGTGGCGGAAGCCGATGATTCTCGCACCGACAAGGATGAATCTGGATTTTCAGACTATCGTTCCGAATTAACGGAGGATGTTAAGATAAATGCAGTAGATCCCGAAGTCGTCACCTTGTTGCCGTCTATAGATATTGTCGGTACCGAGACTGCTCTTTTGAATGATGTCGACGAAAAATTCCCGCGCGGAAGCAAGGTTGGCGATGCTTTGCATAATATCCTGGAACGAACCCGCTTCCAGAAATTCGGAGAAAAATTTAAAACTATTAAAGACATCTTGGAAAAACCGACGCCAAGTTTCTTGAATGCGGTTGAAGAGGAATTCAAGGCCGTTTCACTCCCCATCGCAAGCCATCCAGAATGGAATAAGGTTGTTGGTCGGTTTATGTGGAATACATTAAATGCGGAACTTCCCGAAATTGCCGGCGGATCGTTTACGGGCGGGAAACCTGTAAAATTGGTATCGCTCCCGCTAGAAAGTCATAAACCCGAAGTACAGTTTGGCCTGAATGCCGATTTTTCGAACGACGAAACGAAATGTTCTGAAGAAAAAACAGCCTCTCAATTATTGCGTCGGCTGTGCAAGGGCTTTATCGACTTGGTGTTCGTCCGCGAAATCGATGGACGAAAATATTACTCCATTTTGGACTGGAAATCGGATATGCTTGAAGCCTACGACGATTCTTCTGTCAAGAAAAAAGTGGATGAGGAGTATTCTGTTCAGCGCGTGCTGTACAGTTTTTGCCTGATCCAGTGGTTGAAGCAATTCTACGGCAAGGGTACTGCGGAAAATTTGATGGAAGAAGAAATTTTCAGTAAACATTTTGGAGGCATTTACTATGCGTTCCTCCGAGGGACTGATGGACAGAGTAATCGTGGAATCTATGCCCAGACATGGAAGGATTATGCGACTCTAAAATCCGCTTACGAAAATGTCAAGAACTTGATGAAAAGCAGGAAGGTGTAGAATATGAATTCAAATAATTCTTTTGAAACTTTCTTTGAAACCCTGAAGAATATGCGAGGCATTGCTGACTTGAATTTGTATTTAATGCGGTTCCTGATCCAGCAACAACCAGAAATTGATGGGAATACGCAGAAATTTCTTTGCCTCTGTTTTTCGTTGTGGGATGATGGCAATACGCGTGTCCCTCTGGATGCCGCTAAATTTGAGAGTATCTGGAATCGCAAGTGGAACAGTCTTAAAAAATTGCAAGAAAGTCTTGATACGACTTCGGAATTCCATGATGGAAACCAGCTTGACTTCAAGCAGATCATTTTTGCCGGAATAGAAAGCCTTAAAGAAAAAAATTTTTCAAAAATTCTGACCGTGAAAACGGAATGCAAGCTGAATGAGGAGGAATATGCGGGAAAGTCCATTCCCTCGACACCACTTATTATGACGAAGGTGGATGGAGAATGTCCTTATCTTTATCTTGAACGTTTTTTTAGGGCGAAATTGCTGATTGAAAAGTATGCAGGATTGCTGTTCGTAGATGTTTGCGATAAGCTACCTGACAATGCGGAAATCAAAAAATGCCAACAGTCGATTGCCAAGATAGCTTCCTATAAAAAGAATGGAAAGTTTTTCCCGCTACAGTTGAATGAAGAACAGGCGGAGGCCGTTCTTCGTGGGCGGAACGAGAATCTTGTAATTACGGGTGGCCCTGGCACCGGAAAGACAACGGTTGTCCTCTATATTCTCTGGAGCCTCTTGACTCAAGAGGATTTAAAAACTCCCAACGACGAAATGTGCGACTATTCAGTATACCTTGCGGCCCCGAGTGGCAAGGCGGCCGACCGTATGCAGGAAAGTTTGCAGAAAGGTTTGAAGGGTATTAAGGAGGAATACAAGGAAAATTCCAAAGTTTACAAAAAACTGAAGGATTTGGAAGGTTCGACAATTCACCGATTGCTCAAGTTTTCGCCTAGCAAGGGAGGCTTTACTTATAATGCGAAGGAGCAATTCTCCGAAAAGTCAATATTCGTGATTGACGAGGCGAGCATGATTGACGTGAATCTGTTTGCGTCGCTTTTGCAGGCTATTCCGGAAAAGGCGAAGTTGTTCATTTTGGGGGATCCGTTCCAGTTGCCGTCCGTTGATGCGGGGGCAGTGCTTGGCGAAATTCTGAAGCCGAAATCGAATAAAAATTTTTGCGTTAGATTGACGAAAACGAATCGCTATTCGGATGATTCTGTTATCGGTAATTTGGCCGTTGAAATAAAAAAGTGTGTCGAAGACGGAGCCAAGGCGCAAGAGCATGTTTTCGTGCTGCATCCGGCTTTAGCCAAGATTGCGAAACAGGAAACGAATCTCGTAGACAAGGTGTTCTATTATTCTGCTCCGACTGAAAAGCAGACTAAAAAGCAAGAAATCGAGAACATTGAAACCATCTTGAAGTCGTGGGTGGGTGATTTTGCAAATCTACCCAGGATGGCCATGGAGCTGGATCCGTCAAATCTCGATATTACAAAGGGAAATGCCATTTGGGAACTTTCGCTCACGAAACGCATTTTGTCTGCCGAACGACGCGGCGTTTTTGGGGTGGAACAAATAAATAAGGTCGTATGCAAAGTTGTGCGTGAACATTACAAGCGCATTGTGCAGAAAAAATTAGAGCAACAAGGTGATTTTGTTGACACATCCTATTTCCCAGGACAGCTCTTGATGGTTACCAAGAACCAATCAATGTACAAACTGTACAATGGCGATACAGGAATCGTTGTTTATGATGGTACTACCCCTTGTATCATGTTGCAAAAGTCTGAAGCGCAAAAGAATGCGGAAAAAGAGACGGATAATCCATACGTTTTCTACCCCCTTTCCCTTTTGCCTGCCGATGCCGTGGAGAGCGCCTTCGCGATTACCATCCACAAGTCGCAGGGTTCCGAGTATGATCACGTGACGATGTTCCTCCCTAAACAGGAAGGCCACCCTCTTCTGAACAACCAGATCCTCTACACCGGCATCACCCGCGCCAAGAAGACCGTCACCCTCATCGCGACCCCCGAAACCTTCAAGGCAGCCTGCGAGACGGTCATTGAGCGCGACACGGGTATAGAGATCTAGCCCAATGTCCCGTTTTTGCAAAAATCAACAGCGAAAATTGACGTTTTTCGTCTAAAAACGCCAACCTGTTGAAAATTTTGCAACGGAAATCGTCAGTATTTTATAATATGTAAACATTTCTTGTCTTTAATTGGGTAAATTTATAGACATGCCCGAAGTATTAGACTATTTGGAATACCGCGAGTTCCTGAAGGACTGGTTCGTCGAAACGAAGAAGGACAACCCCTTCACCTCGTACCGCTATCTAGGCCAAAAGACCGGCGTGGACCCGGCCTGGCTTGTCCGCGTATTCCAGAAAGAAGGTCACCTGAACGAGGGGACGCTCCCTGCATTCATCCGCATTTGCGGCCTTGACGACCGTCGCGCCGAATATTTCAAGACTTTATATCGCTTCAACAAGACCAAGGCGAAGCAGACGCTTTCGGAGCTCTACTACAAGCTCATGGAACTGCGCTCCCTGGAAACCCGCGTACTCTCGACACCGGAACTTTCCTATTTCGGCAGCTGGGCCTGCGCGGCGCTACGCGCCCTGATTGGCATTTCCAAGGACACGAGCGACATCGGCAAGCTCGCCAAGAGTCTGAACCCGGCCATTTCCCAGGACGAAGCCCGTACGGCGCTCGGCATCCTGAAGCAGCTCGGACTTGTCGTTCCCGATGGCAATGGCGGCTGGAACATTACCGACCAGATCATCAGTACGGGGGGCGAAGTCAAGAGCCAGGCCGTACGCGATTTCCACCGTCACACGCTTGAGCTCGCGCAAGAATCCATCGACCGCCACAAGCCCGAAGAACGCGACATTTCCTCGGTTGTCTTCACGGCCGACGAGACCGACCTGCCCGAAATTCGCCACCGTATCGAGGAATTCCGCCGCGGACTGCTGCAATTTGCCCGCAAGAGCGAACGCGCCGACCGCGTATATGCATTGAACATCGCCATGTTCCCCCTCTCCGACAAGGTGGACGACCCGGATACGGGTTCCTCCACGCCAAACAGGGGGGCCTGATGCGCAAATTTTATAATTTTTTGTATTTTTCAAGCATGCTAGACCGTTCCGTCAATGCTGCGCGCATCGCGAAGACGCTTTCCGGCGTTTCCCTGGCCCTCGCCTTTGGGCTAGGTTTTTCCGCATGTAGCGATAGCGAGAACAAGACGGCCGGCGGCGGCCCCAGCGGCACCGAAGCAGGCAACGCCATCACCGCACAGATTCTGACCGCGGACAAGACTCCCGCAGCCCTCGCCAAGGTCCGCCTGATGGATAGCGAAAGCCTAAACGGAACCGACGCATACGAAACCGACGCCAATGACGACGGCATGGTGAATATCGAGGGCGTTGCCGACGGCGACTACATTCTCGAGGCAAGGCTGAACGGCGAGGCCCTGCAGCAGCACGTGAAGGTTTCAAGCGAAGGTGTCGATCTCGGCAAGACCACCCTCAAGTCCACGGCGACGGTAAAGGGATCTGTCGGCGATACCTCTGCAAACGGAACCATCAAGGTTCGCGGCATGGAACACTCCACCAAGGTCAAGAAGGGCGACTTCACCCTCGATTCGCTCCCGGAAGGCCCCCTGAGCCTGGTCTACATCCCCGAAGGGAACGGGGACACGACTAGCAGCTACGTGGCCGTTTCTGCCGGCGAAAAGTCTATCGCAAGCACCTTCGCCGAAGAAAGCCGCTCGCTCCTGCTCGACGATTTCCAGGATTCAAACTACCAGAACCGCTTCATGCCGGCGCATGTCTATGATGGCGGCTGGTGGTACTTTGACTATTCCGCCGAAAACGTCACGCCGGAATTCGTTGTCGGCAAGGAGCACCGTTTTTCGCTGGCAAACCTGGACGGCAACATCGTGGCACATATCGCCGCCGAATTTGGCGAGGTCGTAGAGGATTCTTCCGGAAACGCCATTTGGCCCTGGGCGACCATCGGCATCGAACTAGGCAAGAGCGACAAGTCGCTCTGCAACGATATTTCTTCCGTCGATTCCGTGGCATTCCTCGTCAAGGGCAAGGGCGCCATCGTATTCAGCGTCATCAACGAGAATCTGGAACAGGATCATCAGAAAATCATCCAGCACGAACATGGTCTCGCAGATAAGTGGGAACGCGTGAGCATTCCTTTACAAGATGCCAAGGAAGCACTCAAGTGCGCAAACCAGCTATCCTGGGACTTTAAGACCACGAACGAGGATTCCTCGTTCGAACTCTGGCTTGACGACATCGAACTGATTGGCGGCGACCGCTTAAGCATCTGGGAAAAGTGATGCCTGCAAACGCAGTCCGTTCCGTTTCGAGCAACCAAGACGACATATACCGAAATTTAGAGGCCGTGGTGCGAAAATACGCCGCCACGACCTTTTTGCGTCCCATAGCGGAACACACCCGCGAATCATTCGCTATTGCCAACAAGTTTATCGAATCCTTCGCTGCGGGCAACACGCTCGTTCTTGACTCGGGGTGCGGCACAGGCGAAAGCACGATACACCTCGCGAAAAAGTTTCCGGGCATTCCTGTCATCGGAACCGACAAGTCGGCCGTCCGCCTTTCGAAGGCGCAGCGCGGCGACATTCCCCCAAACGCCATCTGGATTCGCGCGGAACTCATCGACTTCTGGCGACTTGCGCTTGAAAAGGTCATGGCCGGAGAATGGAATGTCATACACCACGCCCTCTACTATCCAAATCCGTGGCCTAAGGAAAGCGAGGCGACAAGACGGTTCCACCTGCATCCGATTTTTCCGACACTCCTCAAGCTGAGTCCCGTCACGGAGCTGCGCACCAACTGGGAAATCTACGCTCGCGAATTTGCGGAAGCAGCCCGTATCGCAAGCGATGCGCTCCCGCTCAAACTTAGCGCGGAATGCTCATCCTTTGCTCCCGCCATTCCCGAAACCGCCTTCGAACGCAAATACAAAGAAGCGGACCAGAAACTCTACAGAGTCCTAGTCCGCCGCTAGTTTCGTCAAATCTATCCGGAAGGATTACATCCTGTCCTTGATCCAGCTCAGGAACGCCTTGTTGTTACGGGTGAACTTGACTTCGATGCGGGAGCCATCTTTCACGATAAATTCCGAAAGACCATACTTCTTTTCGGGATTGCCCCAGTCATAGGTATAGCCGAGGCGCGTCCACGGGAATCCATCTTTGCCGTATGCCCTGCCACGCGTCTCGTCGAACCAGTTTTTGAACCACATGGCATTTTCACTCGTATCCTCCTCGAGGGAATTGGAGAAGGTCGTGTTCATGATGGTAGAATTGATTTCCGGATAGAATGCGGGACGGAACACGTCCTTGACATCGGCCCAGAACACTGTAAAGTAGCTGTAGTTCGTTTCGGGCGACATACCAAACAGCTGCTTGAGACGGAGTTCCCAGTTGTCCACTTTCTCATGGTTCTCGCTGAACCACTTCAGGAATTCCTTGTCGGTAAAGGCCCAGATGACCTTATCGGTATGTTCGACATTTTCACCGTCCTTGAAAGCATCTGGGGTGTTGTGCCAGGTCACGAGCACCACCTGCGAATTGTCGCCGCTCAGGGTCGCAAGGTCGGAATTACCATCAATCGAGACTAGCGGATATATGTCGTCCGAAGTCAGTTTCTGAGCATTCTTGAGCGCCGCCTCGTACTGGGCCCTATTCAGGGAATCCCGATCCATGAACGAGACCGAGTTGCCCTTGGTATCGATCACTTCGCAGTAAGGAATGTTGTGGAATCCTTCGGAAACCTCGTTCTTCTTGAAATACTCGATAAGCAGCTCGTCATTGTGCGAGAACAGGTTATCGTTCTCAAGGAACGAAATGACGATTTTGCAGAAACCCTTATCGGGAATCTTTACCGCATAGGGAAAAGCCTTCTTGCCATTGTCGGTCGTATCGAGCACTAGCTTGTTGCCATCTTCGCCGCAGCGGTATTCGTAGCTATAGAGCGGAGCGAGACCAGGTTTCATTTCACTTATGAACAAATTATCCTGTTCACTGCTCCAGCCCGACTTGACCATTATTTTCTGCTGTCCAAGCGTCATGTACTGGGGTTCGATATTTTCGCAGTAGAAGGCCGCCTGGCGGAAGACGCCTATGATTCCGGTCTTGTTGCGATAAACATTGGGATCGTCGGGATTAAGCCCCTTAGAACAGCCTGCGAGTGCCGACAGGGAAAAGGCAAGGGAAATAGAAAGGTTGAGTAGAGTTTTCTTCTTCATCATCACTAATATAATAAATGGGGAGCCCTTCCCGCTCCCGGCCTCCTACTTCCTACTATCAACTTTTCTATCTTTTAAACCGTAAAGAAACATAACGAGGTCTATCATGACATTTGAAGAAATGTACGCACTGGCATGCCAGCGCAAAAAAGAAATGCCCGAAGGCAAGGGAACCACGGAACTCTTCAAGAAGGGCCCGCACGCCATCGGCAAGAAACTCGTCGAAGAAGCCGCCGAAAGTTGGCAGGCTGCCCGTTTCGAAAGCCGTGACGCCCAATGTCTCGAGCTTTCCCAGGTGCTCTACTATGTGGCCGTGATGATGGCCGAAAAAGGTTTAACCCTCGAAGAAGTATACGCAAAACTATGATTAAGGTCGCTCTCCCCAATAAGGGCATGCTGTTTGAGCCCACCCAGGAACTCCTGAAGGCCTGCGGCTACAAGGCTTCCAAGCCCTACAAGACATTAACACAGCTCGACACCAAGAACGGCATCGAATTTTTCTTCCTGCGTCCGAGCGATATTCCCATGTACGTGGGACGCGGCATCATCGATGCTGGCATTACAGGCATTGACTTCAATGCCGAAGCAAAGAGCCCCGCAGTGAAGGTCCTGGACCTCCCCTTCGGCGCATCCAAGATGTGCGCCGCCGTGCCGAACGAAAGTCCGGTACAATCGCTCGACGAGCTCAAGGACAAGACCATTGCGACTAGCTTCCCGCACATCGTGGAAGGTTTCTACAAAAAGGACATGAACTTCGTGGTGCTCGAAGGCGCCGTCGAAATTTCCGTGAGCCTCGGCGTGGCAGATGCGATCGTCGACGTGGTCGAAACGGGAACGACCCTTAAGCAGGCCGGACTCCGCATCGTGGGCGAACCGCTCTTCCGCAGCAACGCAGCCCTCTTCTGCAACCCTCAGAAGACCGAACTCGAAGAAGTCCACACGCTCATCCGTCGCATCGAAGGCAAGCTTGTCGCCCAGTCGTACATGATGATCGAATACGACTGCCCCGCCGAGCTCCTGGCCAAGGCTTGCGAGCTCACGCCGGGTCTCGATGCCCCGACCGTGACCAAGCTGCACGGCCGCGAATGGTACTCCGTAAAGGCCATGGTTCCACAAGAAGAGGCGAACTCCATCATGGACAAGCTCTGGGATGCCGGTGCAAGGAGCATTCTCCTGTTCGGTATCAAGAGCGCAAGAATTTAACGCATGCATTCTCTCGCCTATCTAGCACGCCAGCCCATCCTCGATCGCGAAGGCAAAATCTACGCCTACGAACTTTTGTTCCGCGACTCGCCTGAAAGCGATATCGCCGTCATAGCGAGCGATGTCCTCGCTACAGCGCAGGTACTCGAAAATGTCCTGAACAATATCGGCATCCAGCGTCTGATCGGCAAGAACAAGGCCTTCGTGAACTGTAGCCGAAACATGCTGCTCGACAACCTGTTTGGACTTCTGAACCCGAAGTATTTCGTTCTCGAAGTTCTCGAGGATGTCCTGGTGGATGACGCCATCGTGAAATCGGTACAGCGTTATCGTTCGCTAGGCTTTGAGCTTGCAATCGACGACTTCATCTTCAATGACGAATTCATCAAGCGTTTCGAGCCTCTGTTTCCCTACGTGTCCTACATCAAGATGGACGTGGTGGACAACTCGCTCGACTCCATGACGAAGGCCGCCACCTTCTTCAAGCAGAAGGGTATTCGCCTGCTCGCCGAAAAAGTAGAGGACGAGGCGACTTTCAAGCGCTGCGAGGAAGCGGGCTACGACTACTTCCAGGGATTCTTCTTTGCCAAGCCCGAACTCGTGACAGGCAAGAAGATTGACGCCACTTCGGCGACTATCCTGCAGCTGCTTCTCCGTCTCAAGTCCAAGCCGAACCTCGAGGACCTCTGCGAATTCCTGGACAGGAACCCGGACCTTTCCGAAAACCTGCTACGTTTCGTGAATTCCGACGCACTGACTCGCCACGGAACCATCAGGACGGTCAAGGACGCCATCGTCTGGATCGGCATCCAGCGCATCCAGGAATGGTTGATGCTCATGCTTTACGCGCGCCCAGAACTCGGCATGACGCCACAGGCGTCTCCCCTGTTCCAGAATGCAAGCCACCGAGCCAAATTCCTCGAGAGCCTCGCCCGCACAATCGACAACGAAGACAGCGATTTTTGCGCAAAGGCTTTCATGGTGGGGCTCATCAGCCGCATGGACGCCCTGGTACGTGCACCGCTCGAAACAATCTTGCCCGACGCCCCTGCCGACGACGAAATGCAGGACGCCCTGCTGAACCGCAGCGGACGCCTCGGCAACCTGCTGCGACTTGCCGATGCCGTCGAACTCGATGACCGCGAATCGATACGCATTTGCCTGACGGACCTCGGACTGAACTTCGCTCAACTCAAGCTCTGCATCAACGAATCATACAGTTTCGCCAATGAACATTGAGCCGCAAAGTCTCGAAGCACTGATAGGTGAATTCGCCTCGCTGCCAGGTATCGGACAGAAGACCGCCCGGCGCCTCGCCTATCACATACTGACATGTCGGAAAGACGATGTCCAGCGCTTTGCGGAAAATCTGATAAACGCATCGGTCAGGGTCCATCCCTGTGCGCGCTGCCATGCCTTCACCGACGAGGACCTCTGCCCCATCTGCAGAACAAGGTCCGACGCGAAGTCAATCTGCGTCGTCGAGAAGAGTTCGGACATCGTGCCCTTCGAGCGCTCGGGCATTTACCGAGGTCAGTACTTCGTGCTGGGCGGAGTCCTTTCTCCCCTCGACGGAATCGGTCCCGAGCATCTGCATCTGTCCGAACTCGTGCAGCGCATCAAGACGGAAAATATCGAAGAACTCATTCTCGCACTCGGTTCAAGCCCCGAAGCCGACAGCACGGCACTTATGCTCGACCGCATGTTGCAGGGAACTAGCGTGAAGCGCACACGACTTGCTCGTGGCATCCCGATGGGTTCGGATCTTGAATTTGTAGACGAAGTCACCATGCTCCGCGCCTTCGAAGGGAGAGTCAGCTTATGATCGAAAAGCAAAACAAGCCTCATCACGCTCCAGTCGTCGTTGGCGGATTCAAGATCATTTCGGCAGAATTTGTCAAAGGAGCGACAAGCCTCAGACACCTTCCCGAAGAGCGGCTCCCGCAAATAGCCTTCCTCGGGCGCTCCAATGTGGGCAAATCCTCGCTCATGAACGCCCTTCTAGGCCGCAAGGACCTCGTTAAAGTGGGAAGAACCCCCGGAAAAACCCGCGAATTAAACTTTTTCAAAATCAACGGGAGTTTTTTTCTTGTAGATTTACCAGGTGTAGGCTTTGCGAAGGTCAGTAACAGCAAACGAGACCAGATGGCGGACTTTATCCGCGAATACGTGGAAAAATGCAAGGACCTGAAAGGACTCGTTTATCTGGTGGACATCCGCCACGGCGGACACGCGATCGACATCGAAACGGTCGAGAACATCCGCGCCTCGGGTTGCCCCGTGCTGATTGTCGCAAGCAAGCGCGACAAGGTAAACCAGTCGGAACTGGCGAAGGGACTCCGCTCCATCCGCGAGAAGTTCGGGCTGGATTCGAATCCGCTGTGCGTGAGCTCTTTCAAGAAGGTCGGCCTCGATCACTTATGGGAAAACCTTCTGGAAGCCTTGGGTACGGCAGGAACCGTGGGACAGGTGAATGGAAAAGAAGAGCTATAGAAACTGGCAAAGGCTGACGCTTCCGGCGAGGATGTTCCACTCGCTTGGCCTTTTCATATTGAACCGTACATGGGGACAGCTCATCGCACTGTTCATCAAGGCCATCGCCAGTCTATTCTCAAGCAGCCGCAGTTTCAAGACGGACTCCCGAAACATTATCCTGCAGACTTTCTTTACGGGTGTCGAGATTTTTCCCATTCTCTTTGTCGTTGCAACCCTGTTCGGAACAATCGTCATTATCGAAGTCATAACCATGATGGGCAAGATGGGTTTCTCGGACATCATCGGAAGCCTCATCGTCGTCGTGATCATCCGCGAGCTGGGTCCCATTCTCACGGCATTCCTCATTGCTGGCCGTAGCGGATCTTCGCTCACGACCTATATCGGAAGCATGGTCATCAACTCCGAAGTGGACGCTCTCGCCAGCATGGGAGTCGACCCGATCCGATACCTAGTCATGCCGGGACTCATCGGCGGTTGCATCGCCATGTTCATCATGAACATTTTCTTTAGTGTAAGTGCCATCTGCGCAGGCTACCTTGTAACTAAGGGCGCGATTATCCTAAGCGGCAACATCATCAACATTCAGCTGACCTGGACATACCTGAGTAACGAAATTCTGAACGCCATCACGCTGAGCGACTTCGTATTCATCATCCTGAAGCCGCTCGTATTCGGAGCCATCATCACGACCAACGCTTGCTACCAGGCCCTAAACATTCCTCGCGACGTGCGCCAAGTTCCCAAGGCGACATCGCGTTCCGTCATCAAGTCCTTCCTGTATGTCGTTATTGCCGACGTGATTTTATCGCTATTCTATTTTGTCGATTACATGAACAACCTTTCGATGATTATCTAATGCTAGACGAAGCCTTAAAGATGGAAGATGTTCACCTTGCGTATCGCGACATCGCAGGGACGGCTTTCTCGACGCCGAGAACACTGGGTTTCTTCAGGCCCGACGACTACGACCCGCAAAAGGAACTGATTGCCGGGGCGAATCTGATTGTCAAGAAGGGCGAAACCATCTGCATCGGAGGTCCGTCCGGCCAGGGCAAGAGCGCAATTCTCCGAATCATCGCTGGACTGATCCGTCCTACCCGCGGAAACCTCTACTACTTCGGGGAATATATTCCACCTGAAAGATTGACTGCACTCGAAGTGGCCAAGCGCCAGGTCGGAATGGTGTTTCAGAACGGAGCGCTGATTTCAAATCTCAAGGTCCGCGACAACATCGCCCTGCCCCTACGATACCATAAGATGGGCACGCCGGCAGAAATCGACGAAAAGATCAACATGGCCATGGACCTCATGCGCGTACGCGAAGAAGCGGACCTGTTTCCGCACATGCTCAGCATGGGCATGCAGAAGCGTGTGGCAATTGCCCGCAGCTGGGCCATGGACCCGAAGCTTTTGCTGATGGACGAACCTACGGCCGGTCTTGACAACTACAACCGTCGCAACCTGCTTCCGCTGATCGACAACATGCGAATGCTGTTCAAGACGACCATCATCATCGTGACTCACGACCTGGTGATGTCCAAGGAACTGGACTGCAACATCTGTTTCCTGCACAAGAAACAGCTGACAGAACCCATGCCATTCGACTATTGGGTCAACGCGAACAACGACATTTCCAGGGAACTGTTCCGCGATTTGCGTACCAGCGGGTAGTAGAAAGTGTGAAATGTGAAGTGACAAATGAAAAATTCGTCATTACGCATCTCACATCGCACATTCTGAGTTCTAATTTCTAAACTCTATTTTCTACATTCAAAGGTATGCTACTTCCCTTACCAGACGATTTTCATGCCCACCTCCGTCAGGGCGAACTGATGCCCGGATACGTTCGCGATCTCGTGCAGCAATTCGGCCGCGCGATTATTATGCCGAACACCGTTCCCGCGATGACAAGCGCAAAGGCGATTGCCGATTACAAGGCTCAAATTCTCGATGCCGCCAGGAGCGTGCGTCCCGACTTCGTGCCTCTCATGACATTCAAGCTGAACCCAAACTACACGGAACAGGACCTGAAGGACATGATGGCCGTGGGCGTCGTCGCCGGTAAGTACTATCCCGCAGGTGTCACCACGAATAGCGCAGATGGCATCAGTGATTTCGAGGGAATCTTCCCCGTAGTCGCCATGATGGAAAAACTCGGACTCATACTCTGCGTGCACGGCGAGGAACCCGGCGAATTCTGCCTGGACCGCGAACCCGCCTTCATTAGGCGCGTCGAGACCTTGTCGGCAAAGTTTCCGAAGCTGAAGATTGTCTTTGAGCACCTGAGTTCCGCCAAGTCCGTCGAGGCTGTCAAGAGACTTCCTGCCAACGTAGCAGCAACCTTCACGGTACATCACCTGATGATGACCCTCGACGATATCGTCGGAGACGCCCTCAGGCCGCACCATTTCTGCAAGCCGCTGCCGAAACGGCCTGAAGATCGTGCCGCCATCCGCGAAGCCGCCTTCAGCGGCAATCCAAAGTTTTTCCTCGGCACGGACTCCGCACCGCACCAGCTGAGCAAAAAGGAATGTCCGTGCGGTGCGGCGGGCGTCTACAGCGCTCCGGTAGCAATTCCGCTACTCATTCAGGAATTTGAACGCGCAGGCCACCTCGACAAACTTTCGAACTTCATCGCAGGTTTCGGAGCCGATTTCTACGGGCTTCCGCGCACCACCCAGCAGATAGAAGTGGTCAAGGAATCATGGGTCGTGCCCAACATTGTTAACGGAGTCGTTCCGCTTGCCGCAGGCCAGACCCTCGACTGGAAAATCAAGGTCTAATTCTGTATATTCAACCGTCGCAAGGATTACTATGGCATTCATTCGCGCAATTCTATACTACCTGACTATCGGCATTTCGCTCTGTTTCATCGGAATCCCCTACATGCTCTTTAGGGGAGGCCTGCTCGGACAGTGGCAAGAATGCACCCGTGTGTGCGCCTCCTTCTTCAGGGCCGTTTTCAGGATTTTCGGCATCAAGCTCGAAATTGTGGGCCAGGAGAACATTCCAAGCGACAAGCGATTCGTCATCGTAGCTAACCACCAAAGTTTCCTGGACATCAACGTGCTATGGCCCTCGATCGCAATCACCGCGTTTATTGCAAAGGGCGAACTCTGGAATATTCCCCTGTTTGGCTGGGTGCTGACAAAGGTCGGTTGCATTCCCGTAAATCACAAGGACCCGCGCAAGAACGCTGGAATGGGCAAGCTCGTCAAAGACAGACTTGAACATAACTACACCATCACCGTGTTCCCCGAAGGCCACCGCAGCACCGATGGTCGCCTGCTACCATTCCAGAATGGAATATTCAGAATGGCAAAAGATAACCTATTTCCCCTTTTACCGATTACATTGGTAGATACAGGTAAACGACTTTCCAAGGTAAAGTGGGCGCAGACTCCGGGCGTGGTGAAAATTGTGGTGCACCCGCTACAGACTCCCGAAAGTTACGCCGAAAAGACTATGAACGATTTGCGCAACGAGATCCATGACATGATCGAATCCGCGTTGCCCTACAAGCAGGCCGAAAACGCCGAAGCATCCAAGGAGGCATAGAATGGCTCATAACTTACCTAGCGAAGACCAGATTATCGCAATTCTCCGCGACGAACCCATGGTCGGTAGCCGCCTGCGCAGCGCACTTGGACTTCCTAAAAAACAGAAAATGGCATTCAAGCAGATGCTCGCCGACATGGTGGAACAAGGCTTGCTGAAGCGTACCAGCCACAAGGAATACCAACTCGGCGACGGAGAACCGGTCGAGGAAAAGCGCGAAAAGCGCATTAAGAAAATCGCAGAACAGTATCCCGAAGATAACCGCCGACCTGGCGCCCGTAGTCGCCGGCAGAACGACAAGTCTACCGAGACCCGCGTAAAGCGCGGCATTCTGCACAAGATTGGCGACGAAGACTGGGAAGTCCACGAGCTTGAAACCGGAAAGGTCTACGAGATGTGCCACCGCAGACAGGCGCCCGGTAAGGAAGGCGAAACAATTAGCTTTACGCTGTATCCGCATCCGAAGCTGAAGCACAGCTACCTCGCCAAGGTCGACCGCAGCGCCGAAGCGCTGAACATTAGCTGGGAAGAAGTCAAGACCAAGTTCATGGAAGATGCAAACCTGCCGAAGGACTTCAGCCCCGCCATCAAGAAATATGTGGACAGCGTCAAGGAACCGTGCGGCAAGGACTTCAAGGGCCGCGTGAAAGACGGCCGCGTGCTTGAGGTATCCGTCAAGATCTTTGATGCCGACTGCTACGCCTTCCAGCCCTTCTACAAACTCCAGAAAGCCACGGCCAGCGCATGGGTAGGCAAAGTTGTACATTTCATCTCCGACGGCAAGGACAAATGCTACGCTGAGAACGCCTTGAACGAAATCTTCGCCGCGCTGAACGTGCGCGCCTTCGATTACAAC